>NZ_JBMDIY010000025.1:0-90637 GCF_057808895.1 Flavobacterium sp. FG68
ATGTATGCTTTGTGCCGTCAGGCACTGAATATCGGTAGAAATGGAAATGGAACCAAATTTTAGCGTGCCGTATGTACGCAACAGTTATTGTTATGTTGCGTACCTACGGCACGCCAACGAATACCGAATTCTAAATATCTACCGATATTATGTGCCTAACGGCACGTTTCTTTTAGTAGTTGAAAATAATGATTTTTGTGAGCCACTTAAAAATGTATGCTTTGTGCCGTCAGGCACTGAATATCGGTAGAAATGGAAATGGAACCATATTTTAGCGTGCCGTAGTTACGCAACAGTTATTGTTATGTTGCGTACCTACGGCACGCCATCCAATGCCGAATTCTAAATATCTACCGATATTATGTGCCTAATGGCACGTTTCTTTTAGTACTTGAAAATAATGATTTTTGTGAGCCAGTTAAAAATGTATACTTTGTGCCGTTAGGCACTAAATATCGGTAGAAAATTAGGGATGCAAAACAATTTAGCGTGCCGTAGGTACGCAATAGCCATTCTGTTGCGTACCTACGGCACACCAACAAATATCAAACATTATGGCTACCGATATTTAGTGCCTATCGTCACATTTGCGCGATTATTTTTTTAATATTTTTGAGAGAGAATAAAACCGTAATTATACTTATTGTTTTGACCTTGCAGATTATTTAGTTTTAATGCCTCATAAAAAACAAAAGAAATTCTAAATGATTTTAATTCAGTTTACAGGATTATCGGGTTCAGGAAAAACGACATTAGCTCAAAACGTTCGACATTTATTGATCGAAAACGGTTATAAAGCTGAAATCGTTGACGGAGATGTGTACCGAAAAACGATTTGTAAAGATTTAGGATTTTCTAAAGAAGACCGCTGTGAGAATGTAAGACGCCTTTTTGATGTGGGACGAAATTTTGTTGCTGAAGATACCATTACTTTAATGTCAGTAATAAATCCATACGAAAGTCTGCGAAATGAATTAAGAACACACGAATTTGTACGAACTGTTTTTTTAGACTGTTCGATAAATAATTTGATTAAAAGAGATCCAAAAGGTTTGTATAAAAAAGCTTTATTACCGGAAGATGACCTTAACAGAATTAAAAATTTTACGGGAATAAGCGATGTTTTTGAAACTCCCGAAAAAGCAGATTTAGTCTTAAAAACCGATTTAGAAACGGTGTCTTTTTCAACAAATAAACTTTATGACTTCATTATTGATAATTTAAAGAAAGAACTTTAATCTTAAAAAACGGATTCCTGAATTTGTAAAATTTTGCTTATCTATTTGATGATTGGGTTGGTGTATTTTATATATTTACAGGACCAAAACAAAAATCTCAAATTTAACCCTAAGCTTATGAATCCTTCGTCAAGCAGACTTCCTATTACCTTTTCGATTGAAAAACTGCAGCAAGAACTTACAATTTGCGAAAATGATTTATGGACCCCGCATTTTAACACCAACCGGTATGAGGGAAAGTGGACAAGTGTTTCTTTACGATCGCAATCGGGTTTGGTAAACGATATTACCTCTTTCTCAAATAAGGAATACCAAAATACGCCGCTGCTCGACCGTTGTCATTATTTTAAGGAAATTATGGATTGGTTTCAATGCGAAAAAGAAGCCGTGAGATTACTTCGGTTAGGGCCAAACAGCGAAATCAAAGAACATGTGGATAATGATACTTCTTATGAAGATGGATTTTTTAGAATTCATGTTCCTATCATTACAAACTCTGAAGTATATTTCTATGTAGATAAAAAACTCGTTCCTATGAAAATGGGAGAGTGCTGGTATGCTAATTTCCAGCTTCCGCACAGTGTTGAAAATAAGAGCGCCGAACCGCGAATTCATCTTACACTGGACTGCATTCGGAATGATTGGTCGGATAAATTATTTACCGAAATGGGTTTTGATATTCATGCTTCTTCCAATAAAAATGAATATTCTGATGAGGTAAAACAACAGATTATTGCGGAACTTTCGCGGAATCCATCAGAAATGACAGCAAAAATTATCGCAGATCTTCAGTCAAAATAAAATAAATCACCAATGGAAAACATACTTCATCCTCTTTCTAACTGGATTCCTTATAAGTTAATTGAAAAAGAAAATAATATTTATTTTGAATGGATTTATGTGGGAGATTTAAAATATGCCGAACCTTTTTTTGAGGAAACAATTTTAAAATGCCGAAAACACGAATACAATTCAAAGTCGTTTAAAGTAATAAGTACTCCTGAAAATCTTGTAGAATGGTCTGAAGAAATAGATTCGGTCGATTTAAAATCTTTGGTATTTCACGTTTCAAGATGTGGTTCTACCATGCTGAGTCAGTCTTTAGCCACTTCAGCAGAAAATATTATGGTTTCTGAAGCGCCAATCGTGGATGAAATTTTGCGAAGTAATTTGTTTGGTTTAGACAAAAAGTCGGCACTTTTAAAAGGAGTTATTAAATTATTAGGACAAAAAAGATTTCCGGAACAAAAGAATTTAATTTTAAAGCTGGATGCCTGGCATATTTTTAATGCGGGTTATTTAAGAAGCATTTTTGCCGAAACACCTTTTGCGCTGCTTTACAGAAATCCAAGAGAAGTTTTAAAATCGCATCAAAAAAAGATGGGGATGCATATGGTTCCCAATTTACTGCCGCCGAGTGTTTTTGGAATTACGGCGCAGGAAATAAATAAAATAAGTTTTCAGCAATATGGAGCTTTAGTTTTAGAGAAATATTTTGAAGGTTTTCTGAACTTTTACGAAACAGATCAAAATGTTACGGCTCTTTATTATAATGACGGAATGAAACAGGTTGTAGAAAAATTTATTTCGTTTATCAAAGTCAATTATGCTTATGCAGAACTTGATAAAATGTATGAGCGTTTAAATGCCCATTCTAAAAACGAAAATGAGGCTTTTAACGGAGATTCTTTTAAGGAAGAAGAATTAGAAATTAATTTTACAAAGCTTAACCTGCTGCACGAAAAATTAAACAACACGTTTCTGGAACATCAGGAAGGCTAAAATACAGATGAATTTTCTTTCTGTTGATTTATATGTATTTTTGCGCCAAATACAAACAAAATGATTGATTTAGATTACCTGGCATTTCTCGAAAATATATTGACAGACAACCGAAAAGAGAAATTTTTAAAAGTATTAGAAAACCGAACCAAACATTTTACGATTGCGGTCGAAGATGTTTTTCAAATGCATAACACGAGTGCCGTAATGCGCAGTTGTGAGGTTTTTGGAATTCAGGAACTTAATATCATCGAACAGCGTTTTGGTAAAAGAATAGATAAAGAAATTGCTTTAGGTGCACAAAAATGGGTTGATATTAACCGTTTTGATAGTGTCGAAGGCTGTATTTCCTCTTTAAGAAATAAAGGATATCAAATTATTGCGACAACACCGCATGAAAACGACTGTATGATTCAGGATTTTGATATCACAAAACCAAGTGCTTTGTTTTTTGGAACTGAAAAAGATGGTCTTTCGCCGGAAATTTTAGAAAAAGCAGATGGATTTTTAAAAATCCCAATGGTAGGTTTTACAGAGAGTCTGAATATTTCGGTTTCTGCTGCTATCATTATTCAAAACCTAACCAACAGACTACGAAATTCAGATATTGACTGGCATTTATCTGATGAAGAAATATTAGAAAAACGTCTGTTGTGGGCTAAAAATTCAATTAAAGATATTAAGCGAATCGAAGCACGTTATTACGAAGAAAACCCGAGATAGCGATTTCCTGCAAGGTTTCCAAAACCTTGTAGGTATTTAAGAAAAGTTTTCCGCCACGAATCCACTTATACAAATACATTCGTGAATTCATGGCGAAAAAAAAAACTTAAGTCTTAAAATGTTATACCTACAAGGTTTTGGAAACCTTGCAGGAGAGTCGTTGAGAAAAACTTAGAATCTCAGCAACTTAGAATCTTAGCACCTTATAAACTACCTTCCAAAAGAATCATAATTATCTTCGGCGTATTTTTCAAAACGTTTTAATAATACAATATTTTGTTTTTCTACAGAAGTTAATTGATCGTCAACATTAGTCGAAACCGGAATATACCATTCGACATCATCAAAAAACTGGCGTACCGTTTTAGTTTTAAAAGAAAATCCGTGTCTGGCAAAAATGGTATTTCTAAGAATTTCCAAATCTATCTTTTTTAAGTTTTTAACATCCGATTCTTTTAACTTTTGTGTAGAAGAATTGATTCTTAAAATATTTTCAGATGCCATTCTGTATACATTCTCAAAATATGTTTCGGTTTTTATAGAGTCTTTTGTTTCTTCGCCTTCATTCTCTTCTTCATAAGTTACTTCCTCTTCTTTTGGATTTTCATAATCAACATACATATCGTTATCCGGAAGCATTACTGTAGGATCATATTTAAACTGTTTTTTAGTTAGTTCAAATTTTCTTTTTTGAACTTCTTTTTTCGGATTATTTGCTGTCCATGTTCCTTTTAAAAGAGTATCATTTTGTATTTCGAAAGTAAAAACACCATCGTTTTTATCATCGCCCGGTTCTTTTAGTGTAAAAGAAATTGTATTTCCGGTTCTTTTCATTGTACCTGTAAGCGGTCTGTTATTACCTGCAACAATACTTTGTCCTGTAACTTCTGTTTCGGTAATTTTTTTGATAACGATATTAATCTTATTACTATATCTTTCTTTTTCCGGCTGGGTTGTGTCACGTTCTGCAACAACAAAATCGCCAACCCATGAGCCGTATAAATCAGTTCGAATTTCTTCGGGCATTTTGTTATCAGTGATTTGTGGTTGTTTTTCTTTAGAGTTACAAGAAAAAAGCGAGACGGCTAAAAATAAATAAAGAAGGTTTTTCATTTTTTTGATTGATGATAAAGATAATATTCGATGATTAATAAATTCGGAATCCAGCCTAACCAGGCTATAATTTGATATAAATCCATTGGCGCAGGATGAAACAAATATACAAGAATCACCTTCCAAAAACGTAAGGTAACGGCAGAAAATGTTAAAGCAAAACTTCGCAGCATAAAGGCCTTGTGCTGTGTAATGTTTTTGTTTTTAATGAAGAGAAAACCTTTTAAAGTAAAGTAAAACCATAAAACGGATAAAGTGACAAAAGATATTTTAGAATAAAATCCGCCATTAGCAAAAAAGCCAATAAATAACCCCGAAGGCGCGCTTAAAAACAGAATTACAAAAACATATAGTTTTCCGAGATTTCTATGTAAAAGAGGATATTTTTTTAAAAGAGTATTGTTAAACTGAAAAAATCCCGAAAGCAAAACAAAAATCGTCGAATAAACATGAATGTAAAAGAAGACAATGTAATAGGGAATTTCAGAAACTTCGGTTTGTTTGATTTGGAGAAAAGCAGCGTCGTTTTTTAGCGGAATGTACTGTAAGGTTAGCTTCAGCATTAAAATAAAGAAATAACTAAAAAGGATTGCCCAAATTAGTAATAACGAAAACTGAATCTTTTTTCTCAATTCTTTATTGTAAAAGGTTTATTAGTCATCAAATATAAAAAATCCCCAGCCACTTTTGGTAGTTGGGGAGAGTTTTCTGCCACGAATTACACGAATTAGAAATCACGATATCCTGCAAGGTTTTCAAAACCTTGTAGGTATTTTGGTGTAACATTACACACAAACAGGATAAAATTTTTGCCACGAATTCATGAATTTTTATACAAATACATTCGTGAATTCGTGGCGAAAAAAGACTAGATATTAAAAACTTAAAACCTACAAGGTTTTGAAAACCTTGCAGGTCGTTGTGGAGTTGTTTACTTTTTTAAGAATAAAATAAAACCTAAAATGCTGACAATTAAAATGCTCAATGCCGCTAAAACTGTGGCTAAATCACGAATGTTTTTTCCTGCCCAATCCATGAATAAAAATTTATGCAATATCGCAAAAGAATAACCTTCGACTTTATCTGCATTTTTAACTACAGCCGCCAGTCTCGAAGTTGAAGTTTCGATAAAATAGGTTGTTTTTTCAGGAGTGTCGTATGCTAATTTTACAACAGGCAGTCGCTTATTTACAAAACCATATTCCCTGCTTTCAAAATCAGTTAAAACTTTTGATTCTAATAATTTTACGTTTTCTATTGATTCTTCCGGTTCTTCAGAAGTTTCGATCATTTCGCAGCAAGCCGCTTGTGGAGCTCCGCCAGTGAAATAGTAAGCTAAATATTCGGCATAATGAAGATCAACATTTGGGACAACTTTATTGGTTGCAGCGTTAATGTAAATTACTTCCGATTTTTGATCTTTCTTTTTATTCCATTTTGAATTAGAATCTACTTTTGAAGTCTTGAATTTACTTTTTTCAAGCAGTTGACAACGGAAATAAGTCGTATCGTTTAAAGTAATTATACTTGCATTTTGAAAAAGTGTCCAGTCTAAATCCAGCGCATTATTAGCCAGTGGAATTTCTTTAGTCACAAATGTAGGTTCATAAACCATTTGCGATAAAGTGTAAGGTGCCCATTTTGTTGTGGCATGATATCCTCCGCTAAAAGCAAAAGTCAAAGTAAAAAGTGAAACCCAGATTCCAATTTGGCGATGGTATTTTCGAAGCCCTTTTTTAGGCGCCGCATTATCTGTTTTTTTGAATTGTTTCCATAATAAGCCGTAAATTAAGATGCCGCTTAAAGCAGAAAATCCAATAATTGACAATAAAAAAATCATGGTAATAATCCTGATACTATTGTTGGATATAGCATCTATAAAAGACCAATTATGAAAAGTATCAAAAAACCAGATAAAAGCCTGTCTTGAAGTTGGATTGTAAGTTGCCAGTTTACTGGAAGATGTTTCTACATAAACTTCCATAGCATCAGGACGGTCAAAAGTCAGTTTGTAAACTGGTAAATAGCGGTTCACATATTTGTATTGTGATGTAAATTCAGTTTCAACTTCACTCTTTTTTATGGTGCTTTTTTGATCATCCAAAAAATAGCGAGAAAGCCATTCTGCATATTTTTGATCTCCGTCTTCCAGTTTTTTTCCGTTTGAAGCATCATAATACCACAATTCACCAAAAATGGTTTTTACCTGATAATAAGTAATATTATTAAATGTGACGATTCGGAAATTTTTGAATTGAGTGATTTCGTTTTTTTGTAATACTTCCTGAATAGATAATTTCAGCTGATTTTTGTCGATTATTTGCTGCTCCAATTTTTCGTGAGCAATTTCAGGTTTGAAAAAATGCGCCATAAAAGGATGCATCAAACCAGACAGCGTCCAGAAAATAACAGGAATAATGGTAATTAAGCCAATAACACGATGCCATTTGTACATGTGCTGCTTGATTTTTTTTACGATTTTAGAATCTTTCTTTTTAGAAGATTTTTTCTTGATTTCTTTACTCATAATTGAGTTGTTTTTGTTTTTATTTTTTTTGCACAGATTAAATGGATTAAAATGATTTTTTTATTAAATGATTTATGGATTTTAATTTCTTAGGGAAAATTTAAAACTCTTTTATAATCCCTTTAATCCTTTTAATCTGTGGCAAAAACTTATTTTTTTAATGAAAAATTGTACTGAATTCCAAATACAAATGTTCTTGGAGCTGCCGCTGTATATGTTGGCTGTGCGTTTGTGGTATTGGCTCTCGAAACATTGTAAGCGTATAATTTATCAGTCAGGTTCATTACGTTTCCATATATTTCAATTCCTTTCCATTGATAGCCAACTCTTGCATTGAAAATATTGTAACCGTCGTATTTTACCGTATTGATTTGGTCTTGGTAATAACTTCCCACAAGCTGCCATTCAAGAGAAGTTCTTAAATTAGGAAGCCAGTTTGGATAATAACTTACCTCTGAATTTCCAGACCATTTTGGTGCTGCCGGCATTTCTTTTCCATTTAAATCCTGAACAGGATCGGTTGGTTTGTCCGAAAGTTTAAAATCGATATATGTATGCTGCGCGTAAGTTCCGCCCAAGCGAATATTAAATTGCTGTGAAGGACGATATGAAGCTCCAAATTCAATTCCTTTATGACGGGTTTCTCCTGCCGAACGATAATCTGTTGAGTTATCTGGAAGTTTAATGTTTAACAGCTCGTTTTTACCTTCCATATAATAAAAGGCATAATCAAAATTTAATTTGTTTTCAAGCAAAGAAAACCATCCTCCAAATTCAACATTATCAAAAGTGGCAGGTTCTAGGTTATAATAAAAATCAGCCGGAACACCTGTTGTGCCTCCAGTTCCGGGTTTGGTTCTAAAAATAGAGGTAATTCCCGGAGGAGCAAAACCTTGAGAATAATTAGCGTAAACGCCAGCAAACTCAAAAGGATTGAAATTTATACCCGTTTTATAAGTTGTTTTATCATACACTTTGCTTCCGGTAGATTTGTCTAAAGCATTATTATAATTTACTTTCATGTTATCATATCGAGCGCCAGTTGTAATAATTAATTTTTCGATAGGGCTAAAACTAAATTGAGCATATTGAGCATAATTATAAATATCTGCCGTGTAATCTGCTAATTTTGAGTCTGGATGTTCTGCAATAATCTCATAAGAATCAACGGTTTGTTTACCTGCTTCTCCCGGATTCAAGTTAGCTTTTAAATCAATTACATAAGACCAATATGTAACCGGAGAATAATCGTATAAAGCTCCAGCAACAAGTTTTGTATTTAGAAAATCAAATTTTTGAGTGTGCTGTCCAATTGCTCCGTAACTTTTAAAGTTGTTTGAATTTACTTCGCCTTTAGCCGTTGTAGGATTTACAGTTGGGCTCCATTTAATTCCATAAGAAGGATTTTGTCCTAATTTATTGTCGCGCAAATAAGCTGCAATATAACTGTTTGAATTACTGTTCCAATCATGTTCCAGCGTTAAGCGGGTTCTTAAAGCATCAGATTTTCTATAAGTAAAATTAGAAGTGCTTTTGTATGTTCTGTTGTTGAAAGCATCTTCGTTAACCGTTCCGCTCATATCCGAATAATATTTTCCATACATCGTATTGCTTATTAATCGGGTAGAAGGAGAGATGTTATAATCGATTCTCGCATTCAGATTATCTTTGTTATAATCAGAATAAGTCATCCATCCGTTTTCCTGTAAACTTGAAATTCCGGCAATATGAAAACCAACTTTTCCTACGATTGCACCGCCGGCAGCCTGAAATCTTCTGTAACCATAATTATCTGCCTGAACTCCAAATTTAAATTCCGGATCAACAGGTGGTTTTATCGAAATTAAATTAATTGTTCCGCCCACAGCTTCTGGACCGTATAAAGATGAAACCGGACCTTTTACAACTTCAATACTTTGTAAATTATATTGATTGATTTCTAATAAAGCATTGTGATTAAAAATTCCCATTGGACGAATTGGCAAACCATCTTCTAAATACAGATAATAAGCATTTGTTGTCATTGGCTGACGAATAGACATCATGTGCTGTTCGTTTCCTAAATTAACCATTAAAACTCCCGGCGTTTTGTTTATAATTTCATAAACGGCAGTAGCTTTTGCTTCGTTAATGGTTTTGGCTGTTATTTTGCTAATTGCAACAGGAGTTTCCTTGCGTTTAGTGGCAGTTCTGTTGGCAGTTATAAAAACGTTTTCAAGCTCCTGAGATTTTGTTGTGTCTTTTTCTACCTTGTTCTGCGCAAAGACAAATTGTCCTATAAAAAATAGGATAATGTATATTTTTTTCATTTTAAATTTATATAAATTTTAAAGTAACGTGTGCTTTTCCTGACTTAACGACAAGAAAAAATCTTTTCAAAAACTATTGAAAAGCGGTTATCAGAAATTTATATAAAATAGGATGGAGGTCGAAACGTAGTATTTGAAACCGAGATTGGTTTTGTATCAAAAGAAGCAAAGATTTTTGCTCTTGATTCGATTGTTGTAACTAATTTGAAATTAGTTGTAGTAGTATTTTGAATGTAAACAACTTCTGCTTTTTCTTTCAGGTTGTTTTGCATTCTTTTTTCGTTATCAGCGTATTTTTTTAAACTTTTTTGAAGTTCACATCGACCGTTACAGGAATTAAAAACCATTTTTCGCTGTACGCAAATCGTTTTTGAAATTTCTTCCTGATTAAGTTTGAAAGAAGTGTAAACAAAGAAACTGCCAAAAGAGGGCAGTAAAAGTGTGCATGAAAGCAATATGATCAAAAATCGTTTCAAAACGCTGTTTCTATGTTTCGAATGCAAAAATACATTTAATTCGCATTTATTACCAAGAGTTTGTGGAAAAAGTTTTTTTGAAAAAGTTTTCAGTCTCAGTCGCAGTTTTCAGTCACAGTCTGTAAACTGAATACTGAAAACTGCGACTGAATACTATAAACTAAAAACCCGACAGGTTTTAAAACTTGTCGGGTTTGATATGTAATTCGTCTAGTCTGTAAACTGAAAACTGCGACTGAATACTGAAAACTTATTCTTTAACAATAACCCAAGCTCCAGAAGCTAAAAGAGTTTCTGCTTTTTTGAATTTCATTGTTTCTGTTTTACCAGTTGCGACTTCTTGGATCGTTACATTGTCGTTACGATTGATTTTCGGCATATCTCTAACGATAGTTTCTGTAACCTGACGCTGTTGTGTTTCTCCAGCTTCGCGGTTAATGCTTTCACTGTTAGGAATTTCGTCTTTACTTAATTGTAAATTTTCTTTTTGACGAACTTCTCTTGCTTCGTGAATTTCAGAAGTAACGTTTTGAGCTGGTAAATCACCTTTAAACAAGAATGAAATAACTTCTTTATTAACGTTGTCTAACATTCCTCTAAACAAGTTGAAAGCTTCTAATTTGTAAATAAGCAATGGATCTTTTTGTTCGTGAACGGCTAATTGAACAGATTGTTTCAATTCGTCCATTTTACGCAAATGTTTTTTCCAGGCCTCATCAACAATCGAAAGTGTGATGTTTTTCTCGAAATCAGCAATTAATTGCGCTCCTTCGCTTTCGTAAGCTTTTTTCAAGTCTGTAACCACATTCAAAGTTTTGATTCCGTCTGTAAAAGGAACTACAATTCTTTCGAAATGATTGTTTGGCTCTTCATAAACTCCTCTAATAATAGGGAAAGCTTCTCTTGCGCTTCTTTCTGTTTTTTCAGTGTAGAAAGCTAAAGCTTCTTTGTATACTTTTCCAGTTACTTCAATATCTGATAATTTTTGGAAATCAGCTTCTGAAATTGGAGAAGTAATTCCAAAATAACGAATTAAGTCAAAATCAAAACTTTTGAAATCGTTTGCCACTTTGTTGTTGCTTACGATTAATTCGCAAGTATCATAAAGCATATTCGCGATATCCAGTTTTAAACGCTCGCCAAATAGTGCGTGACGACGACGTTTGTAAACTACTTCACGCTGAGAGTTCATAACGTCATCATATTCTAATAAACGTTTACGAACACCAAAGTTGTTTTCTTCTACTTTTTTCTGAGCACGTTCGATAGATTTAGTCATCATAGAATGCTGAATAACTTCACCTTCTTTCAATCCCATTCTGTCCATTACTTTCGCAACTCTTTCAGAACCAAATAAACGCATTAGGTTATCTTCAAGAGAAACATAAAATTGAGAACTTCCCGGATCTCCCTGACGACCAGAACGACCGCGTAACTGTCTGTCAACACGACGTGAATCATGACGCTCTGTACCTACGATTGCTAAACCTCCGGCAGCTTTTACTTCTGGAGATAATTTAATATCGGTACCACGACCAGCCATGTTTGTTGCAATAGTTACAACTCCGGCTTTACCAGCTTCTTCAACGATTTGTGCCTCTTGCTTGTGCATTTTAGCATTCAATACGTTATGAGTAATTCCTCTCATTTTAAGCATACGGCTTAATAATTCTGAAATCTCTACAGAAGTTGTTCCAATCAATACTGGTCTTCCAGCATTTGATAATTCGGTAACGTCTTCAATTACAGCGTTGAATTTTTCACGTGTAGTTTTATAGATATAATCTTCTTTGTCTTGTCTTGAAATTGGTCGGTTGGTTGGAATTTCAACAACGTCCAGTTTGTAAATCTGCCATAACTCGCCAGCTTCTGTAACCGCTGTACCCGTCATACCACCTAATTTGCTGTACATTCTGAAATAATTCTGTAATGTAACTGTTGCAAAAGTTTGGGTTGCAGCTTCAATTTTTACGTTTTCCTTAGCTTCGATCGCCTGGTGTAATCCGTCAGAATAACGACGACCGTCCATGATACGACCTGTTTGCTCATCGACAATCATAATTTTGTTGTCCATGATAACGTATTCTACATCTTTTTCAAAAAGAGCATATGCTTTTAAAAGCTGAGTTAAAGTGTGGATACGCTCGCTTTTTACTCCAAAATCCTGAAATAATCTTTCTTTAGCTTCTGCTTCAGCATCTTTATCCAGTTTTTGTTTTTCGATAGCAGCGATTTCAGTTCCAATATCTGGAAGTACGAAAAAGTCAGCATCAGTATCTCCAGAAAGGTATTGAATACCGTTATCTGTTAATTCAACCTGATTGTTTTTTTCTTCAATCACAAAGTATAAAGCTTCATCCACTTTATGCATTTCGCGATTGTTATCCTGCATGTATTGATTTTCAGTTTTTTGAAGCAATTGTTTAATTCCTTCTTCACTTAAAAATTTAATTAATGCTTTATTTTTAGGTAAACTTCTGTAAGCTCTTAATAATAAGAATCCGCCTTCTTTAGTATTTCCTTCTTTGATTAATTTTTTAGCCTCAGCTAAGAAACCATTCGCTAACTGACGCTGTTGTGCAACTAAGTTCTCGATTTTTGGTTTCAATTCGTTAAATTCATGACGATCTCCCTGCGGAACTGGTCCTGAAATAATAAGCGGTGTTCTAGCATCATCAATTAAAACAGAATCGACCTCGTCGACAATAGCATAATTGTGTTTTCTCTGCACTAAATCACTAGGCGAGTGTGCCATGTTATCTCTTAAGTAGTCAAAACCAAATTCGTTGTTGGTTCCGTAAGTGATATCAGCATCATAAGCCTTTTTTCTAGCTTCTGTACTTGGCTGGTGGTTGTCGATACAGTCAACAGATAAGCCGTGGAATTCGAATAAAGGAGCTTTCCATGTACTGTCACGTTTTGCCAAGTAGTCATTCACTGTTACTAAGTGAACTCCGTTTCCTGTCAAAGCGTTTAAGTAAAGAGGAAGTGTAGCAACTAAAGTTTTACCTTCACCCGTTTGCATTTCGGCAACTTTACCTTCGTGCAAAACCATTCCACCAATCAACTGAACATCATAGTGAATCATGTCCCAAGTGATATCTTTTCCGGCAGCATTCCATTTATTAGCCCAGATAGATTTTTCGCCGTCAATAGTAATATATGGTTTTGTTGCAGAGAATTCGCGGTCTTTTGCAGTTGCCGTAACCTCGATATGAGAGTTTTCTTTAAAACGACGTGCCGTTTCTTTTACTACAGAAAACGCTTCTGGAAGAATTTCCAATAAAGTTTTTTCAGAAATTTCATAAGCTTCTTTTTCAAGAGCGTCTATTGCATCATAAATATCTTCTCTTTTGTCGATATCCTCAATATTTTCAACTTCAGCTTTTAGAGAAGCGATTTTAGCATCCTTATCTGCCCTTGCTTCTTTAATTTTTTCTTTAAAATAAGCGGTTCTCGCTCTTAGTTCGTCATGAGATAAACTCATTAAACTAGTTTCGAAAGTCTTAATTTTGTTTAAATAAGGTTGTAAAGCTTTGACATCTTTTTGAGATTTATCACCTACAAAGACCTTAATGATGCTATTTATGAAACTCATAATTTATTTGTATTTCTTTATTATATAATATGTATTTGAACCAAAAAAAAAGCCTCTGTGATGAGACTTTTTCCTTTGGTTTATTTTTTAATATTCATCCTCATTCCAAAGATAATCTTCGTCTGTTGGATAATCAGGCCAAATTTCTTCCATTGATTCATATATCTCGCCTTCGTCTTCTATTGACTGAAGGTTTTCTACTACTTCTAATGGAGCACCAGCTCTAATAGCGTAGTCTATAAGTTCGTCTTTGTTAGCAGGCCATGGCGCATCACTTAAATAAGATGCTAATTCTAATGTCCAATACATCTGTTATCTGTTTAGTTTGTGCAAAAATAAATTTTTTACTGAAAAAGACAAGTAAAATTTGATTTATTTTAATAAAATTTAAGAACGTCTCTTGTTAAATTCCAATTTTTAAATTTCAAATCCCAAAAAAGACACTTGAAATCTCAATATTTAAATTCAAAATTCCAATTTTTAGAACTTTATTTCGCTTTAAAAATTCGAAAGAATTTAATTTTTTCTTTAGAATTTGGGATTTCAAAAATTTGGAATTTGCAGAAAATTTATTTTCTAGGTATCCATTTCACTTCCTCCGCTTTTAAGTCAAACGACAACTTCCGTGCCAAGACAAAAAGGTAGTCAGAAAGTCGGTTTAAGTACATAATTGCGATTTCAGGAACGTGTTCATTATGACTTAAATGTACTGCCAAACGCTCTGCGCGGCGGCATATACAGCGGGCAATATGACAATGTGACACGGTTGGATGACCACCCGGTAAAACAAAATGAGTCATTTGCGGAAGACTTTCTTCCATTTTATCTATTTCGTTTTCGAGTAATTCGATATCCGAATCAATTATTCCGAGATTTTTTAAGCGAAGTTCTCCGTTTTTTAAAACTTCTTTTTCCTGTGGAGTTGCCAAAATGGCGCCTACAGTAAAAAGACGATCCTGAATTTCTATTAAAACAGTCTTATAATGTGAATCGATTTCCTGATCGCGAATTAATCCTATATAAGAGTTTAATTCATCAACAGTTCCATAACTGTCAATTCTGATATGATCTTTAGGAACACGAGTGCCTCCAAAAAGAGCTGTTGTTCCTTTATCGCCTGTTTTGGTATATACTTTCATGGTTATTTTAGATTGTAGATTTATGATTTTAGATTGAAATGCTAGAGTCTTAAATTTTAGATTTAGAAAATAATCTAAAATCTAAAATCAGAAATCTAAAATGAAAAGCAATCTAAAATCAGAAATCTAAAATTATTTAGTGGTGTCGCTTTCAATCAATCCGTCTCTTAAACGAATTACGCGGTGTGCGTAGGCAGCGATATCTTCTTCGTGAGTTACTAAAATTACAGTATTTCCTTGTGCGTGAATGTCTCCAAAAAGTTTCATGATTTCTACAGAAGTTTTACTGTCTAAGTTTCCTGTTGGTTCATCGGCTAAAATAATCGAAGGTTTGTTGACCAAAGCGCGGGCAATGGCAACACGCTGGCGTTGTCCTCCGGAAAGCTGATTTGGCTGGTGATCCATTCTGTCGGCTAGATTTACTTGTGCTAAAACCTCTGTTGCTCTTGCATTCCTGTCAGATTTAGAATATCCGGCATAAATCATCGGTAAAGCTACATTGTCTAAAGCCGTGGTTCTTGGTAAAAGATTGAAAGTTTGAAAAACAAATCCGATTTCTGTATTACGAATTCCGGCTAATTCGTCATCACGCATTTGGCTTACATCTTTTCCGTTTAAAACATAACGTCCGGAAGTGGGCGTGTCCAAACAACCTAATAAATTCATTAAAGTTGATTTTCCAGATCCCGAAGGTCCCATTAGGGCAACATATTCGCCTTTGTTGATTTCTAAATTAATTCCTTTTAAAACATACACGATTTCATTACCAAGTACAAAATTTCGTCTTATGTCAGTTATTTTAATTAATGGATTTGCCATTTCGTTTTACAATTTTGATTTAAAAGTACAAAACACTTTTCATAAAAATGATAAGTAGGTTAGAATTGAATTTTGTTACAAAAGCTTTTTAATAGATATGTATTAAAATAAATATGGTTTTTAAAGCAGAAATAGTTATATCATTTTCGATTGATTTTGCATAGTTGTCATTATTTTATGAATTTTATAGTATTAAAATGTTTTTAAATTTTAAAACATGACAATAATGTAATTTGTTTAGTTAGCTATTTGGTAAATTTGATTATAATTAATTAAAACAATCAGTATTATGAAAAATATTCAAATGGTATTAGGAATCGCATTAATTGCATTAAGCTTTACATCGTGTAAAGATGAAAAACAAGAACAAGCTCAGAAAAAAGTTGACGCTTATGTAGCATACGTCGATTCAGTTAAAAATGTTTCAGCAGAAAATTTAAAAGCAGACTGGAAAGCAGTTGATGCTGAATATGACAGAAGATCTCAGGAAGCTCAGGCAGCACTGGCAGACTTAAAAGATAATTCGGCTGCTACTGAAAAAATAAATGCCAGCAAAGTTAAATACGAAGAGTTTAAAAATGAGATGTCCACCGTTTTTGCCCCTCCAGCTCCGGCTCCAAGTCCAAAACAACAATTAAGAGATGCTTTGTTTGGTGCAGGAAAAATTGGTGATGATATGAATTTTAGCTGGGTAAATGCCCAAAATATTCACAGCGTTTACCAACAATTCGTTCACACTGTTGAAGATAATAAAGATAAATATTCTAGAGAAGACTGGGATGAAGTTAAATTAATGTATGAAGCACTTGACAGCCGTAAAAATACAGTTGAAAAAGAAGGACTTACATCTGAAGATAACAGAAAAATTGCCGGTTTAAAAATTAAATTTGCACCAATGTATACTGTTAACAGAATGGGTGCAAAATCTGAAGAAAATAAAGACGCTAAAAAATAATTGTAGATATTTTGAATTAGTAAAAATGGCAGTCAGAAATGATTGCCATTTTTTTATGTTTTTAATGTAAACTATTTTAATGTAAACTAATACTTGCCATTTTTTATACAGTTTCATTCCATTAGGAATGTTTCGTAGGTAGAAAGAATAGAGGTTAGACACGATTACGTTCCGTAGGAATGTTTGATTTTGACATTGCTATTTTAAAATCTGGCATCAAACGTTCCTACGGAACGTAAACAATGATAAACATATAATTTTCTACCGACGAGATGTTCCTACGGAACAAAGAAATATGTAAAATAAAATGATGCTGCTCTGACTTTTGAGACAGTTGCTTTTTTTATGTTCTAATTCTCAAATTTCCTTAAATCCTCTAAAAACACGTTCCAAATACTATCTTTAAATCTATTTTTAAAGAAGTCAAAATGCCCAATGTCTTTTACTCCAAAGTCTTCGGCTTTTAAATGTGTTCTGGTAACTTCGGCATTTTTAAATTGTGAAGCAATCCAATTTACCGCCGGAACAGTTGCATAAAAATCATTGTCGATACTATAAGAAATAATCTTGCATTTAATTTTATCATAATGCTCTTTTACATTGTCGATACAATCAAAATGATAATTTGGTTTTTTGCACCATTTTGCCCATTCCAGAGCCATTTCTTTTGGTAAATCTTCCATACGCGTAAAATGACTGGAAGGTAAATAATTGAAAATTCTGCAAAATAAAGGTATAGTAACATACCACAAAAATTGCATTTTTAGTCTCTCAAATCCTTTCCAATGAATCCAGCTTCCAGATTGTGAAACAGCCATGATTACGCCGTCAAATAAATTATTTGAAGGAACTAAACCAATAAGCTGACCGCCAATACTGTGCGTTATGATGAATATTTTGCTGTCTGGTTTTTTGCTTTTAACATATTGGACCACACTTTCAAAATCGTTTTGGGCCCAGTTTGTTGCGGTTGTAGAAAACTTTTTTAGAGATTCTGGTTTTGAATCGCCAATTCCGCCATAATCAAAGGTGAAAACAGAATAATTATTATGAGATAAAAACTTTGAAAAATTGTGATAATAATTTTGCTTAACTCCTGTAGCAGAAGCAATGATAACACAATTGGCATTTGGATTGTCTGAAAGAAATTCAGTTACAGCTATTGAATATTGTAAAGGTGTATCAATTTTGATTGCATTCATATAAACTTCGTATAGTAACAAATGTAATAAAAATTGTATACTGAATTTTGTTAGGCGCGAATCACGAAATGTTCTTTTTCCTGTTCGTATCTAAAAAATACAAAACCCCATTGAAAAGTATCGATCGTAACTTTTACTTTTGGGTGATTTTTTATAATCTCCCAAGCTTCTTCCATTTCCCGTGACCAATGTATGTCATCAAAAATCCAAACAGAATCGTTATTTATTGTTTGCAGTAAAATTTCAAAATAAGTTAAAGTTGCTTTTTTTGAATGATTTCCGTCGAAATATATTAGATCGTAACTCTTAGAATCCAGGTTTTCTGAAATTAAAAAAGATTCAAATTCTGAGATTATATTTTCGACATTTTTGCAGTCAAATTTATCTAATTGATTTTGTGCCGTATTTGCCGTATTTGGACAACCTTCAATTGTAATAACTTTTGCATCAGTATTTCCAAGGGCAAGAGCGGCAGTTGCTAAACCTAAAGAAGTCCCAATTTCAAGAATGTTTTTTGGTTGAAAATAATTAGTGACGCGAAATAATAATTCAGCCCGTTTTGGAGAAATTCCGGCTGTAGATGCGATTTTAGAAATCTGTCTTCTGTTTGATTTAAAAACTTTAGAGCCAGCACCAAAATCAGTTACTTCAATGAAATTTTTATTTTCAAGAAGTGATTTTCTATAGTTTTTTAGAATTAAATATTCACGTTTCGGCTTCTTATCATAAAAGCATTTGGTCAATAAACTAAAAACAAAAGGCGAATGAACACCGTGTTCGTTTTTAGAATTCCAAAGAAATTTTAGATAAGATTTGATTTGAAAAAGCATGCCGAAATTTTGAAAATATCTTAATTAATTGATTTTAAAGTTATATCAAATACCAAAACAGATCCGCCCGGAATTCCGTTGTAATCTCTGCTTCCGTAACCTAAATGTGCGGGAACTAAAAGAACGCCTTTTCCTCCCGGTTTAAAAAATCGGATCCCTTCTTTCCAGCCTTGAATTACCTGACTTAAACCAAATGCAACTCCTTTTTTATCTGCTTCATCTACATCTTTGTCACTTTCATCAAATACATTTCCGTTTGTGAAATAACCTTTATAAACAACTGTTACATTTGCATTAGCATCAGGAAATTCTTCACCTTCGCCCGGCTCGTTTATAATATAATACAAACCAGAATCTGTTCTTGTTGCAGTTAAATTATTTTTAGAAAGGTAATCTTTAATTTCCTGTTCATTCTGAGCCGTATAATCTTTAACTTCATCTTTGTCTTTAGAACAAGAAACGAAAAGAGTCAATGCTAATAATGCTGTTAAAAGTTGTTTCATTTTTTATTTTTTTAAAATAATTAAATATTTTAGTTTCACAGAGATTCACAAAGAAAACGCAAAGATTCACAAAAAATTTCGTGCACCTCTGTGCTTTCTTTGTGAATCTCTGTGTAATTAACTTATCCTTCTATCTTCGCAGAAAGTTCGAACCAGCGTTCTTCTTTAGCTTCGATTTTATTGATTATGCTTTGAAGCTCATTTGCTTTCTTTTCAATATCAGCATCAGCAACTTTTCCATCAGCAAATAATGTTTCGATTTTAGTTTTTTCGATTTCTAAATCTTTGATTTCTCTTTCGATTTTTTGATATTCTTTTTGCTCGTTAAAACTTAAATTTCCAGTTGGATTATTTTGTTTCCAATCTTTCTTTTCCGCTTTGTTTTCTTCTTTTTGAGCCACATCAGCACTGTCTTCATAAGCACGGAAATCAGAATAGTTTCCTGGGAAATTTTCGATTTCGCCTTGTCCTCTAAAGATAAATAAATGATCAACAATTTTATCCATAAAGTAACGGTCGTGCGAAACAACCAATAAACATCCCGGATAATCTAAAAGAAAACTTTCCAGAACGTTAAGCGTTACAATATCCAAATCGTTTGTTGGCTCATCGAGAATCAAAAAGTTCGGGTTTTGAATTAAAACCGTACATAGATATAAACGTTTTAATTCTCCTCCGCTTAATTTTTCAACATAATCGTATTGTTTTTTCGCATCAAAAAGAAAACGCTCTAACAATTGCGAAGCCGAAATAATTTTTCCTTTTGCAAGCGGAATATATTCACCGTATTCCTTAATAATATCAATAACACGCTGACCCGGTTTTGGGTTAATTCCAGATTGTGTATAATAACCAATTTTAATGGTATCTCCTTTTACAACGCGCCCGCTGTCTGGCGGAATTGTCCCTGTAAGCAGATTTAAAAATGTAGATTTTCCGGTTCCGTTTTTACCAATAATCCCGATTCTTTCACCACGTTGAAAATCAAAACTAAAGTTATCCAGAATCACACGGTCTTTGAATTTTTTAGAAAGTTTATGAAGCTCAATAATTTTGCTTCCCATTCTTTCCATATTAATTTCAAGCTCTACCTTGTTTTCTTTTCGTCGGCTTTGTGCTTTTTCTTTAATTACATAAAAGTCATCCTGACGTGATTTAGATTTGGTTGTTCTCGCTTTTGGCTGGCGGCGCATCCATTCTAATTCCTTTACAAATAAGTTTTTAGCTTTGTCAATACTAGAATTTTCAGATGTTACTCTTTCTTCTTTTTTCTCTAAATAATAAGAGTAATTTCCTTTGTATTGGTATAATTTTCCGTTGTCTAATTCGATAATTTCGTTACACACACGCTCTAGAAAGAAACGGTCGTGCGTTACCATAAACAAGGTAATGTTTTCTTTGGCAAAATAACTTTCAAGCCATTCGATCATTTCTAAATCTAAATGGTTGGTTGGCTCATCAAGAATCAATAAATCAGGGCGATTGATTAATATGATTGCCAGTGAAAGACGTTTTTTTTGACCTCCCGAAAGATTTTTTACTTTAAGTTTAAAATCTTCCAGTTTTAATTTAAACAGAATTTGTTTGTACTGCGTTTCAAAATCCCAGGCATTATGCTGATCCATTCCGTCAAAAGCTTTTTGATACGCTTCTTCGTCATTTGGGTTTTCTAAAGCTTTTTCGTAAGCCTCGATTATTTTAAGCGTTTCATTATCAGATGCAAAAATGCTTTCTTCAATCGTAAGTTCGTCCTGCAGATTGTTGTCTTGCGAAAGAAATGCCATTCTAATTCCTTTTCTCAAAACAACTTGTCCCGTATCTGGTTCGTCTAAGCCATTAATAATGCTCATAATGGTCGTTTTACCAGAACCATTTTTAGCAATAAAAGCGATTTTTTGGTCTTTGTTGATTCCAAATGAAATGTTGTCAAAAAGGACTCTTTCGCCAAATGACTTCGATATATTTTCTACAGATAAGTAATTCACTTTGTAAATTGTAAGTTATAAATTATGAGTTATGAGTGTTTTGGAAAACATAACTTTTTGCAAAAGTAAACTTTTATCTTACGATTTGCGAATTGTTAATCTTATTTAAGTTTTAGAATAGGAAAATTAGAAGAACCAGTCTCAAAAGTTAAGACAGCCTCTTTGTTATTTTACCTACTTTTTTGTTCCGTAGGAACATTTCATTGGTAGAAAACATTTCATTGGTAGAAAAATATATTGTTATAATGGATTACGTCCCGTAGGAACGTTTGATTTCACATTGCTTTTAATAACCTATCAAACGTTCCTACGGAACGCAAATATGGCTATTTTTTATTTTTTTCTACCTACGAAACATTCCTATGGAATGATAAATTGGATATCAAAAAGCAATCAATTAAGTCACTAAAAAAAACAAACAAAATAGTTATGGTATAACGGAGGCCTCAACTTTTGAGACAGCCTCTTATCTTTTAGAAGAAAACAAATTGTAACATTTTACAACTATCTCCGACATATTTAAAATTTAATCTCTTAAATATGAGTGAGAAAGAAATAAACACCAAAGGTTTTGAAGATTTTAAAATAAACACAAAAATCAAACTTGCAGCATTGTGGACTTCCGTAATGTTTTGTTATATCTATGGAGATTATTTCTCGCTCTATGTTCCAAAAAAAGTCGAAGATTTTATAAGCGGAGATACATTGCTGGATTCTCCCGTAAAATTATTTCTCGCGACACTTTTAATGACAATTCCGGCCTTAATGATTTTTGCATCCGTTATTTTAAAACCAAAAATAAACCGCTGGCTTAATCTCATTTTCGGAATTATTTATACTGCCATAATGCTGTTAATAGCATTTACAACAACTGGAGCCTGGTGGAGTTTTTACATTTTTCTGGCAATAATAGAAAGTATTTTGACTTCAATCATATTTTGGACTGCACTTAAATGGCCAAAGCAAGTTTAATTTAAAGATAAAAGTATGAATCAAGAATCAAAACTATCGTTTAGAAATACAGGAAGAATTGCGGGTTTACTATATTTAGTAGTCGTAATAACGGGAATTTTTAGTTTAGGATATGTTCCTTCAAAATTAATTGTCTGGAGTGATGCTGCCAAAACTTTTACTAATATTGCTAATTCTGAATTTCTTTTCAGACTTGGTATTATAAGCGGATTAATTTGTTACACTTTCTTTTTGTTTCTGCCTTTGGTTTTGTACAAATTATTGAAACCGGTTCATAAAACGTACGCCATATATATGGTTGTTTTAGCGATTGTAAGCGTGCCGATTTCTTTTATAAACATGCAGAATAAATTTGCTGTACTTTCTATAATTAATTCGGGCGGAGAGGAAAAAGATCTGGTAATGTTTTATCTCAATCAATATGATTACGGAAATTTAATCGTTCAGGTATTTTGGGGACTTTGGCTGTTTCCGTTGGGATATTTAATTTTTAAATCAGCAATGATTCCCAAATTTTTAGGAATATTATTAATGCTTGGCTGTGTGAGTTATTTAATAAATTTCTTCGGAAATGCATTGTTTTCGAATTATTCAGACCTCGGAATATCTTCTTATGTAAGACTTCCGGCAACTCTTGGTGAAATAGGAACGTGTTTATGGCTTTTAATAATGGGAGCGAAAAACAACGCTATTTCTGTTGAGTAAAATATGGATTTAAAACAGAACTCAAATCTAAATAATGAATTTGCTGCGGATTATTTAAAATGGGTTTTCGAACCAAAGATTCATTGGTAATAAAATAATGAAGACCATCTTTTGTCGCAATTCCTTCTATTTGATGAAATGTAAGCTTAAGATCAATTTTTCGTTTATTTCCCGATAAAAAATCTTTGTTTTTAAAATCGTATAAAAGATAAAGAAATGTTTTTCCCGTTTTAGAATAACCGCAAAGAACCACGATTTTCTTTTCTTCAAAATAAGTTGCACCCGTCACTAAACCTTTTGTGTCAAGCGTATTTTTAAATTGTGCAATATAATTTCCGGCTTGATTGGGTAAAACATAAATACTGGTTTTAGACGATTTCCATTGTTTGGTAAACAAATAAATACTGTCATTAGAAACTACAAAAGCTTCACAGTCAAAATCGGTCGAATTTGGTTTTTGTGCTAAAAAATCAGCTTGGTCAGCATATTGAAATGAGATTTTTTCGATAATGGGATTTCCTTCTAAAAATGATTTTTTTTCAATTTTCAGGATATTTAAATCCGTTCGATTTCCACCGTAATTATTTCCGAAATCTCCAATATATAAATGCGAACTGTCTTGCGAAATCTCTTCCCAGTCATGATTTACAACCTGATCCAGAATGATTTTCTTTTTGATTTTTCCCAAAGAATCTAATCCGTAGATTGTTTTATCGTGATCATCATTATGAATCCACAATAAACCATCAAAAGCAATTAGTCCCGAAGTTTCTTTAATCGAGTCGCTTAGTCTTATCGAATATTCAGGTTTTAGTTTTAAACTTTCATAAATACAGTTTCCATCATTTTGCACAACATTTGGATTGTAATTTTTTGAAAGCACATCTGTACAGCCTGAAGTTTGGGCTTTAACTGAAAAAACAGACAGAATAAAAAATAGTAGGATCCGTAGCATTTTTTATGCTTTAAATTGGAAAAAAATTAGAATCTAAAAAACTGATTATTGGCAATAACTTCCTTTAAGTTTTCAACTGAATCAATTTTTATTTTTTGATGTAAAGATTCAATATGATTGCCGTGATGCACATCGGTTCCCGAAAAATCATACATTCCTTTCTTTAATAAAAGCGCAGCAGTTTTGGTTATTTCGCTGCCATAATAACCCATAACAGCCAATAAATTCAGCTGAAATAAACAACCTGCTTTCTTTAGTTTTTCATACTCCTCAAAGTTATTATGAAAATATAAATACCGTTCCGGATGCGCTAAAACCGGAATATATCCTGCAAGCTGTATTTCAAAAATAATCTTGTATAAGTTTAAAGGCGCACTTAAATACGATATTTCAACTAATACATAATTGTCTTTTAAGGTTAAAAGCTTTTCTGTTTTTACATGATTTTCAAACCAGTCGTCCATAAAATACTCAGATGCTGCCTTAAACGGAATATTGATGTTTTGTTCTTTCAATAAAACTTCAGTTTCTTTTTGTCGGTCTAAAATATCCTGTTCAGCATTATCCCAGACAAAATGATTAATGTGCGGCGTAGTAACAAACTGAGAAATTCCCAATTCCTGAAATGCCTTTACAAGTTTGATTGTTTTTTTGATAGATGATGCGCCATCATCAATTCCCGGAAGCAAATGGGAGTGAATATCGACATAATCGCCCGCCAGAAGGTCTTTTAAAAAAGGTTTTGATTTAAAGAATGATAGCATAACTGCAAAAGTAAAGAATTGATGTTGTTTTTATTTCTCTTTAAAGAAATATTGCAAAAGAAAATTTATGTAACAATGTAACCGACATTTTAGAATTATATTATATTTGATAAAAAAGTAATATTTTATGAAAATTAAAGAGAATTTGTATAATCAAAGGATTATTTCGATTGACGCTTTACGCGGAATTACCATTTTTGTAATGATATTTGTAAATGAACTTGCAAGTGTCAAAAATGTACCGCAATGGATGAAACACATGCCCGCCGATGCCGATGCAATGACCTTTGTCGATTTAGTTTTCCCTGCTTTTTTATTTATAGTCGGAATGTCAGTTCCATTTGCCTTTAACGCCAGATTGATAAAAGGCGACACTTCAAAAGTAATCTGGACACATACTTTAAAACGTGCTGTAGCCTTAATAATAATTGGTGTTTATATGGTAAATGCCGAATATGGTTACGATGCTTCAAAAATGATAATTGCGCCTGCTTTTTGGGGACTTTTGGCTTATGCAATGCCAATTCCGATTTGGAATAAATACCCAAAAGATTTTTCAGTTTGGTTAAAATACATTCTTCAATACGGCGGAATATTGGTTTTAATTGCACTTTACTTTTTATACGTTCAGGAAGAAACCGGAAAAACAGGAATCACGCCAAAATGGTGGGGAATTCTGGGTTTAATTGGTTGGGCTTATCTTATTTCGGTAATTTATTATTGGCTGGTTTCAGGCAGATTATGGGCAATGATTGCTTTTCTTGTAGTTTGTGTTGCCGCAAATTCGGCTAATTTGACAAAAGGTTTAGTTATGCCGGAATGGCTGCATTTTATTGCCGGACATTTAACTCATGTAACTTTAGTAATCGCCGGAATAATAATTTCATTACTCTTTTTTGACAAGAAAATTGAAAATAAAATCAATTGGCCAGTAATAGGATTTATTGTTTTGTTTTTCGCCGTTGGATTTTTCCTTCGACCACATTACGGAATCTCAAAAATACAAGGAACGCCTTCATGGACATTGATTTCTGCCGGAATTTGCACCGTTTTATTTTACTTTTTGTATTGGTTAATGGAAGTTAAAAAACAAACCAAATGGAGCGATTTTTTCATGCCTGCAGCAGCAAATCCGTTATTGATTTATATTTTGCCGGGTGTTATTTATTATTTTAATCTCGCATTCAAAATTCACATTATACCAGAATATTTTAGAGAAGGAGTTCCGGGAATTATTTGGTCACTGGTTTTCTCAACAATAATGTTATTCGTAATGAAAATCTTCAATAGGTTTAAAATTCAGCTACATTTATAATGTTTTTGTAACGCAAAGCGCGCTAAGTTTTTTTTCGCAAAGTGCACAAAGTTTTAATCTGTTTAATCCTTTAAATCTGTGGCTAAAACCTTAGCGCGCTTTGCGTTAAAATATCCTCATTTCAATTTAGAATAACTGATTTTATTTCTAATGTCGCACCTGAAACTGGATTGTAATTCACAAAATTGAACTTGCAGAGATTATGAATATCTAAAGACTTTCCGTTTGGATCGCCGTCTTGTTTGAAATCCGTCCACGGAATTTTTATAGTGGTGAATTTTTTAGCAGAAACAGGTAAATCTATTCTTGGATGCGAACCGCCGTGCACGCATCCCGTTCCTTCAGCGTTTCCTTCGCGTGCTTGCAATTTTATAAGATGCGATGATTTATACGTAATACTTAGATATTTTGAACTTTCAGACAAATTTGTTGATTTGCCATCATTCGAATCAGATTCTGTAAGCATCACATTCAGCTCAATTTCTCCAACCGGATTATCTTTTGCTGTAACTTTAATTATCCCTTTTTCTTTTTTGATTTTATTAATTGTTTCCTGATTTTCTTTGGCAGGACCAGCAATAAACCAAGTTGAGGTCTTTACCAAATCTGTATTAGAATTTGAAACTTCTTCTGCGGAAGCGAAACCTAAAATTGCAAACACAAAAAGGAGAGAACCAAGTAAAACAACTGCTTTGATTTTCATTGAAAAAGAGATTTTGATTTACTTCAAAAATAGAATTTTCTTTTTATTTATTTTGAAAGAAGCGTATATTCTGAATAAAACTTTAAATTTGTAAGAAGTTGTATCTGAAAAACTTACGATATGAAAAATGCAAAGGTTCTGTTAGGTTTCTTTTTCTTTTTTCAAATGCATTTCGGCTATTGCCAAAACGACTCCATTTCAAATAACAACAAAGATATTCTGGATGTTTTGTACAAGCTTTTTAATAAAAACGATTCGTTACGAAAAAATCAGGATAAAAAAATAGCCTTTTCATTGCTTCCCGTTCCAATCGATGCTAATAAAAATGCCGGTTTGGTAGTTTCTTTTTTAACTACTTTTTATCTCGGCGACAGCAACACGACCAAAATGTCCCAGGTTTCATTTTCGCCTTATTTTAGTTTCACCAAGCAATATGTTTTTCCCATTCAAACTTATATATATACGAAAGATAATTACTGGAATTTTATAGGTGATTATCGCTATATGATTTATCCTCAGGATACGTACGGTCTCGGCGGACATAATACAGATAAAAAAATGTCAACTCTGGATTATCAACAATGGCGTTTTTATCAATTTGCCACCCGAAAAATAATCGGGAATTATCGATTAGGATTAGGTTTATTGTTTGATAATTATCAGAATATTTCTGAAGAATCGTATATCGATGAAGAAACCGATTATTCTAAATATATGAACGGTGATTTTTCTAACGAAAGTTCCTTTGGAATTGCCATTCAGGGACTTTATGATTCCAGAGAAAACAATGTAAATCCTGAACAAGGTTTATACGTCGAAGCAGATTACCGAATCAATACAAGCGGAGTGGAAGGTAAAAAATGGAATTCTGTTTATTTAGATGCGCGCAAATACCATTCTTTTCATAAATACAAACATCGGGTTTTGGCTTACAGAGCTTTTTATTGGTCGACTTTTGGTGGAAAACCGCATTATTTAGATTTGCCAAGTATTGGCTGGGATCGAGACGGAAGAACTGGACGTGGCTTTACCCGAAACAGATTTCGCAGCAATGCACTGATTTATTTTGAAACTGAATATCGAACTGATATTTCAAAAAACGGTTTTTGGGGCGCTGTATTTTTTACCAACGTTTCTTCTGTTTCAAAGTTAGATACGTATCAATTTAAAAAATGGAATCCAGCCGTTGGAACCGGATTACGCATTAAATGGAACAAGAAAAACAACAGTAATTTAGTCCTTGACTACGGAATTAGTAAAAACGATTGGTCATTGCGATTAGGTTTGGCCGAAAATTTCTAACTTTCCCCAAAATCAATTACAAAAATTTCAATGCAATTATCGGTTATCATTCTTAATTATAATGTGCGTTACTTTCTGGAACAATGTGTTTTAAGTGTTCAGGAAGCAATTGCCAATCTTGATGCCGAAATTATTGTTATTGATAATAATTCGTCTGATGACAGCTGTTTGATGATGAAAATCCAATTTCCAAAAGTAAAACTGATTCAAAACCAGGAAAATTTTGGTTTTCCAAAAGGAAATAATATTGGAGTTGAACAAGCCAGCGGAAAATACATCTGCATTTTAAATCCTGACACCGTTGTTGCGGGAGATACTTTTACCAAGATTTTGGCTTTCGCCGAAGAAAAACAAGATTTAGGAATTATTGGCTGTAAATTAATCGACGGAACCGGAAGCTTTCTGCCTGAAAGTAAACGCGGTATTCCGTCGCCATGGGTTGCTTTTTCCAAAATTTTTGGTTTGTATAAAATATTTCCAAAATGGAATCTTTTTAATCAATATTATGCACAGCATTTAAATGAAAACCAAACCGGAAAAGTGGAGATTCTTGTAGGTGCTTTTATGTTTTTGGAAAAAGATTTATACCAAAAATTAAATGGTTTTGATGAAAACTGCTTTATGTATGCAGATGATATTGATTTGTCTTACAGGGCACTTTTGCTAAAAAAATCCAATTATTATTTTCACGAAACAACCGTTTTACACTATAAAGGAGAAAGTACCGTTAAAGATGAATTGTATATGAAACGTTTTCAGGATGCAATGAATTTTTTCTACCAAAAGCATTTTAAAAAATCATGGTTTTTTAGTTTTTTTATTCAAGTTGGAACCTGGTTTTTTTCATTTGTAAAAATGTTTCAGGGAAAGACTAAAATAAAACCGCTGCCAGAAAGTTATATTTTATACTCTGAAAATGAGAATTTGTCTGAAAAGTTGGCTTCGATTTTGGAAAATAAAGTTAGTTTTTTAGATTTCAAAAAAGAAAAAATGGTAAATTCGTCGCTGATTTTAAAGGGAAAAAAGACAGAGATCATTTTGGATAATCACTATGTTTCATTCAAAAAATGTATCAATATCATAGAAACTCTTAAAGATAAGAACATTACTTTTAAGATTTTCCCCAAAAACACCAATTATATTATTGGAAGTAATTCAAGAAACGACAGAGGGGAAATTAGAAAAATTCAGTAAAAATTATATTAAGTGTAATTTATATTTAAAAATTTCAGTAATTTCGCAATCAGAAAATCAAAATCACCCTTTAGAATAATAATATGGCAAGATTTGAATTAAAGCTTCCTAAAATGGGAGAGAGCGTCGCTGAAGCAACCATTACTAACTGGTTGAAAGAAGTGGGAGACAAAATTGAAGCTGATGAAGCTGTACTGGAAATTGCAACTGATAAAGTTGACAGTGAAGTGCCAAGTGAAGTATCTGGAATTTTAGTTGAACAATTATTTGGCAAAGATGATTTAGTTCAGGTAGGGCAGACTATTGCAATTATCGAAACTGAAGGTGGTGATGCGCCGGCTGCAACTCCAGCTGTAGAAACTGCTGCTCCTGCAGAAGCTGTAGAAATCGAAAAAACAATTGAAGCAGTAAAAGAAGAAGTTGCTGCTCCACAGGATTTTTCCGGATCAGAAAAATTCCTTTCTCCTTTAGTGAAAAATATTGCAAAAGAAGAAGGTATTTCTCTTGCTGAATTGGATAATATTCAAGGTTCTGGAAAAGATGCCCGCGTAACGAAAGATGATATTTTAAAATATATAGAAGACCGCAAAGCAGGAATTGTTCAGGCTCCAAAAGTAGTTGAGCAAGCACCAAAAGCAGCGGTTGAAACTCCAAAACCAGCTGTTGAAACTGCGAAAGCGCCAGAACAAGTAGTTCAAAAAAGCCAGCAGGCAGTTCCGGTTTCTGTAAATGGCGGTGATGAAATCATCGAAATGGACAGAATGCGTAAACTGATTTCGGGTTATATGGTGGCTTCTGTACAAACTTCGGCACACGTACAATCGTTTATTGAAGTTGATGTAACGAACATTGTAAAATGGAGAGATAAAGTTAAAACGGCTTTTGAAAAGAGAGAAGGCGAGAAGCTGACTTTTACGCCAATTATGATGGAAGCGGTTGCAAAAGCTTTAAAAGATTTCCCTGGAATGAATATTTCTGTTGATGGCGAATATATCATCAAAAAGAAAAATATCAATTTAGGAATGGCGGCAGCGCTACCAAACGGAAATTTAATTGTTCCTGTAATTAAAAATGCAGATCAGTTAAACCTTGTTGGAATGGCAAAAGCGGTTAACGATTTAGGAAACCGTGCAAAAGCAGGAAAACTTAAACCAGACGATACACAAGGCGGAACTTATACGGTAACAAATGTTGGAACTTTTGGAAGTGTTTTTGGAACGCCAATTATTAATCAGCCGCAAGTAGGAATTTTAGCTCTTGGAGCAATTCGTAAAGTTCCTGCGGTTATTGAAACTCCGGAAGGAGATTTTATCGGAATCCGTCAAAAAATGTTCTTATCGCATTCTTACGATCACAGAGTTGTTGATGGAGCATTAGGTGGAAGTTTTGTAAAAAGAGTAGCAGAATATTTAGAAGCTTTTGATGTAGACAGAGATTTCTAATCGATTCATAAATAAAATTTAAAACCCGAAAAATTGAAAAGTTTTTCGGGTTTTTTCGTTCATAAGAAAAACAGAAAACAGACTTATTTGGTTTTAAATTTGAATGCAAAACCAACAAAAAAAGCCAATTTTGGTCAAAAAAATAGAAATTTGGGCGGGAACTTTGGCATTAAAAAATTACATTTGTAATCTTATAAAAATTAAAAATGGAATTAAAACTTAACAAACCAATCTGCTTTTTTGATCTTGAAACAACTGGAATTGACATCGGTAAAGATCGAATAGTAGAAATTTCGATATTTAAAGTTTTTCCAAACGGAAATAAAGAAAGTAAAACCTGGCTGGTTAATCCCACAATTCCAATTCCTCCACAAACAACAGCCGTTCACGGAATTACTGATGAAAAAGTAGCCAACGAACCTACTTTTGCAGAATTGGCACCGCTGGTTCATAATATGATAAAAGACAGTGATTTGGGAGGTTTTAATTCAGATCGTTTTGATATTCCGTTATTAGCAGAAGAATTACTTCGCGCCGGAGTCGATTTTGATATGAAAAATAAAGTTTCGGTAGATGTTCAGACTATTTTTCATAAAATGGAAGAGCGTACTTTAAGTGCTGCTTTGAAATTTTACTGCGGAAAAAGTCTTGAAAATGCGCATTCGGCAGAAGCAGATACCATGGCAACTTACGAGATTTTGAAAGCGCAGTTAGATCGTTATCCTGAACTGGAAAATGACATGAAATCATTATCTGAATTTACAACCCGTAAAAAAATCGCCGATTTTGCCGGAATGATTGCTTTTGATAAAGACGACGAAGAAATTTTTACTTTCGGAAAACATAAGGGTGCAAAAGTTTTAAAAGTACTGGAAACAGAACCAGGTTATTTCAGCTGGATTCAAAACGCCGATTTTCCTTTGTACACTAAAAAAGTTTTGACAGGAATTAAATTGAGAAAATTAAATACAAAATAAGTTCTCAGTCGCAGTCTCAGTGTTCAGTTTTATGCTGAAACTGATTTTGTATTAGTGAAGACTGCGACTGAAAAACTGTGACTGAAAACTAAAAATAATGAAAATAATTTGCATCGGTAGAAATTATACCAATCATATTGAAGAATTAAAAAACGAACGTCCAGACGAACCGGTTGTTTTTATGAAGCCGGATTCGGCGGTTTTGTTGAAGCAGCATCCGTTTGTAATTCCCGAATTTTCTGAGGAAGTTCATCACGAATTAGAAATAATTGTGAAAATTAATAAGGTTGGAAAGTATATTGAGCCTAAGTTTGCACATAAATATTATGACGATATTAGTGTAGGTATCGATTTTACTGCCAGAGATTTACAAGATAAATTAAAAGCAAAAGGACTGCCTTGGGAAAAAGCAAAAGCATTTGACGGCTCAGCAGTAATTGGAGATTTTTTACCAAAAAGTGATTTTGTTTCGCTAGAAAATCTTACGTTTGAGCTCAAAAATAATTCTGAAACAGTTCAAAAAGGAAATACGAGTTTTATGCTTTGGAAAATTGATGAATTGGTTTCTTATGTTTCTCAGTTTTTTACCTTAAAAATTGGAGATATTATTTTTACAGGAACACCTGCAGGTGTTGCGCCGGTTAAACCAAATGATGTTTTGGAAGGCTTTTTAGAAGATAAAAAATTATTCAGAATACAAGTAAAATAATGGCTTTAAAGTATAATCTTTCGAAAGTGTATGCGCTTTCAGACAATGACCCCGAATTTGTAAACGAAATTCTAAAATTATTTGTTACAGAAGTTCCCGAGGATTTGAAACAAATCAAGGAAGGAATTAAGAAAAAGGATCATAAATACGCTTATTCGTATGCGCATAAAATTAAACCTACATTAGACTTAATGGGGTTAAATGTTGCATTTGAAGAAATCCTGCAAGTCGAAGCGTGGACAAAAGCAGAAGGAAAGAAAAAAGATATTATCGAGACTTTTAAAAGTATAAAAGTGCAGGTAAAAGACGCAATTAAAGAAATCAAAAAAGATTTTGACGTTTAAAATCATATAATTCCGCTTTTTTAAACTGAAAAGCGGAATCATTTTTCTTATTTTATTTCAATCTATTTTTCAGGATTTTAACTTCATATTAAAAGATAAAAGAAATTGTCTTTTAAATTTTTCTGCCTCAAATCATTTCCGCAATCCTACTTCATAAATAAACTTATACCTTTATAAGTAAAACTTTTAATAATATGAAAGCAACAATAGTTACCATTGGAGATGAGATTTTAATTGGTCAAATTGTAGATACAAATTCAAATTTTATAGCCAAAGAACTGGATCGAATAGGTGTCGAAACTTATGAAATGATTTCCATAAGTGATGACAAACAGCATATTTTAAACACTTTTGCACAACTGCAAAACAAAGTTGATATTGTAATTATTACCGGAGGTTTAGGTCCGACAAAAGACGATATCACTAAAAAAACTTTCTGTGATTATTTTGACGATCAATTGGTTGTAAATCCCGAAGTTCTGGCTCATGTAACAGAACTTATTGAAGGTTTTTATAAAAGACCCATTTCGCAGTTAAATAAAGATCAGGCTCTTGTTCCTTCAAAATGCACCGTTCTTCATAATAAAATGGGAACAGCACCGGGAATGTGGATGAAAAAAGAAAATACCGTGTTTGTTTCGCTTCCGGGTGTTCCGTATGAAATGAAATATCTGGTAGAAAATGAGATAATTCCAAAAATTGTAAAAGAATATAAACGTCCTTATATTATTCATAAAACCATTTTAACGTACGGTCAAGGAGAAAGTTTAGTCGCAGAACGTATTGAAAACTGGGAAAATAATCTGCCTGAATTTATCAAACTGGCGTATCTGCCAAATCCCGGACGAGTTCGTCTGCGTATGACAGCCCGCGGAACAGATAAAGAAGAATTAGAAAAAGCAATCGAAGAAAATGTTCAGTCGCTAGATGCTATAATTCATGATATTATAGTGGGTTATGAAGAAAATGAAACGATTGAAACCGTAGTGGGTAAATTGCTGGCTAAAAATAATAAAACGATTTCTACAGCTGAAAGCTGCACTGGAGGAAAAATTGCTTCGCTTTTATCATCTGTGCAGGGAGCGTCAAGATATTTTAAAGGAAGTGTAGTTTCGTATGCAACAGAAGCTAAGGTCAATGTTTTGGGCGTGTCGCAGGATTTAATAGACCAATTTTCGGTAGTAAGTGCTGAGGTTGCTGCGGCTATAGCTTTGAATGTGAAAGATATACTCAAAACAGACTATGCAATCGCGACAACCGGGAACGCTGGTCCGTCAAAAGGAGACTCAAAAGCTGAAATTGGTACTGTTTTTATCGCCTTGGCTACACCAGAGGGAGTAATAACAGAAGAATTTAACTTTGGCCAACCACGTGAAAAAGTGATAGATAGAGCAACTATTAAGAGTTTAGAAATATTACAAAAAGAAATTTTAAAAATTGTGCAATAATTTTTTGCTACAATGGTTTATTTTTCTTTTCTTTGCACCCTGATTTTGAATAACGATAAAAGATAAGTATAATGTCAAGAGTTTGTGACCTTACAGGTAAAAGAGCGATGGTAGGAAATAACGTTTCTCACGCTATGAACAAAACTAAGAGAAAGTTTTCTGTAAACTTAGTTAAAAAGCGTTTTTATCTTCCAGAAGAAGATAGATGGATTACTCTTAGAGTAGCAGCATCTACGATAAAAACAATTAATAAAAATGGAATCACTGCTGTTTTGAAAAAAGCACAGTCAGAAGGATTTATCAAATAATCTTTTCCTAAATAAATATATAGCAAGATGGCAAAGAAAGGTAATAGAATCCAGGTAATTTTAGAATGTACTGAGCACAAGACTTCTGGTGTTCCGGGAACTTCTAGATATATTACAACTAAGAACAAGAAAAATACTCCGGACAGATTAGAGATTAAAAAATTTAATCCAATCTTGAAACGTGTAACTGTTCACAAAGAAATTAAGTAATAATTAGAGATTTTTGTAAATCTCAAATGGTTTTGCCATTTAGAGTTTTATAAAAAACTTCAAATAACATTTGAATCATGGCAAAGAAAACCGTAGCATCGTTACAAACATCTTCTAAGAGATTATCAAAAGCCATCAAAATGGTAAAATCTCCTAAAACTGGCGCATATACATTCGTAGAATCTATTATGGCTCCTGAAGAAGTTGATGAATTCTTGAAAAAGAAATAATTACAATTACAATATATAGAAAAGCTACTTTCATTCGGAAGTAGCTTTTTTATTTTTTATATTTGTTTAAAATTTTATAGAAACCAATCAATTTGTGTTTTTTTTAAACATTTGTTCCCATCAGACTCTTTATCTTTACTTGTTTAAAAAAGACAAATAGAAGGATATCGTGTAATTGGGGTTAAATTAAAACAAAAGGCATTCTATAAACATTAAGATTGTTTCAAAACCCTTAGAAACAATCTAAAACTAACAATAAATTAAAAAATGAGTTTTTTTAAAAAATTATTCTCTACCGAAAAAAAAGAGACTTTAGATAAAGGTCTTGAAAAAACAAAAACTACTTTTTTCTCTAAGTTAAGCAAAGCTGTTGCAGGAAAATCTAAAGTCGATGATGATGTTTTAGATAATCTTGAAGAAGTTTTGGTAGCTTCAGATGTTGGTGTAAATACAACATTGAAAATCATCGAAAGAATCGAAAAACGTGTATCTGAAGATAAATATTTAGGAACTGAGGAATTAAATCAAATTCTTCGTGATGAAATTGGCGGCTTATTATCTGAAACCAATACAGGCGAAGCAACCGAATTTGATATTCCAAAAGATAAAAAACCTTACGTTTTAATGGTTGTTGGAGTAAATGGTGTTGGAAAAACTACGACAATTGGTAAACTGGCTTATCAGTTTAAAAAAGCCGGTTATAAAGTGGTTTTAGGTGCTGCCGATACTTTCCGTGCCGCTGCTATCGATCAGTTACAAGTTTGGGCGGATCGTGTAGGCGTTCCAATCGTAAAACAAAATATGGGAAGCGATCCAGCTTCTGTGGCTTTTGATACGCTTCAGTCTGCTGTGGCTCAAAACGCCGATATTGTTATTATTGATACTGCCGGACGTTTGCATAATAAAATCAATTTGATGAATGAATTAACAAAAGTGAAACGTGTAATGCAAAAAGTTGTAGCAGATGCGCCTCACGATGTTCTTTTGGTTTTAGATGGTTCAACGGGTCAAAATGCTTTTGAACAAGCAAAACAATTTACTGCTGCGACTGAAGTAACTTCATTAGCAGTAACAAAATTAGACGGAACAGCAAAAGGCGGTGTTGTAATTGGTATTTCAGATCAGTTTCAAATTCCGGTAAAATATATTGGTGTTGGCGAAGGAATTGAAGATTTACAAGTCTTTAATAAATATGAGTTCGTAGACAGTTTCTTTAAATAATTTATAATGAGTTTTTCTTCTTTTAAAAATATATCGGCTGTTGCTTTTTATTTTGCAAGCGTTATATGTTTTGTTTTTGCAAATATTTTGAGAGATAATAGTCTTTCTTTTTATTACGTTTTATTAGTTCTGGGAATAGGTTTCTTCTTTATGGGAGTTCTTAAAAGACTGCGAACTAAACAGTAATTTATTAATACATTTTTGATGATGAAATATTGCTTTTTCGTTTTTCTTTTTATTGCGCTTTCTTGTACAAACAGAAAAAACGAAAGTAATAAAAATCAAAAAGTAATTGTTATTCAGCCCTTAGGTAGTTTTAAAACCCAACAGGCTAAAAAGGTTTTTGAAGAAATTAAAGCTATAAATCCAAAAGTAGTTTTAAGATCAAATATTTCGTTTCCTGAAAACTCCTATTATAAACCAAGGAATAGATACCGTGCTGATAGTATAATTAAAAGTCTTAAAGATAATATTGGCAAAGATTCTGTGATAGTTGGATTATCAAATTCGGATATTAGTACAACTAAAAACGGAATTAAAGATTGGGGTGTAATGGGATTAGGTTATAGACCCGGAAAAGCCTGTGTAGTCTCGGATTTTAGATTGTCTGTCAAAAATAAAAATAAACAGTTTTATAAACTAGTTTTACATGAATTAGGTCATACAGCGGGTTTACCGCATTGTGCAATAAAAACATGTTTAATGCGTGATGCTGAAGGAGGAAACCCACTGGATGAAGAAAAAGATTTTTGCAATGATTGCAAAAGCTTTTTAAAATCTAAAGGATGGCAGTTAATTTAAATTTTGTGCAGTCCTTTTATTGATATAAAGCGCTAATTTTTTCCCATAAAACTTTATCGAAATCAGATAAGGCAAGATTTTCATTATCTGCAGCCTCTCCCATTCTGATAACTACCATATTTTTACTTGGTACTATATATATTTTTTGGTCATTTTTTCCTAAAGCCATAAACATATCGCTTGGTCCGGTTGGAATTACGCTTCCCTGAAAAGTAAGCTGCGATTGCGGTAAATGATAGGAACTTTTACCATTTAGCCACCATAAATATCCGTACCCTAAATTAATGTTTTGTGAAGTTGTTGTTGCTTCATTGAAATAGGCTTCATTTAAAATGATATTATTTTCCCATTTGCCTTTATTCAGCATTAATAGCCCAAAACGTGCCATGCTTCGTGAAGTACTTGCATAAACGCTGTTTACATCAATTTTTAGCCAGGTACCATTCATCCCGATTTTGTCTCTTAATTTGGCATTGAAATAATTTTCCCAAGTTTGTCCGCTTGCACTTGCAACAACATCTTGTAGTTTTACATAAACATTATGATAAGCCCATCTTGTTCCTGCATCGGCTTTGTAGATTAGATCTGCGGGATCTACGTCATCGGTTGAATCATCAAGCCCGGATGTCATAGTTAGTAAATGTTTGCAGGTAATTTTGTTTTCTTGTGCTAACGTTTCGCTTGTCCAGCCAGTGCCTAAATATTGAGAAATTTTATTATTGATGTTTAGTAAGTTTTCCTGTTGTGCAATTCCGGTAACGGTTGAAGTTAACGTTTTTCCGGCGCTTGCCCAATACCAATTTGTTGAAGCGTTATGTCCGTTGAAGTAGTTTTCTAAAACAATTCGGCCATTTACTAAAATGATAAAGGATTTAGAATGTTTTAATTCTAAGTAATCTAGAAGCGGCTGTACAGCACTTTGATTCCATTTTAAATCGGCTATGGATTTTGTTTCCCATGTTGTTCCGGTTAATGGAGGGAAATACATGCTTTCTGATGGAGTTGGAACCGGATCTGGTTCTGCTGAATCTTTGCTGCAGCTTATCAATAATAAGGCTGTCAGGATTGTAAAAATAGTTTTGGTCATGGCTTTTGTTTTTGGTTTGGGGTTTGACCAAAAATATGTAAAATAGTTTAATGAGTGGGAAAACTTATTTTACATATTACCATGAAATGTTTTATTTAAGCTCCCATTTTGTTCCGTCTGTAAATACTACATAGTAAGCTCTTACTTTTATAATACGGTTTGCATCTGTAGAAAAATCTTCCCAGATTTTTGATTCGATCATACCAGGCTTTAGTAAATTTGCTATCTCTCCCGTAGATCTTCCTTTTCCGTAGAAATATCGGCCATTTGCGGGTTCATCAAATGAGTTTTCGCAGTACCATTCCAGTTTAATTGCCTGAATACTCTTTTTGCTTGAATTTTTAAAAACGATTTTAATGTCTTTATGATCAGAGTACTGCGCTCTCGATAGGCTGGAAGCTACAATTGTTACTGGTGAGTTTTTTGAATTTTTGTTTTGTAAAAAATCATCTTTTAGGGAAGGTGCACTATTTTCTTTTCCTTCAGGCTGATGATAATTATTTATTTGAACATACACAGGTTTTGTGAGTGCAATGTTTTTGGGTTTTGCTTTACTACATCCAAAAATTAAGAGCAGGGTGCTTAATGCTATTATGAAATATTTTTTCATTCTATTTTTAATAAAAGGATTTATGTATAAAATTTTAATTGGAATTATCTTCTTTAAAGGAAAATGTAACTGAAATAATTTTTGCTGCAAAAGTCTGACAGATTTGCATTAAAATCTACCATGATATGACATAAGATTGTTAGAATAGGCTTTTTTATGGTCTGTAAAGATTTAGGAAATAAAGTCTTAGAAAAATGAGATAATTATTGATTAAAATATTTCTTTTGAAATTTATAAAGTTACCTTTGTAATTCTCTAAATTTTCTTTTGAAAACGGGAGCCCTAGCCCTGATGGAAGCGGCATCCTTTTATGGCCTCGTCTTTTTAACTAGGCCATAAAAGATATAGCGGACAGCAGGAAACAGCTCCTTATTAATATTATATTTTACTATGAAAAATGCTTTTATGATTTTGGTTTTGTCGCTTTTGTTTGTAAGCTGTAAACAGGAAATAAAACCGGCAGATATTGAAAAACTAAATGGTTACTGGGAAATTGAAAAAGTGGTTTTTGATAAAGGGGAGGAAAAGGCTTATGGCATGAATGAAAACTTTGATTTTTTTAAAATTAAAGGTACAAAAGGGACTCGTACTAAAGTAATGGCACAGCTTGACGGAACTTTTTTAACTACTGATACTTTTGAAAATGTTTCAGTAAGATTTACGGATAAGGGAACTTTTCTGGATTATAATACAGATTATGCTAAATGGACTGAGGAATTAATCTCGATTTCGGATGAAGGGTTTGTCGTAAAAAATGATCAGAATAAAGAATATTATTATAAAAAAACAGGACCAATAAATATTTTAAACGATGGCAAAAAGACTAAATAACCAAAGTACGATTGGGGCTGTTTTACAACAAATTATTCAGGTTAATAAGTTACAGCCGGGAATGGATCAGATTGATGTAAAAGAAGCCTGGGCACAATTAATGGGGAATGGTGTAAAAACATATACTAAAAATGTTGTTTTGAAAGGAAGCACGCTGTATGTTGAACTTGGATCGGCTGTTTTAAGAGAGGAATTAAGTCACGGAAAGTCTAAAATCGTTAAAATGATTAACGAAGAGCTTGGGCGTGAAGTAATAAAAGATGTGGTTTTGCGCTGATTTTAAATTGTTATTTGAAACTTAAAAATAAATTTTACACTTCCATAATGGAAGTGTTTTTTTTATGATATATTTGAGCATTAAGTGGTTTTTAATAAATGCCTGATTAATAATAAACAAATAAAAAACAAAACCAAAACATGAAAAAAGTATTACTTATTTTAACCGTATTATTTGCCTTAAACAGTTATTCTCAAAAGAAAAAAGTTGCCGTTGTATCTTTTTATACAGATAAAACAATAGATCTTTCGGAGTTGGGTTTAAATGGATTGGCTGCAATAGCTGATTTAGGAAATAATCCGAACTTTAACCTTTCTCCAATTTTAGAGAAATATCACAATGCATTTTTTAATGATTATGCTAAAAAATTCCCGTTTGATTTACTTCCTGAAACTGAAGTGACTCAGAAGCCGGAATACATTGCTTTTACTCCTAAATTTGCAAGAGAAGGCGGAGAAAGCGGTACCATTATTAACTATCCTGGATATAAATATATTTATGAAGGAATGAATGGTTCTGCCAATGAAGTAGCGTCTGCTCAAATGTTTAAAGACACAGCTGATGGTGTTTTGTTTACAGAAATTCATTTTGCTGTAGTAAAAGGATTCGCTGTTGGAGGAACTGGAACAATAAAAATGAAAGCTTATGCCAGAATCGCTTTATACGATAAAACAGGAAAAAAAGTATTTGCTTTTTCTGAAGGGGCAAACTCTAAGAAAACTGGAACAATCGTAGGTGGAGTTCCTGTTTTAAGTCTTGATAAAGTATTGCCTATGTGCGAAAGTGCATTGGAAGAACTTTTGAAAGATCTTGATGAAAAAGTTGAGAAATTGGTTAAAAAAGCAGATAAGCTTTAAGCGATATTTGCATTTAAACAAAAAAAATCCATTTCAATTGAAATGGATTTTTTTGTTTATAAAGTTCCGCAATCTAAAATCTGAACTCTAAAATCATAAATTAAAACTGCTCTCTACCAGCAAAGTGGAATGCACCTTCGATTGCAGCATTTTCGTCGCTGTCTGAACCGTGAACTGCATTTTCTCCGATAGAAGTTGCGTATGCTTTACGAATAGTTCCTTCAGCAGCTTCAGCTGGATTTGTAGCTCCAATTAAAGTTCTGAAATCTTCTACTGCGTTGTCTTTTTCTAAAATTGCAGCAACAATTGGTCCGCGTGACATGAATTCAACTAATTCTCCGTAGAAAGGTCTTTCTGCGTGAACTGCGTAAAATGCTTTTGCATCAGCTACAGTTAATTGAGTTAATTTTAATGAAACGATTTTGAAACCACCATTAGTGATCATTGCTAAGATATTCCCGATGTGTCCGTTTGCAACAGCATCTGGTTTAATCATTGTAAAAGTTCTATTTGTTGCCATTTTATATTTTATTAAATTTTGTGCAAAAGTAGACTTTTTTTGTGAATTGATTTTAATTAATTCGTAATTAAAACATGATAGAATGATGTTTTAGCCAAGAAAAGCTTTTTTTTAAAACCATATAAGTAATATAAGTTCATTTAAATACTTCGTACAGAATATCTCCGCAAAGTATGACGTATTTCTAAAGTGAACTTATATTACTTATATGGTTAAGAAATTTATACTTTGAATATTAATTTGTTTCTGTAGAATATCCATAAAATAAAAGTCCAGATGCAAACGTAAACTAATGCACCGGCTAATGAAGCTGTCATAGGATTGCTGAAAAATGGTGCAATCCAAAAGCTGTACAGGTAATTTAATAAATTAATTTTCTCTTCGGTTTTATGTGGATTTTGAAACTCAATCATTACTAATGCCTGCGGAATTATCTGCGAAGTAAAGAAAACGATCATTGGGTTTACGCCCCAAATTAAGAAAGGTTTGAATCCTTTTTTATAATCGGCGATATCAATTATGTAATATAAAATTGCTAAAAATGTTGTGGCTAATCCTGTAGTGTATAAAACATAACTGCTTGTCCAAAGTGATTTGTTTATTGGGAAAACAATATTCCAAAGTAAACCAGCAATGATTAAAGCAACTCCGGCAATTGCCATTTTTTGTGCTTTGTTAGTTTTAGGAGAATTTTGCTGTAATAATTGACCAATTAATAAACCGATAATTCCGTTTACAATTGACGGAAGTGTGCTTAAAATCCCTTCCGGATCCCAAGTTACGGTTCCACGATACATATGTCCTTTTAGTAAAACGCTGTCCAGCCATGAAGCAAGATTTGTTCCTTTATCCAGATTTGCGTCGCCAATTCCGGGAACAGGGATTAAAGTCATGATTGCCCAATATCCTAATAACAAAACGATTCCGGTTATGATCTGCGTTTTTTGAGAAGTTTTTAAATACAAAAGAGAAACTACAAAATAAACAATTGCAATTCGTTGTAAAACCCCCGGAAGTCTTACATCACTGTAGGCTTCGATACCGCTGTAAGCGAGAAACAGATAAATTATCAGAATTGAAAATGCCAGAATGTTTTTGATTTTTGAACTGAAATTTCCCATTAAAGCATAACCAACTCCAATAGTAATTATAAGTCGGCCAATTAAAAGCGGAATTCCTTCCAATCCAAACAACTGGATTTTTCCAAAAAAGTTGAAGAAAATACCCAAACAAAGCATTCGCAAAGAACGAATTAAAATTTTGTTGAAAGTGGTGCCGTCATAAAATTTATCAGGCATTGCAAGCGGAACGGCAACTCCCATTATAAAAACGAAAAACGGAAATACTAAATCGGTTGGTGTGCAGCCGTGCCATTCGGCGTGTAATAATGGCGGGAAAACATGGCCCCAGTCTCCGGGGTTGTTTACAATGGTCATTAATAAAATTGTTAGTCCACGAAAGACATCTAGCGAAATTAAGCGTTCTTTTACCATTGGTTTTGGGTAAATTGGTTAGTTAATATTTTTAAAAATCGCTATTTGGTTTGAAATAATAATTTTGAGAAGATAGTGGTTATTTGGTTCTCAAGAATTATTATATTTTATTATTTTTTCTGCCACGAATTTCACGAATTTACACTAATTTCTATCCTTTACAAGAAAATAACTTGTGTAAATTCGTGAAATTCGTGGCAAATTTTTTTGCTTTTTATATTGTTATGATGTTAAAATTCATTTCTAAAGGTTTCAATTTTTGCAGTAAAAGCGGAACTAACTGTTCGCCTTTTTCCAGATAAAATTCTGAAAAATTACTTTGACGTTCCTGTAAACTATTATTTGGGAATAGTTCACATTGTAAGTCTATTACCCGCTGCAATTGATCGTTAAGTTTTCTTTTTTGTGCTTTTAATAAACGCTTTTCTAAATTTTCAAGACCTTTTGTCTGTTTTACTTCCTGAGCTTTTACAGCTCCAGAAAAAGATTTATCAGTTTGATTTGCTAATTCATAAAGATATTGAAATTGGGTTTTCAATATTTCTTTTTGAGGTGTTAAATCAATTGGAAATGCAGAAATTTTGTGTGTAATCGCGTTTACTAAATTTTCTTGTTTGGTAAAAAGATCGCTCCAGCTTAAGTTTAATTGATCTGCTTTTTTTTCTTGTTTTTCGGTTGCCAAAAGAACAGAGTTACGAACCAAAATCATTGGAAAAGTAATTTTTACGGCATCAAAAAAAGATTTTAATTCCAGCCAATACGCAATTTCTCCGCCTCCGCCAATATAACATAGATTCGGGAGAATAATTTCCTGATAAAGCGGACGCATAATAACGTTTGGACTGAATTTTTCAGGATGATTTTCTAATTCAGAAAGAATTTGTTCTTTAGAAAAGGAGATTTTTGTGTTGTTTACAATGTATTTATCTTCTTCAAAAATGATTCTTTCGCGCAGATTATCTTCAATATAAAATAAATTAATCTCACGCGGATTTACCTGAACCGTATAGTCTTTCAATTGTTCAATTGTTTCCTGAACCGCTTTGTATGAAGTCTGTTTTTCTAATTCTTCTTTTGCATACGGAATAAAAGCACGTTTTAAATCGGCATCGTCAGCATCTATAATTACTAAACCGTAATTAGCAAATAAACTGTTAGCTAAAAACCGGGTTGCATCGGCCAGATTATCGTGTTTTAAATAAGCATCTTGAAAAAGCTTTTTTAAAGTATTGGCATTTGTGCTTGAACCTAATTCTAATGAATAAATTTCAAAGAATTCATCTAAACCTTCAGTTGAAAGTCGGCCAACTGGACCGTTGCTTTCTTTGTTCCATCTGAATTTTTTGCCTTTAAAATTAAAATAGTTTATTTCTTCAAAATCATGATCTTCTGTCGCCATCCAATAAATGGGAACAAAATTGTACGACGGATATTTCGATTTTAATTCTTTGGTAAGATTAATGGTCGAAATGATTTTATATAAGAAATACAAAGGCCCGCTAAATAAATTTAACTGATGTCCGGTTGTAATTGTGAAAGTATTTTCGAGTGCTAAAAGCTCAATATTTTGTTTTGTCGAATCAGAAATTTTGATGCTTTGATATTGCTTTTTTAAAGTGGTAACCAAAGGAATTCGGTTGCTGTTATCAAAGTTACCTGCTTTTTCGGCAATTTGTTTTTCGAAATTCTCCAATGTTGGGAAATTGTTGTACAGCGGTTTCAATTCTGATTTCTGATCTAAATAATCTTGTATCAATTTAGAGAAATATCCAGAAGTTTGATAGCTGATACAGTCGGTAGGCATAATTTTAAATTTATTTTTGACAGCTGTAAATTTAATGAAAATATACAGTTAAAATCGGTTTTAACTATTGCTTAAGATTGATTTTTATTTTTTGTTTTAAAGTTCCTATAATCAGGTTTTTAATTTTGAGTAAATTAAACATTGCTTAAAATGCTAAATACATGAAATTTGTTAAAAACGCATAAGTGTTTTGAAACTAATTGTTTTAAATGTGAAATATTAATAACGAAACTATATTTTTGTAGACAAAAAAAGATATACCTGATTTTGCATGGAAACAAACCCTAAAAAGAAGAACTCACTTAAACATGTTCTTTTTGGAAGCCTAATTGGCACCACAATTGAATTTTTTGATTTTTATATTTATGCCAATGCCGCAGTATTGGTTTTTCCTCAATTATTTTTTCCCGGTTCAGATTCGACAATGGCGACTCTTGAATCTTTAGCCACTTTTTCAATAGCATTTTTATCACGTCCGTTAGGTTCTGCTTTTTTTGGACATTATGGAGATAAAATCGGGCGTAAATTTACCTTAGTTGCGGCTTTATTGACGATGGGTATTTCGACTGTTACAATAGGATTTTTGCCAAGTTATGCCAGTATTGGTGTGGCGGCTCCGTTATTATTAATGTTATGTCGATTTGGGCAAGGTGTTGGTTTAGGGGGTGAATGGGGAGGAGCCGTTTTATTAGCGATAGAAAATGCACCGCCAAATAAACGTGCGTGGTACGGAATGTTTCCGCAATTGGGAGCTCCAATAGGATTACTGCTTTCTGGTGGAACTTTTCTATTATTAACCGATTCTATGAGCAATGAAGATTTTATGGATTATGGCTGGAGAATTCCATTTATTGCCAGTTCATTACTAGTTGTTGTTGGTTTTTATATCCGAACAAAAATTACAGAAACGCCATCTTTCGAAAATTCTAAAAAAGAACAGGAAGAGGTTAAAGTTCCATTTTTAACAATTGTAAAATCGTATAAAAATCAATTGATTTTTGGAACGTTTGCGGCCATTACAACGTTTTTAGTTTTTTATTTGATGACTGTTTTTACATTAAGCTGGGCAACTTCAGACTTAGGAATTGTAAAAAGAAATGGATTATTAATTCAGTTATTTTCGGTATTGTTTTTTGCTATTTTCATTCCGGTTTCGGCTGTAGTTGCAGATAAAATTGGCCGACGCAAAATGCTTATTATAGCTACAGCGGCTATTGCGATTTTCGGATTTTTCTTTTCTTATTTTTTAAGTTCAGGAAATATTGTTTTAGTTACTACTTTCGCTTGTATCGGAATGGCTTTAATGGGATTCACTTATGGGCCTTTAGGAACTTTTCTATCTGAATTGTTTCCAACCAATGTTCGTTATTCTGGCGCATCACTAACGTTTAATCTAGCAGGAATCCTGGGAGCAGCTTTTGCGCCTATGATAGCTATTTGGTTAGCCAAAACTTATGATGTAAGTTATGTTGGTTTGTACTTAACGATTGCAGCGTTTATTTCTTTAGTTTCATTTTTGGTAATTAGCAAAGAGGAACATAAATTTTAAATAATAATAGAATTTTTAAATTTTTGAAATAAAAACAGGCGTAGGTTTTTAATCTGCGCCTTTTTATTTGAAATTATCTTTTTAAACTAAAATGTCCTCTAAATTCTGTTCCGTTTAATCTTGTAACAGTAAACCAATAATCGGATGCTGGTTCCTGATGACCAAGATAAGTTCCATCCCAAGAAGCATTTGGAGCTAATTCTTTTATTAATTTTCCATAACGATCAAATATTCTAATTGCTGTGTTTGGAGCTAAATAAGCTGAATCAATTGTCCAATGATCATTGAAGTTATCATTATTTGGTGTAAAGAATTTTGGAAAAGGCAGTTCATCAACAAAATTTATACAATCCCCAGTTGTGGCTCCCAAAATATTTATCACAACAGAAATTCTGTCACTTTCACAATTGCTGATTGTTTGCGAAGCATAATAAATATGTCCGTTTTCAAGTAATGTTGATTCGGATAAAGTACTATTTGAAGAAATACTTTCAAACCATTTTATATTTTGTCCTGTAATATCAATGTCATTAATAGATGCATTTTTTTGGATGCAAAATGTTTGTGGAGAATCTGCAATTGGAATTTGAGTATCCTGAATTTTTACAGTAACGGCAAATCTTTCACTTTCGCAATTATTTAGAGTTTGCGTTACATAATAAATGTCGTTTTGCAGTAAAGTTGTTTCTGACAAACTGTTTCCATTTGTTGCTGCATCATACCATTTAAGAGATGTTCCTGTTATAGCAATATTTTCAATTGTAGCAATTTCATCAATACAAAATTGTTTATTATTGTCTCCGGTTGGCAGCGGAGTATCATAAACACGAACTAAAACAGGGGTTCTGTCACCTTCACACCCAATTGTTTGTGAAGCATAGTATGTTCTATTATCTTCTAATAAAGTAGTATTTGGCAAACTGGCAGCAGAGAAATTAGTATCATACCATTTTATATTTTGCCCAGAAATTTGTATGTCGGTTAATATGGCATTTTCTTTCTTGCAGAATGCTGTACTTCCATTTAAGACTGGTGCAGAAGGTGTATTTACTATTGAAACAGTAACTCCAAGTCTCTGGCTTTCACAACTGTTTTCTGTCTGTGAAGCATAGTAAGTTTTTCCATTAACCAAATTTGTAGTTTCTGCTAATAAAGAACCGTTACTTACTGCATCATACCATTTTATTGCAGTTCCCATAACCTGAATATCTGCAATAGTTGGATTTTGTCCTGAACAAAATGGTTGATTTGCATTTCCTGTTGGAGGAAAAGTGACCTGAATGTTAATTGTAACAGGAACTCTTTCACTTTCGCAACCATTTATGGTTTGTGAAGCATAATATGTTGCTTTATCCTGAGCAACAGTTGTAGGTGATATAAGTGTTCCTGCTGTTAAGTTGCTATACCATTTAATGTTTTGGCCAGTAACTTGAATGTCGTTTAATGTAGCGTTTTTGTCAACACAGAAAGTTTGTGGAGTATTTGCAGTTGGCAATGGCTGGCTTGTAATTGTAACAGTTTGATTTTGAATTGATGTATTTCCGTTTCCGTCGCTGTAATTCCATACAATTGTATAAGTTCCCGGTAAGCTATAAGATAATGGACTTGTAGTTGTTCCTGTAATTTGTCCTGCACAAGCGTCTGTGGCAGTTGGGATTGTTGTAACTGTAGTATGGCAATCTCCAGTTATTATTGGCAGATTGGTAATATCAGGAACTGGTGCCAGAATATCTCCAATTATTACTTCAATATCATAATTCTTTTGACAACCACAGTCATCACTTGCAACTAATTTGTAAGTCCCTTTATTTGCATTTGATACATTATTGATCGTTGGGTTTTGTAAATTACTTGTAAAACCATTAGGTCCTGTCCATGCATAATTATATCCTGAATCAGCATTAAGATTTAATGTACCGCCTATACAAACAGGAGAATTACTGCTTGGGTTCGCATTAATATTACAATTGTTTTCTTCTGAAAACTTCATTAGAAAGAAATTTTTACGACCTAAAATTTCAGGCTGATATGAATTTAAGTCAGCTATTCCATCATTCATTGATGATGTTCCACCAACTATTATTTCTTTATTTTTAACAGTTATTTCTGTTTGAGAGTATTGGTCAAATCCACCAGTGTAGCTTCCCCATATTAAGCTTCCCAATTTAGAGAATTTTCCAATGTACCCACCAGCCATACCAGTTCGTTTATATGCACATAAAGTTGTTATTGAATTATCAATTCCTCCATTACCACCAACATAGATTGAATTATTTGCGAAAGCAAGAGAGTAAATTATTGTATCATAGCCTAAATAGGTTCCCCATAATCTTTGCCCGTTTTGATCCAATTTTGCAAGAAAACCTGTCCAAGAATATGAATTATAATCATCAAAAGAACTTGGTGAGGCAATATTATTAGAACTAGTAGTTTCTCCACCTACATATATATTGTTTTCGTCATCAATTTCGATTGCATGAATTTTTTCTCCAGATTCCCCTCCATAATAGGTACTCCATATTCGATCTCCATTTAAATTTAATTTAAATACTATGCCATCGTTAGATAGATTATTCGTGTAATAAAGATTTTCTTGAAATACTCCCGGTGTAGAAATATTATCTGTACTGTATGAAAGTCCACCAACTGCAATAAAGTTTTCTCCAACTTTAACCGATCTAAATTCATCTGTACCTTTGCCTCCATATAATTTATTCCAAACTATAGTTCCATTAGGGTTAAATTTGGTTATGAAACCATCTCCTATTGGGGTATCAAAAATATTTGTTGAGTGATTTATTGAAAAATATCCCACCATAAAAATATTATCATTTTTATCAATATCAACGCCATAAGCTCCGTCCTCATCTCTTCCTCCATAATATGTACCCCAAAGTCTAACACCTGAAGAGTTAAATTTTACCAAAAAAGCATCATCATATCCACTAAATGAACTTTGGTATGAACCTAATGTGCTAATTTTGGTTGTACTATTTGTTTGGCCTACAATGACCACATTATTTTGAGAATCTGTTCTTACAGCTTTTATTCGATCATATCCTTCTCCTCCATAATAAGAACTCCATAGCCTAAGTCCACTAGAAGAAAATTTTACAATTATTCCGTCTGGAGCCATGCTTTGAGGGTTTCCAATTGTAGTTTGGTGTGCACCCGATGTAGCATATGAAGAATTAGGAACAGAAGTTGATCCTACTAAGTAATTATTACCTAATAAATCAGTCGTACTTCCTCCAAATTCATTACTTCCATAATTTTCGTCATCCCCATAAAATGTTCCCCAAAGTCTTGTTGGTACCGGATCAATCACAATAGTTTTTCCACTTACGTTATCAGAAGAAGAAAACCCATAAACATCCTTCTTAATTTTAGTATATCCAACCTCAATTTCCTTTTTACTCGCTCCATCTTCAATCCAACTCGCAGGAAGTGTTTCCTCCATTTTTCCAAAACGGACATTCATCTGGATTTTATTATCAATCAAATCAGTTTCGGCACCATTAAATCTTAATTGAAGGTCAGAAATTTTTCCCTTTGAATGAATCACAAAATTATATTCAACTGTTTTTTTAGGGTCGTTTGGAATTGTAAAAACTACATCAATATTTGGGTAAATATTTTTATAAGTAATTTGTTTGTATTGATAAACGCTGGTAATTCCTTCGGGTTTATTTGGAACATTATAATAGTTATCAAAATCAGTTGATTTTTGTTCTGCAATTAATTCAACTTTTGAGTTTGAATTTACAAAGTCAATATCAATTCGATGGAAAGTATATTCTAATTTGAAGTCCTCTTTATCTTTTTCCTGATTATCATGAAAATGAGATTGCTCTTCTCTGGGATTGTGTGGATGATGTTGTATTGGCGTTTTTTTTACTTCATAAACGTCATATGAAAATCCATTTTTTCTTAATTGAACATTAAGTCCGCTAGTATTCAACAAATATTTAACAGCAGTATTTGGTTTTCCTTTTTGATCAATAATCTGACCTTTATTCTCTTTAAAACCAATAGATTGATTCTTATTTTGAGAAAATAATTGAATCGTAATTATAAAGAAAACGAAAAGTAATTTATGCTTCATCTGATTAATTTGACTGCCGCAAATGTAATTAATTATCTACAATACAAAACCAAAAAACCAAAACATAAACCAATAAAATCTTTTCCTAAAAAGTCCCTAAATATCCCGTATTTTTGCAAAAAATAAATTCTTTTGAAAACGAAACTTTTTGTAATAACACCACCATTTACCCAACTGAATACACCGTATCCGGCGACGGCGTATATAAAAGGTTTTCTGAATACAAAAAATATCGAATCGGTTCAGGCAGATTTGGGAATTGATGTCATTTTAGAATTGTTTTCGAAGAAAGGATTGCAGGATTTGTTTCAGGTTTCAAGTTTCAAGTTTGAAGTTGTTGGAAATACTATTTCTGATAATTCCAAGCGCATTTTTGCTTTACAAGATGAATATATCAAGACGATTGATCCTGTAATTCAGTTTTTGCAGGGAAAAAATCCAACATTGGCTTTGCAGATTTGTCAGGAAGATTTTCTGCCCGAAGCTTCTCGTTTTGCACAGTTAGAAGAACTCGATTGGGCCTTTGGAACAATGGGAACACAGGATAAAGCAAAACATTTGGCGACTTTGTATCTCGAAGATATTTCGGACTATATTGTAGAATGTGTCGACGAAAATTTTGGCTTTAGCCGATATGCCGAACGCTTAGGCCGAAGTGCCAATTCTTTTGATGAATTATACAACGCTTTACAGCAAGAACCAACTTATATCGATTCGATTTTAATTTCACTTTTAAAAGAAAAGATAGAAGCTGTAAAACCTACATTGTTTTTAATTTCTGTTCCCTTTCCGGGAAATTTATACAGTGCATTTCGATCTGCACAATGGGTAAAACAAAATCATCCCGAAATTAAAATTTCAATGGGCGGTGGTTTCCCAAATACTGAATTACGTTCACTTTCGGATAAACGAGTTTTTGAATTCTTCGATTTTATTACTTTGGATGATGGAGAAGTTCCGATAGAAGAACTTGTTGAAAATTTGTCATCCCGAGCGGAGTCGAGGGACGAGAAGCGTTTTAAAAGAACATTTTTACTAGAAAATGGAGAAGTTGTCTACAAAAACAATTCCTTAAAACACGACTACAAACAAGCCTATGTAGGAACGCCGGATTATTCAGATCTTCCTTTGGATAAATACATTTCGGTTATCGAAATTGTAAATCCGATGCATCGAATGTGGAGTGACGGACGCTGGAATAAACTCACAATGGCGCACGGCTGTTATTGGGGAAAATGTACTTTCTGCGATATTTCACTAGATTATATAAAAGTTTACGAACCTGTTGCCGCAAGTTTACTTTGCGATCGAATGGAAGAATTGATTCTGCAAACGGGTCAAAACGGATTTCATTTTGTTGATGAAGCTGCACCGCCTGCTTTAATGCGAGCTTTGGCACTCGAAATTTTAAAACGAAAACTTGCTGTAACGTGGTGGACAAACATTCGATTCGAAAAAAGCTTTTCTAAAGATTTATGTTTATTACTAAAAGCTTCGGGCTGTATTGCTGTTTCAGGTGGTTTAGAAGTGGCTTCAGACCGTTTATTAAAATTAATAGACAAAGGTGTAACGGTAGAACAAGTTGCAAAAGTAACCCGAAATTTTACTGAAGCCGGAATTATGGTTCATGCGTATTTAATGTACGGATATCCTACGCAAACCATTCAGGAAACAATTGACAGTCTTGAAATGGTTCGTCAGTTATTTGAAGCCGGAGTTTTGCAATCAGGATTTTGGCATCAGTTTGCCTTAACTGCTCATAGTCCGGTTGGATTATATCCGGAGCAATTTGGTGTTACTAAAAAAACAGAGGTTATTGGAACTTTTGCCAATAACGATATTGAATATACCGATTCAACAGGAATCAATCACGATAAATTCAGCTTCGGATTAAAGAAATCTCTTTTCAATTTCATGCACGGAATTTGTTTTGATTATGAACTGCAGGATTGGTTTGATTTCAAGATTCCGAAAACAAAAATTCATCCCGATTTTATTTTTAATGCACTCGAAGAGCAAAACGATTTCAGCACAAAACCAAATGCAAAAGTAGTTTGGCTTGGCGGCAAACCTTCGGCAGAAATCTTCACAAAATCAAAAAAAGGAAGAAGTTGGGAAATGATGTCCCTAACTTTTCATGATAAAAAAGAAAGTTTTACCATTCAAACCAGTAAAGAAGAAGGCGATTGGTTAATTGATATTTTGACAAGAATTTCAATTTCGAATACTAAAAATTATACTTTTCAGGAAGTCAAAAATGATTTTGAAACTTCATTAGAAGATTTCGAATTATTTTGGTATTCAAAACCAATTAATACTTTGCGAGAGTTTGGGTTGTTAGTTTTATAGATCAATAATCTACACTAGTTCCGTCACTCGGAATAGCAACTTTATACAAAAGATTATTTTCAGTCAATGCTTTTCTTAATTCTTCACGAGTGGTTGGGCAGTGATTTAGAGCTTCAAGGTGATTGGCAAAAACTTTTCCGGGAGCAAGAGCGGTAAACTTCAAAATATCATTCATTCGCATAAGCAAAGGCTGTCCAATATCTAATCTGGCAGTTCCGCAGGCAACAGTTGCAATATCGGGTTTGAGTTCGATTAATGCTTTTTGAACATCATCTGTAAAAATAGTGTCAGAACTTATATAAACCGATTTTTCGTTTGCAAGTTCAATGTAAAATCCCATTACATTTCCCATCAATTTTGCAATCCAGCCGTAACCATGAAGAGCAGGAATTCCAATAATTCTTCCATCTAAAAAAGGCTGAGGTTCCCAATAATTTAAAGTCTGCACAATATTAAGACCTCTTTGTAAAAGAGTCTTTTCATCTTTTGCGTTGCAGATTACAGGAATGCTTTTTCTTCTTAAAAATACTTCACCGGCCTTATCAATATGATCAGGGTGCAAATGCGTAATTAAACAATGCGTAACATTGCTCAAAATTTCCCTGCTGTTTTTAGGCAGAGCCACTAGAGGATTGCGTTTTGGATTGTAACGAAAAATAGTAAAAGGAGCAATTGTTTTTCTCTTTCCTAACATCGGATCTACAAGAATAACATGCTTTTCTGTCTCAATAACCAATGTGGCATTTCGCAAATGATGTATTTTCATATCTGGAAAATTAGAACTTAAAAATACAAAGATTTTTCAAAATCTATTTACAGATTATTCTTTATTTTTAACAGAATTGTGATTATTTGCAAGAATACACTCTACAATTATGCTATTGAAAATCTAAAACCAATTCCGTGCAGGTTTTCAATCGAAATGCCTTTTTCGTTTGATAAAATTTTACGCAGGCGCGAAATAAAAACATCAAGACTTCTTCCCATAAAATAATCATCAGTTCCCCAAAGTGCAGTTAAAATCTGTTCTCTTTTTAAAACTAAATTTTTATTGTCAAGAAACAGTTTAAGTAATTCGGCTTCACGTTGTGTTAATCCGACTTTTTCTTCTTCATTAAAAAGAATAAAATTTTTGGTATCAAATTGATATTTCCCAATTTCATAGACCGATTTTTCGACTTTATTATTTTTCTGAGAACGTTTCAGGAAAACCTCAATTTTCAAAATTAATTCTTCAATACTAAAAGGCTTTACCAAATAATCATCGGCACCAAGACGAAGTCCTTTTATGCGATCTTCTTTTAAAGTTTTTGCTGAAAGAAAAATAATCGGAACATCAGTATCAATTTTTCGAACTTCTTCAGCCAGTTCAAAACCGTCCATTTTCGGCATCATAATATCAAAAATACAAATGTCAAAATCTTCATCTTTGAAAGTTTCCAAACCAGATTTTCCATTTGTACAATGAACCACTTCATAATTGTTTTGTTCCAAATTATCTTTGGTCAAAAATGCCAGCGTTTCATCATCTTCGGTATAAAGTATCTTGAAATTTTTCATTTTTTATAAGGAATTGACAAAGTTATAGTAACCCCGTTTTCAGTATTATTTTCAGCTTTTATTTTCCAGTTTTGCAAACTGCATATTTCTTTTACGTAATATAAACCAAGTCCAAAACCATTTACTTCATTACTCTTTTCGTTTTGAATGCGGTAAAACTTATCAAATATATAAGATAATTTTTTAGTAGAAATTCCAATCCCGTTATCGACAAACTCCAATTTTAAAATGGAATTCTCCTCATAAATTCTAATCGTAATTTCAGGCTTTTTATTGCAGTATTTTACCGCATTATCTAAAAGATTGTAAATTAGGTTGCCAAAATGAAAAACATCTGTTTCTAATAAATATTCTTTAGACGGACTTTCAATAGTAATAATAGCCTCAGGATATTTTAATTGAATATTTTCAATCGCTTCTTCAATAACCGGAATAATTAAAACAGGTTCTTTTTTTAATTCTAAAGGCGCATAGTCTGATTTCGCAATATTTAAAATCTTCTCAATATGATGATTCAGCTTATTACTTTGATTAATAATAATCTCTGTATAAGTATGCAGTTTTTTATCGTCCTTAATAGGATTTTGTTCACTTAAATATTTCGACGCAATTAAAATAGAAGATAAAGGTGTTTTAAATTCATGCGTCATATTATTGATAAAGTCACGCTGCAATTCAGAATATTTTTTTTGCTGTAAAAGCGTAAAAATCGAATAAACGTAAATCAACAAAATCAAGATCAACATAATCGAAAGCACAAACCAAAACCGCATCGAACTAAATAAATAAGTCGTTTCATTAGGAAAACGAACCGCAAAATAGTAGACTAAATTTTTATGTTTGGGGAAATAAACCGTCTTTTTGCATTCCGATTTTTTTTTCGATAAAGAAATATAATCGCCGTAAATCATTTCATCACTCTGGCAATTATACATCGCATATTCAAAATCAGTCGTAATATTCATTTTTTTGAATTCTGTTTTTAGATAAAATTCTAAAATATCAGGTTCAAAGTCATTGTCGACATTTACAATATAATAATCATTTGAAATCTTCTGCACAGGACTTTGAGCCGGAAGTTCGTGACTGGTTCCTTCGTATAGTTTTTTAGCAACTTCAAGAAGAGCGATATGCGCTTTTTGACTCAGCTTTTTCTGCTCTATCGTAAAAGCCTCTTTTGTCCAAAGCAATTGCGCCACCAAAATACTAATTATGGCGACTAATCCCAGAACGATAATACTATTGAGTTTATTAATTTTCAAGAAAACAGACTTTTGAGAGTGTAATATTAATCAAAAATATAGTTAAAAACAGCGATTAACAAGTCATTAACAAACATTTGAAACCGCTTAACAGCGATTTGCTTTTGTCTGAAATATCTTTGTAATGTAAAAATCGAACTATAAACCATTAATATATTTAACTATGAAAATCATCAAAATTTCTATGCTTGTTTTGGCTTTAAGCCTAATGTCTTTTTCAGCAATTGCTCCGGTAAAATCTTTAACAGCTGAAACAAAAATTAGTGAAACAGCTTCCACAATTGTTTGGAAAGCAGAAACAATCGATGTTGGAGAAATTCCACAAGGAACTCCAAAAGCTATTGTTTATGAATTTAAAAACACAGGAAAAACTGCTGTTGTAATTACGCAAGTACAAGGTTCATGCGGTTGTACAGCAACAGACTACACAAAAGAGCCAATTTTACCAGGTAAATCTGCAAAAGTAACAGCAACTTACAATGCAGCAAACAAGGGCGCTTTTACAAAAACAGTTACCGTAACAACAAGTGCAGAAACTGCTCCAAAAATACTTACGTTAAAAGGAACGGTTATTTAAAAATAAAGGTTAGTTATAAAGTGGAAGCTCCAAATATGTCATGTATTTGGAGTTTTTTTTATTTAGAAATTACATCAATACATTTATAAAAACGATTAGTGTAATGTTCAGTACCAAGTGAAGTGATTGTAACCTGCTGCGCTTTTCCAGATGAAGCATGAATAAATTTAGACTGCATTCCGTCTGCCTCGCAAATTATGCCAAGATGACCAATAACGGTTTTGTCTTTATAACCGTAAAAAACCAAAATATCCCCAACTTTAAAATCTTCAGGCTTTAGCGCCGTTCCTAAATTTTTATATCCGCTCGAACTTCTGGGCAAGGTCATCCCAAAATTCCCAAAAACATAACTCACAAAACCAGAACAGTCAAACCCTTTTTCAGGATTACTGCTCGCATATAAATAAGGTGTCCCTAAATATTTTTTGGCAAAAACTATTATAGAATCCCGATCGATTGCTGATTGCTCTTTTTGAATAATATTTTTATTTTTCTCTTTTGCAGTACAAAAAGAAAATAAGATGACGGAAAATATGATGGTGAAAAAGTTGAGTTTCATTTTTTTTAAATAAGAAAAGGTTTAATTGCTAAGATAGAACGTTATTTTTCTAAATACAGTATAAATTGTAAGAATTAGCATTTTAACGATGTGTTTATGTGGTGTTTTTTTATTACTTTTTGATGTTTTAGTATCTTTTTGTCTAGTACATTTCAAATATATTTGTGAATCGTATTTATATTTTAACAAATAAATTATGTTTCTAAAAAAAAATGCACTTTTAATTCTGTTTTTGCTGATTTCAGTTGTTTCGATATCACAAAACCAGAATACTTTTCTTTATGCCGGAAGAGTTGATAAACTTCAAAATAATCAAGTAATCTTAATAGGAACTGCATCTTCTGTATCTTTTAATTTTGCAGGAAATGAATGTTCAATTTCACTTCAAAGTGTAGATTCTTATGAACATCATAATTATGTTCAGCTGGTTTTAGATGGAAAATATATTGGAAAAATCAGAATCGAAAAAGGAGCTGTTCAGTCATTTCCAATAAAAATAACTTTCAATAAAAAAGAACATCATTTAGAAATCTATAAAAATACCGAAGCTCAAAGCGGAAATATTTTGTTTGCCGGAACCACAGCAAAACTGACTTCAATTTCATCTAAAAAGAAAAAGAAAATTGAATTTATAGGGGATTCCATTACTTGCGGTGCAGCCAGTGATTCGTCGGATATTCCATGCGATAAAGGAGAATATATGGATCATCATAATGGTTATTACGCTTACGGACCAAGAATTTCAAGAGAAATTGGTGTTGACTATTTAATGAGCTGCGTTTCGGGAATTGGAATTTACAGAAACTGGAACGACGAAAACAAAGACGAAGCCATAATGCCAGATGTTTATCCTAATTTATATTTGACAAAAGATCCTTCAAAACCTAAATACGATTTTGCTTTTCAGCCGGATATTATAAGCATTGCTTTAGGAACAAATGATTTTTCTGGCGGAGACGGAAAAAAAGAACGACTGCCTTTTAATCCCGAAAAGTATATTTCGAATTACATCAACTTTATAAAAATGCTTTACGAACACAATCCAAATGTGCAGATTGTAATTACAAACAGCCCGATGGTAGGTGGAGAAAGAGCCGTTGTTTTTGAAGATTGCCTGAATAAAGTAAAAAACGCTTTCGCGGAAGACAAAACACATAAGCCAATTCAGATTTTCAAATTCAAACCAATGACTCCAAAAGGCTGTTCAGGACATCCTGATGTGGCTGATCATAAAGTTTTGGCAGACGAATATGCTCCATTTTTAAAAAAACTGTTAAATGAAAAATAATATAATTAAGCTTATTTTCTTTTTTATGATTGCAAATAGCATAACAGCAAATGTTACGCTCCCGAATATTTTTGGAGATAATATGGTTTTACAGCGAAATTCAGAAGTGAAAATTTGGGGTTGGGCAAATCCAAAAGAAGAAATTAAATTAGTTTCTAGCTGGAACAATCAGGAATATAAAGCAGTTACAAATAATCAGGCAAAATGGGAACTTATAATCAAAACACCTGAAGCCGGCGGCCCTTACACAATTTCTATAAAAGGATATACTGAAGTTGTTTTAAAAAATATTTTAATTGGCGAAGTATGGATATGTTCAGGACAATCCAATATGGAAATGTCGGCAAGTTGGGGAATCGATAACGGAGATGAAGAAGTTAAAAATGCCGCAAATCCGAATATTCGATTTTTTACCGTTTCAAAATCCACGGCAACAACTCCGCAAAATAATGTATTAGGAAATTGGGTTGAATCGACTCCTGAAACTATGAAGTATTTCAGCGCCGTTGGTTATTTTTTTGCTAAACGCTTACGCGAAGATTTAAAAAATGTTCCCATCGGATTAATTTCTTCCAATTGGGGCGGAACTCCGGCTGAAATTTGGATGTCGGAAGAAGTGATTCAAAACGATCCAATTTTATTAGAAAATGCCAAAAAACTATACGAACAGGAATACGGCCCGCACCAACCCGGACGTGCTTACAACGCTATGATTGCACCAATTGTTGGATTTAAAATTGCTGGAACCATTTGGTATCAGGGAGAATCTAATGTTGGTTCTTTGGTTTACGATAAAACGCTTTCGGCTTTGATTACTTCGTGGAGAAAAAACTGGAACGACGAATTTCCTTTTTATTTTGTCCAGATTGCACCATATAAAACAGGAACGAATAATTTCTCGAATGTTATGGTTAGAAATTCTCAAAGGAAAATTTTGAAAGAAGTCCCGAAAACAGGAATGGTTTTAACTTCGGATATTTCAGATACAATTGATATTCATCCAAAGAATAAAAAATCAGTTGGAATTCGTTTAGCAAATCTGGCTTTAGCCGAAACCTATAAAGTCAATTCAAATTTGGTAAATGGTCCGCTTTTTAAAGCTTTTAAAGTGGATAAGAATAAAGTTGTGGTTTCTTTTGATTATGGAGACGGATTGTATTTTAAAAACAAAATTTCAAATCAATTTGAAGTGGCTGGAGCTGATGGAAGTTTCTTTCTTGCAGAAGCTTCCATAAAAAATAATCAGGTGATTTTGACAAGTAAAAAAGTAACAAACCCAGCAAAAGTGAGATTTGCATGGGGAAATACAATTCAGTCAGATTTGTTTAATAAAGCTAATCTGCCTGCTTCTTGTTTTACGACAGAATAGGGAATTTTAGATTTTAGAATGTAGATTTTAGATTTTTTGCCCACAGATTTTACTGATCGAACTGATTAACACTGATTTTCTTGTTCACTCTTGTCAGGCTGAGCGAAGTCGAAGCCCCGCAAAGATTAGAAAAAACTTAGAATCTTAGCATCTCAGAATCTCAGTACCTTTTAAAAAAACTAACCATGAAAAATAAAAAAATAATAATTATTGGGGTTTTGTCCCTGTTTACCGTTGGAAATATGAATGCACAAAAAAAGCCGTATCTGGATAAAAACAAAACTATTGAGCAAAGAATTGACTTGCTTTTGCCCTTGATGACATTGGAGGAAAAAGTGGGGCAGATGAACCAATACAATGGTTTTTGGGATGTTACGGGACCAGCTCCAAAAGGCGGAACGGCTGAATTAAAATATGAACATTTAAGAAAAGGATTAGTAGGATCAATGCTGACAGTTCGCGGCGTAAAAGAAGTTCGTGCTGTGCAGAAAATCGCAGTTGAAGAAACACGATTAGGGATTCCATTAATTATTGGTTTTGACGTAATACATGGCTATAAAACGTTAAGCCCAATTCCTTTGGCAGAAGCGGCAAGCTGGGATTTAGAAGCCATTAAAAAATCGGCGGCGATTGCGGCAGATGAAGCTTCGGCATCTGGTATTAACTGGACATTTGGACCAAATGTTGATGTTGCAAATGACGCACGCTGGGGACGTGTGATGGAAGGCGCCGGAGAAGACCCATATTTAGGAAGTAAAGTGGGTTATGCCCGAGTAAAAGGTTTTCAGGGAGAAACTACTGCGGATTTAGCCAAAGTAAATACAATAGCAGCCTGCGCGAAACATTTTGCTGCTTATGGTTATGTTGAAGCGGGATTAGAATATAATATTGTTGATATCAGTAATTCGAAATTGTACAATTCGGTTTTGCCTCCTTTTAAAGCGACTGTTGATGCGGGAGTTAGAACATTTATGAATTCGTTTAATACTTTAAATGGTGTTCCCGCAACCGGAAATGCCTTTTTACAAAGAGATATTTTAAAAGGAAAATGGAAGTTCGACGGATTTGTAATTTCTGATTATGCTTCAATTCGTGAAATGATTGCACACGGATATGCAAAAGATGAAACCGATGCAACTGCAAAAGCCGTAATTGCCGGTTCTGATATGGATATGGAATCGTATTTGTATGTCGCAAAATTAGTTGATTTAGTAAAATCAGGAAAAGTAAAAGAATCTTTGGTTGACGATGCGGTTCGACGAATTCTTCGTGTAAAATTTGAATTGGGATTATTTGATGACCCGTACAGATATTGCGATGAAAAACGTGAAAAAGCAGTAGTTGGAAGCAAAGCCAATAATGATGGCGTTTTAGATATGGCAAAAAAATCTATCGTATTATTAAAGAACGAAAAGAATTTACTTCCGCTAAAAAAATCAGGACAAAAAATTGCTTTGATTGGAGCTTTGGCAAACGATAAAAACAGTCCGCTGGGAAGTTGGAGAATTGCTGCAGATGATAATACAGCGGTTTCGGTTTTAGAAGGAATGCAGCAATATAAAGACAATCAATTGGTTTTTGAAAAAGGAGTTGATTTATTAAAACAAAAAGCAACTTTCTTAACAGAAACCGTTTTCAACACCACAGACAAAAGCGGATTTGAAGCTGCAAAAACAGCTGCAAAAAATGCTGATGTTGTCGTAATGGTTTTGGGAGAATACGGTTTTCAAAGCGGAGAGGGAAGAAGCAGAACTGATTTGAATCTGCCGGGTTTGCAACAAGAATTATTAGAAGAAATTTATAAAGTAAACCCTAATGTAGTTTTGGTTTTAAATAACGGACGTCCGTTGAGTATTCCGTGGGCGGCAGAAAATGTTCCGGCAATTGTTGAAGCGTGGCAATTAGGAACGCAAACCGGAAATGCTGTTGCGCAGGTTTTATACGGAGATTATAACCCAAGTGGAAAATTGCCAATGTCGTTTCCAAGAAATGTAGGTCAGGTGCCCATTTATTATAACAAATACAGTACAGGAAGACCAACAGACAGTGACAAAAATGTTTTCTGGTCGCATTATATGGATGTGGAGAAAACACCGCAATTTCCGTTTGGTTTTGGGTTGAGTTATACGAAATTCGAATATAAAAACCTGAAATTGAATAAAACTGCTTTTGCAAAAGGAGAAAATGTACAAGTAAGTGTTGAGGTTACAAACACTGGGAATTACGATGGAAAAGAAGTAGTTCAGTTATATATCCATGATGAATACGCAAGTATCGTTCGCCCGATTAAAGAATTAAAAGGTTTTGAGTTGGTAAGTCTTAAAAAGGAAGAAACGAAAACCGTAACTTTTACTTTAACAGATAAGGAACTTGGTTTTTATGATAATGAAGGAAATTATTTAGTTGAATCTGGAACTTTTAAAATTATGGTTGGAGGAAGTTCTGATAAAGGTTTGCAAGACGGTTTTGAGATAAAAGAGTAGATGTTTTTGCCACAAAGGCACTAAGGCGCGAAGTTTTTTTAATCTCGCAAAGTCGCAGAGTCGCAAAGTTTTTTTTTAAAATTTAAGATTAATAGCGTCCAGCTTTAGCTGGATGAAAAATATTAACGCAATCAAAAGGGCTTTAGCCAAACCTACAAAGTTTGGCTAAAGCCCTTTGTAACTTCCAATTTTAATCCCCTAGCTTAAGCTAGGGCTATGTAAAAAAAACTTTGTGTCTTAGTGTCTTTGTAGCAAAACAAAAGCATTATTTTTCTAACTTTAAATTCTATTAAAACTCCAACCTTTAAACTAAAACAATGAAATATAACAGATGCGGAAGAAGCGGTTTATTACTGCCTGAGATTTCCTTAGGATTATGGCATAACTTCGGTTCAGTATATAATTTTGAAAATGCCGAAAGTATTGCCGTAGAAGCTTTTGATAAAGGAATTACTCATTTTGATTTGGCGAATAATTATGGTCCGGTTCCGGGTTCTGCAGAGGAAAATTTTGGTAAAATATTATGGCATAATTTTCAGGGAAATCTGCGTGATGAAATTGTGATTTCTACAAAAGCTGGTTATACAATGTGGAATGGCCCTTACGGAGACTGGGGTTCCAGAAAATATTTATTGTCAAGTTTAGACCAGAGTTTGAAAAGAATGAGCATTGATTATGTAGATATTTTTTATTCGCACCGTCCCGATCCAGAAACGCCAATTGAAGAAACTATGATGGCACTTGATCATGCTGTTAGAAGTGGAAAAGCCTTGTATGTTGGAATCAGTAATTATTCGGCAGAGCAGACTCGTGTAGCGGTTGATGTTTTAAAACAATTGGGAACGCCTTGCTTAATTCATCAGGCTAAATATTCAATGCTGGAACGCTGGGTAGAAAATGGTTTATTAGATGTTTTAGAAGAAAAAGGAGTGGGCTGTATTGCATTTTCACCTTTGGCACAAGGACTTTTAACAGATAAATATTTAAACGGAATTCCCGAAAATTCAAGAGCACATAATCCAAACGGACATTTGAAAGAAAATGAAGTTACACAAGAAAGAATTCAGAAATTAATTCAGCTGAATGAAATTGCTCAAAACAGAAACCAATCTTTAGCACAATTGGCTTTGGCCTGGCTTCAAAAAGATAAACGAATTACTTCTGTTTTAATTGGTGCGAGTTCTGTAAAACAATTGTGTAATAATATTGATTGTTTGCAAAATACTGAGTTTACGCATGATGAATTGAATGCGATTGAGAAAATATTAGCGTAAATATATTTTTATAAAACACATTTCACACAATGCATATTGTAGAGACGCACAGCAGTGCGTCTACGTCCAGTTTACGTCGCGTATATTCTTTGCGGATAAGACGCACTGCTGTGCGTCTCTACGGAAGATAGGGATGAATAATATTTTTATTTTTTCAATTGTAAACGTCGCGTATATTCGTTGCGCATAAGACGCACTGCTGTGCGTCTCTACGTAAAATAGGGGCTGAATAATATGTTATTTATATTTTATAATATATTGACACAGACTTTTATATGTTCTTAAATTACTTATATGGTTTAAGATTCCTTTATTTTTTCAATTTCAAATTATAATCTTTTACAATTTTTAATGTCGATTTATCCGAAGAAAAAACAGAATTCAAACCTTGAGGTTCCTGCGGTGGATCTGTTGTTAACGGATCGCCGGGATTCCATTTTCCGTCTTTGTTAATTGCTTTTCCTTCACCGCCAAATCCCCAGAAATTTGCTGCTTGCAGCGGACCATTATTTTTAATGCTTTCGGCAACTCGGCTAAAAATATAATTGTAGAAAATATCCCTATTTGCTACGGAAGATCCTGCGATTAAATTTTCATTTTCTCTCGGCAGGCCAAATTCTTCAATAATAATCGGGCGTTTTAAATTGTTTGCGACTTTAATGTGATCGTCAATATATTTTCCGGCATTTTCTAAAGTTGTCGGAAGTGTTTTTTCGGCATTATCTGCTTTAAACCAATTCCAGTTTTTTGGCCAAATATGCATCGTCAAATAATCGATATTCGGATTCTGATGCGTGCGTTCAAAAATTTCCATGCTGTCATTTGAACTGTTTTTACCTTCAGAACCAGTCGAGATTAAGTGGTTTTTGTCTAAGCTGTCAATTAAATCGACAATGTTATTTAGCCAAACTGTGAATTTTGTTTCGTTTTCTGGAGTAAAAGTTCGGGGTTCATTTCCAACCTGCCACCCCATAATGGTATTGTCTTCTGTATATTTCTTTTTAGAATATGAATTTGTTCTGCTAATAATAAATTTCACATGATTTTCTAAACCTTTCATGCAAGGTTCGCAATTGTGAAATTGTTCTGTATACGACATAAATTGCGGCCAAGTATTAGGTGGAATTGCCGGAACCGGAATTGGACCTTTTCCATTCCATTCTAAATATTGTGACATTCCGCCAGACCATTCCCAGTTGTTTGTCAAATACAAAACGGCATACATTTTACGTTTGCTCATTTCACTGATTAAGAAATCAAGTCCGTCCAATAAATCTTCATCATATTTTCCCTGCTCGTATTGTAATGCCGGACGAACAGTAAAATCGTATTTCCCTCCATCACCGCCAACTAAAATTCTTAGATTATCGATTCCGTTTTTTTGCAGTAAATCAAGTTCGCGAAGTAACCTTTTTCGGTCACCCACTTTTTTTGAAGCTAATAAACTTCCGTACCAATAATTGGTTCCAATGTAAGCGTAGGGTTTATCACCTTTGTAAAATTGGTTTCCTTTTACAGTGATTTTTTCCTGCGCCTGACAAGCGATTGCGGAGAAAATTAAAGCAAAGCTGAGGTTTTTTAGAAATATGTTTTTCATATAATATTTTTTTAGTTGCTAGATAGATGGCACACTGATTTTACTGATTTGAACAGGTGAAAGCAGATTTTTTATTATTTACATTGTTTATAAAATAACCGTGAAAATCCGTTTCATCTGTTAAATCCGTGTGCCATCTAAACACAAGAATTATTTCGGCATTTCATACATTTTCGGCAGGGAATTCAATAATGCCGATTTTGTTTTGGTAGTAAAAGTTTTAAAATCTGCGGCATTTGAAACTGAACCATTTGGGACATAATATCCATCGCTGTTATTGTTCCAAAACATTACATAACTTATCTGAATATCATTTGCTGTTAAAGCATCATATAAATAAGTTGAAAACCAATTTACAACTGGCGGAATTGAACTTGTCACTCTGTAACCAGTTTCGGTTAAAGCGGCGATTTTTACTTTGGTTTTAGCAATGTCAGAGATCATTTTTAGTTTTGCATTGGCTTTACTGGAACCTGTTGCACCTTGATTATTGAAATCTCCGTAATTGTCCATTCCTAGAATATCGACATATTTATCACCCGGATATCGGCTTAAATAACTGCTTTCTGTTGTATATGAATTGTCAGGAGAAAAAGCATATAAAATGTTGTGAACGCCTTTTGTGTTTTTCAAATAATCAACGGTGAATTGATATGCTTGTTTGTATTCATCAGCAGTGCAGTAATTTGCACCCCACCAAAACCAGCTTCCGTCGAATTCATGAAAAGGCCTGAAAATTATTGGAATCAATTCGCCGTTTGAGCCTTTTAAGTTTAAAACTACGCTGGCCACTTTATCGAGTTTTTTCTTGTACCATTCGTGATTGGTTCCGCCGGGTAAAATACTTTTAAAAGCCGTTGCTTTTTCCTGTGCCGACATATCGGCGGCATAAAAAGATTCGTCTTTAAAAGGTTCTCTTATATGCCAGCTGAAAGTGTTTATTATACCTTTCGCGTAAGCGGCTTTAACATCACTTGTAATTTTTACTTCTTGCTGATAAAACCAGTTATCGGCTTGATTATTATTGTTTTTATCGGTAATAAACATAAAATCTGAACCTAAAACTGCCGGATCAAAACCTGTGTTTTTTTTGATGTCAGAATCTCCGCCTGCATCCTGATAAAAGCCATTAAAAGCATCTTGCTGACCAATGGCCACTTTAGTTTGTGCCAGTCTTTTTAAGTTGTAAAATAAAGCGGTGGTTTCTTTAGTTGCTTTTGCATCAACCATATAAGTTGGTACGTTTTGTGTTGTTAACGGATCGCTTTGTGTTGGCGGATCTACTATTATTATAGTTTCGTCTTCTTTTTCGTTATCTGAAGAACAGCTTGCAAATGCTAAAATCGATAAGCTTATGCGGGCTATTTTTAATATTGTTTTTTTCATCTCTTATTTTTCGGTAGTTCCTGAATTTTGTTTTAAATACTCTTCTTCTAAAAGAGTGGTAACTTTTACGTCATCAAAATAAATGGTGCCGTTGGTTTGTACGAGAGCAAGCATAATGCGAACTTTTTTTGCATCGGCTGGAATTTTTACCGTTTTTTTATAATTCGTCCATTCGGTTGTTCCTTTTACCTGGGCAAAAGTTTCGGATGTAATTTTTTTATCGGTTAAAGTTGTAAACTCTGCAATTGCTGCACCAGCTTTGTAGGCTTCTTTTTGCTCTTCGATACTTTCAGATTTAATCCAAATGCTGAATTCCAGAGCGTAAGTGTTTTTTGGGATGTTTATCGTTTGGTCAACGGCTTTCCACTCGGCACCAACAAACTGATTGATTGCCGCACAGCTTTTTCCTGATTTTTTATCATACGGAGTTATATAAGCCGCGTCGCTGCCGTTCCAGTTGACAAACTCATATTCAAAACCGGGATTTTTGACAAGGTTGCCTTGTTGTGCATTTGTTATTGTAGTTAGAAATAATAAACTAAAAAGAAAAAGTGTTTTCATAAGCAATATTTTTAATACAATTGATTGATTATTAGTGATTAAATATCATTTATAAAAAGAATTTTTAACACATAGAAACATAGATTTATATTTAACTTAAAAAAGATTAAAGAAAGAAACTAGTTTCTCACACATAGGCTATGTGTATTAGATACAAGTGAAACGCCTTTCAAGACAAAGAGAAGCTATGTTTCTATGTGTTCAAATTAATTTCACTCAACGATTTTAATTTTTTTAATCTTTTATTCTCTGAATCAATTCCATACAAGCGCGGCTGTTATGATAAGGGCATTTCCAGAATCCTGCTTTGTCTTTTTCTATTAAAGAATAATCTCTGTAAATTCCCCAAAACCATTCCCCATTTTTAAGATCGAGAATGTATTTTTTTATGAATTTCCAGTTTTTAAAAACGATTTCCAGATAATCTTCATTTCCGGTTAGTTGATAAGCGTTGTAAAAACCAATTAAAGCTTCGGCCTGAACCCACCAATGTTTTTCAGCAATTAATTCACTTTTTTCAGGATCAAATTCATACCATAAACCTCCGTCAGAATCTAAACCTTCTTTGGTAACTTCGGCAATTTGAACGGCGTGTTTTCTATAATTGGCAGCTAAATTTTCTTCTTCTAAAATCTCGGCGCATTGTAATAAAAGCCATGCCGCTTCGATATCATGCCCGTATGAAATAACGTCCGGTTTTTCGATCCAGTTTTCATCAAAAAATAAACGAAGATGCCCGGTTTCGGTATTTATAAAATGCTTTTCAATTGTTTGTAATAATTCGATGCTGTTTTTTCGAAGCGTTTCATCTTTCCATACTTTATACAAATTGGCATACGCTTCAATAATATGCAAATGCGTGTTCATTGTCTTTTTTTCGTTGGCATCTTTATCACTCAAACGCAAATCTTCAATAGGCTGCCAGTTTCTTGTAAAAGCTTCGAGATACCCTTTATTTACAGGGTCGTAACTGTGTTCCTGAATTTTGAAATATAAATTTTTGGCTATTTCTAGAGCTTTTTCATCTTTAGAAATAGCATAATATTCGGTTAAACCATAAATCGCAAACGCTAAGGCATAGATTTGATTTTTGGTATCTTTCGGTGTTTTATCAACATTTATACTCCAAAACAAACCTCCAAATTCAGCATCATAAAAATATTTTGAAAGAAAATCAAAAGCTCTTTCGGCAATCTTTTTATGATTTTCTTTTTTAGTGACTTGATAACTTGACGAAAATGTCCAAAGAATTCTTGAATTCAAAACAGCGCCTTTTTCGGCATTGGCAATTAAGTGATCGTTAAAATCAATCTGCCCAATAAAACCTTCGTTTTGAGTATCAAGCGTATGTTTTATCCAATAATTTAAAATAGAATCGAGTTCTGTTGTTAGTTCTGTTTTTAGCTGTTTTACAGTTGTACACACGATACTTAAATTGCGTTATTTTTTTCAATTTGATTGATTATAGTTTCTACTGAACCTGCAGAAATAAAAGTGTCTGCGGGAGTATTAATCACATAATCAACTAATTTTTCTACAGAAGAAACAGCAACGTGCATTCTTGTATCTGATGATGCGTAATAAACGTAAACAGTTCCGTCGGTATCTTCGATCCATCCATTTGAAAATAAAACATTCGATACATCGCCAACTCTTTCAATTCCTTCAGGTCCCATAAAATGTCCGGCTGGAACGTGTGTCACTTTCGAAATATCATTTAAATCGGTCATGAACATATACAACGTGTAGCGCAATCCTGCAGCGGTATTACGAACGCCGTGAGCCAAATGTAACCAGCCTTTTTCTGTTTTGATTGGGGCAGGGCCAAGACCATTTTTTAATTCATAAATGGTATGATATTGTTTTCCGAAGATGATTTTTTCTTCTTTTACAACTGGATTTGTCATGTCTTCAACATATCCTAAACCAATTCCGCCGCCGCTTCCAACGTCAATAAATCCGTCTTGCGGACGTGTATATAAAGCGTATTTTCCGTTTACGAATTCCGGATGCAAAACAACATTTCGCTGTTGTCCGGTATTTGAAATTAAGTCCGGTAATCTTTCCCAATTTACTAAATCTTTTGAACGTACGATTCCTGCGTTGGCTACAGCCGAACTTGTGTCACTTTTTGGTGCTTTTGGATCTTTTCTTTCGGTACAAAAAATACCATAAACCCAGCCGTCTTCATGGTTGATTAAACGCATGTCGTAGACGTTTGTATCTGGTTCTTCGGTTTGCGGAATTACGCACGGTTTATCCCAAAATTTGAAATTATCGACTCCGTTTGGACTTTCTGCAATGGCAAAAAAAGACTTTCTATCAATTCCTTCAACACGAACTGCCAAAAGATATTTTCCATTCCATTTCATTGCTCCGGCATTGAAAGCGGCATTTACGCCAATTCGTTCCTGCAAAAACGGATTTGTTTTTTCGTTTAAATCAAAACGCCAGTTCAACGGAACGTGAGATGCGGTAACAACAGGATTTTTATAGCGTTCATAAATCCCATTTCCAGCATTTTCTTCCGGAGTATTTTTTCGTTCGATTAGTGCTTTATGTTCTTTTTCTAATGCTGCTTTTCGATCCAGAAAAGTAGTCGAAGAGGTTATTGTTGTCATTTTTGATTCGGTATCTGATTTATTTTTATTTTGTTTGGTCTCTTTTTTCGTTTAAATCTTGTTCTATCGTTTGCAGTTTTTCTTCTGATAAAGGATAGAATAATATAAAAGCGACTGATATTGCGGCTGCGATTGCAGGGAGTATACTTAACATTAATTGAATTCCGTTTTGGGTTACGGCAGTTTGTTCCACATTGGCCTGAAAACCATAATAACCTAAAAGCCATCCGGTTCCGGCTCCGCCAATTGTCCATCCAAATTTTTGTGACATTGAGGATGCTGAGAAAACCAATCCGGTTGCTCTGCGGCCTTGTTTCCATTCAGAGTAATCGGCGCTGTCTGCATACATCGACCAGATTAATGGGAAAATACAGCCTGCACAAATGCTGATTAAAACCTGAAAACTCATAATTAGAAGAACATCTTCTTTTCCGAAGAAATAGAATGCTAAACTTAAAATTGAGGCAATTGCCATGGCACCAAAAAAGGTGTTCTTTTTACCCATTTTATTGGCGATAGGAGTAGCGATAATTACACCTATGATATTGGCAGCTTGTCCTAAAACCAAATAAATGGAAGTTGGCGTCATGTGAAAATCTGTTCCAAAAAGCGTGAAATCAAAATTTACAGAACTGCTTACATAATATTTAAAATAGTAAACTGCCGCACCGTCTCTGATGGAGTTGAAAACTAAAGTTCCGATTCCGGCGCCTAATAAAATCCACCACGGTTTATTTTTTAATAGATCTTTTAAATCTTCTTTTAAGTTGGATTGTTCGTTTTCGATAGGTTTTACTCTTTCTTTTGTAAAGAAAAAACAAGCCCAGAAAAATACTGTTGTAATTACTCCAAAAACAATAATTGTTGCCAGCCAGCCTGTTTTAGAATTTAGGCTTCCGCCGAAATAATTTACAAGCGGTTCAATTAACCAAAGTGCCAAAAGACTTCCGCCAAAGGCAAAAACCATTCTGTATGATGATAATGTGTTTCTGTCTTTTCGGTCAGATGACATTACGCCCAAAAGTGATGCGTACGGAACATTGATTAAGGAATAAATCATCATCATTAAGGAATAGGTTACGTAGGCGTAAATTATTTTTCCTTTTTCGTCAAAATCCGGCGTGTAAAAAGTTAAAACTCCAATTACGGCAAAAGGAATGGCAACCCATAAAAGATATGGTCTGAATTTTCCCCATTTAGTTTTTGTTCTGTCCGCAATGATTCCAACAATGGGATCAAAGCAGGAATCCCAGATTCTGGTAATCAAGAACATGGTTCCTACAACGGCAGGCGCCAATCCGAAAACGTCGGTGTAGAAAAACAAAAGATACATACTAAAGATTTTCCAGAACATTGATGACGCAGCGTCTCCAAGTCCGTAACCGATTTTTTCTTTTAAACTAATTTTGTCGTGCATTAGGCTTTTGTTATTTTGGGTGGTTAATTATTTTTGATGTTTCTGTGTGTTTTTTTGACGCGGATAAAACGGATTTACTTCGTAAAAACGCGGATAAAAACAGATTTTATTTTTAAATTCTTTAGAACGCAGATGACGCGGATTTTTAATTTTTAATTCTCAATTTTTAATTTTTTTTAAGTCTTTTTCAAATAAGGTTTTGTCTAGATTGTAATATTCTATAAAATCTTTTTCGCTCGTTTGACCTTTGAACGGTGCGTAATAATGCATTTTTTGTTCTTTTTCCTGCCAGCCGTGATTTCGCCATAATAAAACATAGGATATTTTATAATCACCAATGGCTTTTGAGAAAGTTCCTGTCCACCATTTTGGGTCTGGAATTGCTTCGTAACCCGCTTCGGCAACGGCAATTAGTTTATGCTTTTCTAAACCAATTTCGTTTAAGGTTTTTAGCTGATTTTGAACTTCTTGTATAAATTTTGTTCCTTCTTTATCATTGTTGTTTTGATACGAATCGAAGCTTAAGATATCGGCAAAATTATCTCCGGGATAATTCGTTAGAAAATCTTCTTTTGAGCTGAAACTTCCTGTGTTGTAAACATAAATTAAATTATGAACGCCTTTTTTCTGCAGGTATTCAAAGGTGAATTTCCATGCGGTTTTGAATTCTTCAGGAGTGCAATTTCCTTTCCCCCACCAAAACCAGCCTCCGGAAAGTTCATGATACGGTCTAAACAGAATTGGAATATTTTTTCCTTTTTTATCTTTTAAGGATAGAAGAAAATTCGCGGCTTTGTCTAACCATGCAATAAATTTTTGATGATTTTCTCCGCCCGGTAAAATGGTTTTTAGAGAATTTGGTGTATTATCCCACGCACTTTTTCCAGTTGCAGGATTATCAAAATGCCAGCTTATCGTTGAGATTCCGCCTCTTTCGTTGGCCTCAATAATATATTGTTTCATTTTAACGAGTGGAATTCCGTCTATATTATTGGTATCGTCTTTTTCTAAACCGGCAATATCCCAACCGTAAAGCGCAGGATAATCGCCCACAACATCTTTAATGTCGCTTCTTCCGTTTTCATATTTCCAGTTTACACCGTACGCTAAGTCGTCTTGGTGACCAAAAAGATAACCGCTTTGTGTAAGCTGGTTTAGTTTTTTATATAGTGAAATGGTTTCAGGTGTTGCTTTTTTATCTGAAAGTGACAAATTCGTATTACTATTAATAGACTGTGCAGAACATGAAGTTCCTAGTAATGCAGTGGCTAAAAGATTAAAAAAGTATTTTTTCATTTTTGAAAATATTGTTTTTCAGTGTGTTCTCAATTTCTGATTTGAAATTGTCAACTTGATTCTGAAACTGAATTTGTCTATTTGTGATTCGGTATTGTTTTCCTTATAAAATTATTAAAACTATAAAAAGTTTAAGTATTAAAAATGATTAATGTTTATTATTAATACTGATTTTGTAAAGTTGATAATTCTATTTTTCAAAGATAAATGTATGTTTATAGCGTAATTAATATTATTTTATCAATTATATATCATATTATTGCAGGAAAAAATCAACTGATATCATTTAAAAACAGTTTTAAGAGATGAGTACTGCTAAAAATTTTTATAGAGAAATCGCTCCGCTTTCTGCCGGAGATAGTTTTTTGGTGTTTGATAGAGTTAAAGATAGTTTTGATTTTCCGGTTCATTATCATCCTGAATTTGAGATCAATTTTATTTTAAACGGAAAAGGGGTAAGGCGTGTTGTAGGTGATAATATTGAAGAAATTGATAATGTTGAATTGGTTTTGATTGGACCAAATTTATACCACGGTTGGGAATTAAATAAATGTACCAATAAAAAAATACACGAAATTACGATTCAGTTTCATAATGATTTATTTCATGAATCTTTGCTGGCCAGACGTATTATGAATCCAATTCGGGATATGTTTAACAGATCTATTCACGGAATTTTATTTTCTAAAAAAACGGCCGAAGAATTGACGCCAAGATTGGTAAGGCTTTCTAAATTAGACGGTATGGACTATTTCCTGGAAATTACTTCCTTATTATATGATCTTGCCAATTCGAGAAATCAGCGATTACTTTCTACTTATACTGTTGATTATGATAAGTTTGATGATTATGATAAAATGAAATTGGTTTACGAATATGTGCAAAAACATTTTGCTGATAAAATTACTTTAGATGATGTGGCAAGTGTTGCGAGTATGTCAATAATTTCTTTTAATCGTTTTATTAAAAAACGTACGGGGAAAACTTTTGTCAATTATATTAATGATATCCGTATAGGATATGCTGCCCGCTGGCTTGTTGAAAAAGATATGAGCGTTTCTGAAGTGGCTTTTAAATCTGGCTTTAATAATATTGCGAACTTCAATCGTAGCTTTAAGGCTATTAAAAACTGCACACCTAGTCAATATCGTGAGGATTTTTCTGGATTAAAACGTATTTTGTAGTGATACTTTTTTTGCACGAATAAATATTATTTTTAACGAAAACGTTTGATTTTTACGATTTCGTTAACTTTTCTTTATAGATTATGGTTGTTAAGGGTAGCTTCATTGCGAATAATTCAATATTTATATAGTTTTATTTTATTATGTGTTTTTTTAAGGAGATATAGTAAAAATATTATCATTAAATGATGTAATACTATCGATTTGATAATCTCATCTGTTATAGATTTGTTAAATAATTTCGAAGTAAAAGTTACCCTTACTGCTGAATTATGAATTGAACAAATTTAAACTAACCAAACACTTATTATGAAAAAACTAATGACTAACTTTATTCATTGGAACGCTAACCACAGAGCGGTTCCTCTGATTTTATTTTTGTTGCTGACAAGTAATTATATTGCTGCTCAGAGTAAAGTATCGGGAACGGTATCTGATGAAAAAGGTTTATCGATTCCTGGTGCCAATATTTCGATAGCAGGATCAAAGACAACAACTTCAACTGATTTTGACGGAAAATATTCTATTGATGTTCCTGCAAATGGAACTTTAATCTATTCTTTTATTGGATTTAATACGCAAAGAGTTTCAGTTGATGGTAAAAAAACAATCAATGTAATTTTAAAATCAAGTGCTGAAGACTTAAAAGATGTCGTTGTAATTGGTTATGGTACACAAAAAAGAAAAGATGTAAACAGTGCAATTTCCAGTATTAGTTCAAAAGATATTGAAAACCTAAAAGTTGCTTCGTTTGATCAAATGATGCAGGGTAAAGCAGCGGGGGTTGTTGTAAATAGTAACTCTGGTGAGCCGGGAAGTAACGTTTCGGTAAGAATTAGAGGGGTTTCATCTTTAACAGGAACAAACGAACCTTTGTATGTAATTGATGGTGTGCCAATTTCGGGAGATGCAAGAAACTCATCAACTTCTGGAAGAAATGCTCAGGGAAATTCTAACTTTTCTAATAATGGTAATATCACGCAAAGCCCTTTAGCGCTAATTAATCCAAGTGATATTGAATCTATTGATATTTTAAAAGATGCTTCGGCAACTGCTATTTACGGTTCTCGTGGTGCTAATGGTGTTGTAATTGTAACTACAAAATCGGGTAAAAAAGGTACTGGTAAATTATCTTTCGAGAATTCTTATACTATAAGTAACCTGCCAAAGAAACTTCATTCAATGAATTTGCAGCAATATGCGGCGCATCAAAATGCTTTATCTTCAGTTTATGATCCAACTTCTTACAGACCAGAATTTGCTCATCCTGAACTTTTAGGAAAAGGTACTGACTGGCAGGACGCTATTTATGAAACAGGATTTATGAGTTCAAATCAGCTTTCTTTTTCAGGTGGTAAAGAAGGGGTTAATTACTATATATCAGGAGGTGTTTTAAATCAGGAAGGTATTGTAATAGAGTCAGGATTTAAAAGATACAATTTTAGAGCAAACATTGATGCTAAAGTAAATTCATTTATAAAAGTTGGAGTTAATGTTAGCGGTGCAATTACTGATGAAAAATTAACGCTAAACGGACAGTTTAACGGAGTTGTGGCGACTTCATTATTAGCAACTCCGGATGTTGCGGTTAGAGAACTTTCGGGAGCTTTTGCCGGCCCGCCTGCTGGTGGAGCAACATCATTTGTTAATCCGGTTGCGACTTCTTTATTAGGATCAAATACTTTGGTTAGAAAAAACTACTCAGGAAATTTCTATACTCAGGTTGATATCGTAAAAGGTTTGGATTATCGTTTTGAAGCAGGTGGTTATATATATGACAATTTAGGAGAAAGATTTGATCCAATGTATTCTTTGGGGAATGCTGTAAAAAGTTTTGCTAATTTATATCACAATCCTTCTACGGGTAATTCATGGAACTTAAAAAACATGCTTACTTACAGAAACACTATTGGCAGACATAATTTTACGATTCTTGCGGTTCAAGAGTCAAACAGAGCGCACTGGGAAGGATATACAATAACAGGTTATGGTTATAAAGATAATAACGATAAATCATTAGCGGCTTCTGATTTATCAAAAGCGGTTACAAGCGGAGTTTACTCAGGAACTCAGACTTTGGCTTCTTATTTAGGAAGGGTGGTTTATGATTTTGGTGATAAATACAGTGTTACCGGAGCAGTTAGAACAGATGGATCTTCTAAATTTTTCGTAGGAAATAAATGGGGTGTTTTTAGTTCTGCGAGCGGTTCATGGAAACTTTCTCATGAGGATTTTATGGAAAGTACCAGAAAGTATGTTGATAATATTAAGCTAAGAGTGGGCTGGGGACAAACTGGTAATAACCAGATTGGTAATAATTTATATGATTCTAACCTGCATTTAATTAATAGTACAATGGGAACTTCTTACCTGCCATCAAATACAGCTAATAAAGATTTGAAGTGGGAAACTCAGGAACAGACCAACTTAGGATTAGATTTTACAATGTTTGACTCTAAACTTTCTGCAACGATCGATGTGTATCAAAAGGTTTCTAAAGATTTCTTGTATCAGGTTCCTTTGCCAAACTTCCTTTCTGGAGGCGGTGATTATGAAGGTGGTGTAAATCCTCCATCTTTTAACCTTGGAAGTATGAAAAATAAAGGTATTGAGGTTACACTTAATTATACACAGCAATTCACGCCAAACTTTTCATGGAATGCAAGTGCAAACTTTACAAAATATGAAAATGAAGTTACGAATATGGCGGGCTTAAACATTGTAAAAACAATGGGAACATTGGCTTATAATACGGTAACAGTATCAAGAACTCAGGAAGGTTTACCAATTGGTTCATTTATAGGTTATCAAGCAACAGGAATTTACAGAACAGACGAGGATTTATTGACTTACGGTCACGAAACTGCTGGAGGAACAAGAGTTGTATTAAAAAACGGAACAAATTCATTATTGCCAAACTTTGTAAAAGGAGATGTTATTTATAAAGATCAAAACAATGATGGTATTATTGATACTAAAGATTTAGTTACAATTGGAAATCCAAATCCAAAATTCACTTACGGATTTACAAACAACTTTAAATACAAAAATGTTGATTTGTCTATTTTCCTTCAGGGAACTGCCGGAAACAAACTGATGAATTTAACTCGTATGTCTGGTACTTTGAATAGTAATTTAGGAACTAATTATTTAACTGATGCTGCTGATTTTTATTCTGCAGATAATTTAGATGCTTCACTGCCTAGACCTTCTGCTTATAATGATATCAACAATGCGGTTTCGTCAAGAATTATCGAAGACGGTTCTTACTTAAGAATTCAGAATGTAACTTTAGGATATTCACTTCCTTCTGACATCATCTCAAAAATAAAATTAACAAGATTAAGAGTTTACGCTTCTGGACAAAACTTATACACTTTTACCAAATATAAAGGATACGATCCTGAAGTTGGTTCTTATAATCAGGATGCATTATTATCTGGTGTTGATAATGGTCGTTATCCTGTGCCTAGACAAATATCTTTTGGTTTTAATGTTGAATTTTAATACGAAATTAATATGAAAAATATAATAAAAAGAGGTGGTGCCGTAGCTTTGACACTACTGATGTTAATATCTTCTTCTTGCTCTCAGGACTTTTTAGATGTGCCTGCAGAAGGAGTGCCAACAATAGGAAACTATTACGATTCTGATGTAAAGCTGGACAATGCAAGTAATGGACTTTACGGAATTGTTTGGTTTAATATGAACAAGGAAGGCTTTTATGGTATTACAGATGTTATATCTGGTAATATGTATGCGGGGCCTTATAATGAGTTTGGTAAATTTACAGACTTGAGTTTTACTAATTCACAGTCTTTTATTGGAGATTCATGGAGATCTTGTTTTGGAGCTGTTGCAAATTGTAACACCTATATAGGTTTACTGCCTCAAAGTGTTGGCCCGGATGTAAGCAGTGAGGCATTAAACAATGCTTTAGGTGAAATGCACTTTATCAGAGCTTTTTCATATTTCTTTTTGGTGAGATTATGGGGGAATGTGCCTATTATTGAAAACAATGCTGATTATTCTAAGAATTTTGTGATTCCAAGTAATCCTGTAGCAGACGTTTACACTTTTATAGAGAACGATTTGAAATTTGCAATTGCTAACTTAAGATCTAAAAACAGAGGTTCTGATTATGCTTCAAATGCACACGTTTCAAGCGGTTCTGCAAAAGCACTATTGGCAAAAGTATATTTATATCAAAAGAAATATGAATTGGCAAGAGCTTTGGCTCAGGAAGTAATCAACAGCGGAGAATTTAAATTATTAGGCGGAGATGAACTTCCAACTAAATCTTTTGCTGACTTATGGCTTCAAAAAAACAATAATAATGAAGAGTCTATCTTTTCATGGCAATGGACTGGTGCAGGAACGTACTTTGAAGGAAACTTTTCAAACACATTATTTGCTCCGGAGAACAGATTGGTTGAAACTTCCTATTCAGGACAAATTGCACCGTCTCAGGATTTAATTCATAATGTTTATGAGCCGGGCGATAAAAGAAGAGCGGAAACATTCATGCTTCCTGGAGATTATTATCCAAACTTAACGTATGCACAAACACTTGCAGTAGATTCTCCAAAACTTTTAGGATATACTTTTGAAGAAGAAAACGAAGCTCAGAATTCTGGAGCTGGTTTGAAAAAATATGTAATCGGAAAAGAAAATTTACCAATAACAGGACCATTCAACGCACCATTTAATGGAGAAAGCAGTATGAATAGTTATATGATGCGTTATGCTGAATTATTATTGATTCATGCCGAGGCTATTTTAGGTTCGCAAACCGGAAGCACTTCTGATCCTGCAGCCTTAAAATCATTTAATGCAGTTCGTAAAAGAGCGGGTCTGCCAATAAAAGCTTCTATTTCATTTGATGATATCTTTAAAGAAAGACGTGCAGAATTAGCTTGCGAAGGAGATTATTATTTTGATTTAGGACGTTTGCCATTTGCAAAAGCAAAAGCAATTTTAGAAGCTCAAAACAGAGGAGATAAAGAAACGCCAAAACACATTACAATTTCGGCAACAAATCTTTTACTGCCTTATCCGGCAGATGATTTAATTAAAAATCCAAAATTAACAGAAGTAGCACCGTATACTTTTAAATAATTTTTAAAAATAAAAATATGAAAAATATAAAAATTGTTTCGTTAGCAGCATGCATGGCATGGATGTTATCTTTAATGCTTTTTACTTCATGCTCAAGTGATGACAGCAGCGCTGAGGCTTCTACTGGTGCGCCTGTAATAGAATCTGTTATGCCTTCTGGATATAATGCAGATGGAACCCTGAAACCCTTAACTCCGGTAACATTAGTAGATCCAAAAAACTATTATGTAATTCACGGAAAAGGATTGCTTACCACAAAAAAAGTATACTTTAATGACTTCGATACTTATTTCAGACCAACATTTGTAACAGATACGGATATCATTATATTGGTAGATGAAGATACGCCTTACGCGAATGCTTCAAATCAGTTAAAAGTTGTTACAGATAGAGGAACTGTTGTCTATAATTTGACAGTTGCGCCTCCGGTACCTACATTTAGCGGTTTTAATTCTATCAATTGTGCAGAAGGAGATCAGGTAATTATTAAAGGTAAATATTTCTTAAATCCTGTAGTTACTTTGGCAGAAACAGCAACGCAACCTGCAGTTCCGGTTACCGTAGTATCTTCAACTTTAGAGCAGATAGTGGTAAAAATCCCGGCAAATGCAAATCACAGATATCTTTCTGTAGCTAATATATCCGGAGCAGCCGTATCAAAAGAAGCGATAGGAACAGCCTTGTATGATGATATGTTATATGGAATGCAATGGGGAGGCCCGTGGGCAGGAAAAGGCGTTAATTTTGCTTATGACAAAGATTCTTATCAGGGCGAAAAATCATGGCAGTGGGAATTTGGTCAATGGGATGGAGGAAACTGGGGTTTCAATGTCGATTTAACTCCATATAAAGCATTGCGTATTGCTATAAAAGGAACAAAAACCGGACGTGTTAATTTTAGTGTAAATGGCGGTGTAAATTATGTTTTACCTGTTACAAGTACATGGGTTTATCTTGAAATTCCTTTTAGCGATTTAGGAAATCCTACCAGTCTTACTATGCTTACATTCCAGGAATCAAATAATGATGGCGGAAATACGGTATTATTTGATGATATAGGATTCGTATTAAAATAAATAAAATTGCTTTTTTGAGTTAGTTTAAGATATTCCCTAATTGAAAAGTTAGGGAATATCTTTTTATAATGTCTTTTTAAATTTTATAAAATGAAGAAAATTATTTTAGGATTAGCTTTATGTGCTTCAATTTTCGGCTTCAGCCAGGGAAATAAACATACACAGGCAGCAGGGAAATTTGAAGGTTTAGCCATGACACCTCCAATGGGATGGAATTCGTGGAATACTTTTGCTACTAATATTGACGAAAAACTAGTAAAAGAAACAGCAGATATAATGGTTTCCTCCGGATTAGCTGCAGCGGGTTACAATTATATTGTATTAGATGACGGCTGGATGACGAGAGAACGTGATGCAAATGGAGATTTAGTTCCAGATCCAGTTAAATTCCCTAACGGAATGAAAGCGCTGATTGATTATGTACACAGCAAAGGTTTAAAATTTGGTTTGTACAATTGTGCCGGAACGCAAACTTGCGCCGGATATCCGGGAACTCGCGGTTATGAATATCAAGATGCTCGTTTTTATGCCAAACTTGGAATTGACTTTTTAAAATACGATTGGTGTAATACAAAAGGAATTACTGCGCCAGAAGCATATACAACAATGAGCAACGCATTAAAAACGGCTGGAAGACCAATTGTTTTCAGTCTTTGCGAATGGGGCGATAATCAGCCGTGGGAGTGGGGAAAACCTGTTGGAAATCTTTGGAGAATTTCGGGAGATATTTATCCTTGTTTTGACTGCGAATTCAAACATCCTGAAAATTGGTCATCCTGGGGATTTATGAAAATCGCCGAAATGCGAAAAGACATTCGTAAATATTCCGGCCCTGATCATTGGAATGATTTTGATATGATGGAAGTTGGAAACGAAATGAACGATACCGAAGATAAATCGCATTTTGCTATGTGGTGTATGCTTTCGTCGCCATTATTTACAGGAAACGATTATAGAAAAATGTCTAAAGAAACGCTGGCGATTTTAACCAATAAAGAATTAATCGCCGTAAATCAGGATAAATTAGGAATTCAGGGTTTCAAACATTCAGCAGAAGATGGTTTAGAAGTTTGGGTTAAACCTTTATCAGACGGAAATTGGGTAGTTACTTTTTTAAACAGAAGCGAGGTTTCTAAAAAAATTAATTTTGATTGGAAAAAGAATGCAATAAAAGATGTAGATTTCGGCTATGAAGCTGATTTTAATAAAACTACATTCAAATTAAAGAATCTTTGGACAAATAAAGATTCAGGAAATACGAAAAAGAATTTTACAGCAGAATTAGCTTCACATGATTGCATAACATTAAAATTGTCTCTTTAAAATTTAAATTTATGATGAGGTTTAAAAAATTAACTACAATTTTATTCTTATTAGTATGCTGCTTAGCACAAGCACAATTTGTGAAAAAACATGGACAATTAAGCCTTCAGGGAACTCAATTAGTAGATAAAAACAATGAACCCATTGTTTTGCGGGGATTAAGTTTTGGATGGCATAGTATGTGGCCAAGATTTTACAACGAAAAAGCCGTAAGCTGGCTCAAAAAAGATTTCAACTGTAATGTCGTACGCGCCGCGATGGGAATCGAACTCGGAGATTACTCTTATATGAATGATCCTCAGTTTTCAAAAGAAAAAATAGAAGCCGTAATAAACGGAGCCATAAAATCTGATATCTATGTAATTATCGATTGGCACAGTCATAATGTTAATTTAAAAGAAGCAAAAGCATTTTTTGCAGAAATGTCTCAAAAGTACTCTAAATATCCTAATATAATATATGAGATATTTAACGAACCCGATTATGAAACCTGGTGGGAAGTAAAAACCTATGCCGAAGAAGTAATACAGGTAATTAGAGAAAATGATCCAAACAATATTATATTGGTAGGATCGCCGCATTGGGATCAGGATGTTGACCTTCCGGCAGAAGATCCAATTTTAGGATACAATAATATAATGTATACCATGCACTTTTATGCCGCTACGCATGGCAAAGAATTAAGAGATCGTACGGATCAGGCGCTAAAAAGAGGAACTCCTATTTTTATCTCTGAATCTGCCGGGATGGAAGCTTCTGGCGACGGACCTTTAAATCTAAAAGCATGGCAGGAATATATTGACTGGATGGAATCAAAAAAGTTAAGCTGGATAACATGGTCAGTTTCAGATAAAGATGAAACTTGTTCCATTTTACAAAAAACGGCAAAATCTGATGGAAAGTGGAAAGATGAAGATTTAAAAGAATCCGGAATTAAGGTTCGTGAATTTTTAAGAAAATATAATACTCAAGAATAAAAAAAACTCTTTTATATAATCAAGGAAGCCTGTTCAAATTTGGACAGGCTTTTTTTGTTTTATGAACCATTTTTTGAGCCTTGAATTACATCTTCAATAGTTGTTTTTAGTGATTTATTTTTGTAGGAATTTTTCAATAAGCTTTGATGTTGTTGGTTTTTGGAAGATTAATGTCTTTATTTTTAGTTTTATGTTTTATTTTTAAATGTACCCCTAAAAAAATATGGGGTAATACTTTTTAAAAGTATTTTTAAGATGATTTTAACTCTTTTTTTAGTGTATTAATTTAGTTTAACCCTTGTTTTTTGGTTTAAAACATGAAAAATGTGTTGTTGAATTTTCAAAAACAAAACGCTATAAATGTCAAATAACGATTATTGGCAGTTTAATTTTTGTAATCCATAATTCTTCGCTATAAAAGCCAAAAAAGTACTTTCCAATTGTTCTACTCATACAAAAGTTAATAAATTCGCTAATGAAAATGAAGAGGTTTTAGGGGGAGATTCAAGGTTTTAAAAAATGACTTATACTATTAAATAGATATATAAACGATTAACTAACCAAAATCAAATTAATAACTAAAAACCAATTAACACATGAAAAAAGTATTTTACATTTTAGCTGCCACTTTAACGAGTTCTTTTGCTTTTGCACAAGAGGATGAAAAAGCAACTTCACCAGCAACTACATGGGGAGGGTCTGCGGACGCTTACTATAAATATGATTTTTCTAAACAAATGAACGGATTAACGAGCTTTACCAACTCTCAGGATTCGTTTGAATTAGGAATGGCTTCGATTGAAGCAAGTCATACTTTCGGAAAAGCTTCTGTTTTTGTAGACTTAGGTTTCGGAAAAAGAGCAGGAGAGTTCTCATACAATGAAACAACAGATAAAGATATAAACGCTAAATTTTTAATTAAACAATTATATTTCACTTACCAAATTACTGAAGAATTTAAAGTTGTTGCCGGTAGTTTTGGTACACACATAGGTTATGAAGTGTTAGATGCCGTAGACAATAAAAACTACAGTATGTCTTATGCTTTCTCTTATGGACCATTTTTTAATACTGGGGTTAAAGCACAATATACAGCTGGTAAATTCACTGCTATGTTTGGTATAACTAACCCAACAGATTTTAAATCGGCAATGGATGCTGGTTCTACTCAAAAAACATATATCGGACAAGTAGGTTTTGTGGGTGATACAGGAAGTGCTTATTTAAACTTTACATCTGGAAGTACAAATCCAATTCCTGGAAGTACAATTCCGGTATCAAACGAGAATAAAACTCAGTTCGATTTGACTGCTTCTAAAACAATAAGCGATAGTTTCGGACTTGGATTTAATGCAACTTACGCTAAAACGAAACATGATTTCGATAGTACTTTAGATGGAGAGTGGTTCTCATTAGTGGGATATGCAAATTATTCATTCAGCCCATCTTTGCTTTTAGCATACAGAGTTGAATATTTTGATGCAAAAGATGCTGCTCCAAGTTTAGGAACATTAACTGGATCTAATGTATTTGCAAACACAGTTTCATTAAACTATAAAGTTGGAAAACTAACAATAATTCCTGAGTTAAGATACGATGCTGCTTCTGAAGATATTTTCTTAGACAACGATGCTGCTCCAACAGGAGGATCATTCTTCGCCTTACTTGCTACAACATACTCTTTCTAGAGATAAAGATTGATATTTTTTTTTTTTTTTTGGAGCTGTCGAAACATACTAATGTTTTGGCAGCTTTTTTATTAGATTTTATTTGCCACAGATTAAAAGGATTAAAAGGATTTTTTTTCTGCCACGAATTTCACGAATTTTCACGAATTAAATTTTGCTTAATTTTTTTATATCATTACACAAAGTATCGTTAATGAAATTTCTTAACAGAAACCTTGAAATTCATTTCTTGCATACAGTTTACACAACAAATAATTAGTGAAAATTCGTGAAATTCGTGGCAAAAAAAACATCAACCCAAAGAGTAAAAAATCTTTTTAATCCTTTTAATCTGTGGCAAAACTTAAATTACCAGCATAAAAAAAGCGCATTTCTAAACCTGTAGAAATGCGCTTTTTATGTCTTTTAAAAACAACTATTTATTGCAGTTGTTTTTTGTATATAGAATATATTGTATCAATTGTTTTGCGGTCAAGCGTTGCAGTTGCATCTGTTTGGATATAGTGCAATTTAAAAGCCTGAATGGCTGCAGAAAGATTCTTAGTGTTATAACCAATAATTCTCAAGGCAGGTTCGATTTTAAAATCGAACGGCGCTTCTTCGAGAACTTCATCCGGCCAGATTCCAAAACCTTTTTCCGCTAATGTTTTCCACGGAAATAAAGCACTAGGATCTTGTTTTCTTCCCGGAGCAATATCAGCATGACCTAAAAAGTTTTGAGTCGGAATATTGTAATCCTTTTTAAGTTTTGTTAATAAAGCTACTAAACTGTTGATTTGAGCCTCTGTAAAAGGTTTGAAACCATTATTGTCTAATTCAATTCCTATAGAAGAAGAATTTAAATCAGTATTTTTTCCCCAGGTTGATGCTCCCGCATGCCAAGCTCTTAAATAATCGTTCAGCATTTGAACCACTTTTCCATTCTCAGAAATCACATAATGAGCGCTAACCTGAGTTTTGGTTTTAGTAAAAGTGTTTATAGTCTGCTGAACAGAATCCTGAGCAGTATGATGAATGATAACAAAACTTGGTTTTCTTAAGTTGAAATTTACCGTTCCAATCCATTCTGTACTAATTCCGTTTAATAAGGCAGTTGACCCTGTTTTAGACAATGTATCTTTTATAATACCCAATTGCGAAGCATAAGTAGTGTCAATAATCAACGGACTTACCGGAGGAATTGTTTGTGCTTCTTTGCTTGTAATTTGATTCTCTAAAGTCTTTAATTGCTGGTCATAAGCTTTTTCAGTATGCTTATACGGATTTGTTGAGCAAGAAGTAATGATAATTGCTAAAAACAAATAACAAAAATGTTTTTTTGCCATGGTTGGTTACATTTTATAATAGAATTAGAACAATTATTCCTGAACTTTTTCAGCTGGTTTTTCTTCTTCCTTATTATCTTTTGAATCTTTATCTTTTTTCTTTTTTGATTTTGACTTTTTAATTTCTTTAAAGTCAGCCATAAAGTTTTTGTACTTCTCAATTTGATCAGGATTTAAAAAAGCAGTTATTTTTTTGTCCATGCTTTCTTTTAGAGCTTTTAACTGCTCCATTTTCTCGTCCTGGCTGCTGCTTTCATTTTTTATAAGAATTCCTTGTTCTCTCAAACTTTCAGAAAAAACATTTGTAATTGCAATTACCTGGAGTTCATCAAGATTTACAACAGGTTTCATTTGTTCAACGATCTTACCGGCAGTTTCCTCAACAGGTATTTCTTTAGGTTTACTGGTATTGCCTTGCGGACCTCCCATCATGCTTCTGTCCATGCCCATTCCGCCGCCTCTTCCGTAACCGCCACCACCATAGCCATTGCCGTAACCATTACCATATCCGTTTCCGTATTGAGCCGAAGCAAAATTGAAACAGAATAATGTAAAAACTAATAGAATTAAGTTTTGAGTAGCTTTCATAAAGTTGTTTTTGTCTAAGGTTAGCACTAGTTTTACGGTAAATTTAAGCAGGTTCTCCGTATAAATCAAATTCTGTTGCTTCAATTATCTTGATATTAACAAATTCGCCTGTTTTTACGTAATGTTTAGATGCATCTATTAAAACTTCGTTATCAACATCCGGACTGTCAAACTCCGTTCTGCCCACAAAATGCGCGCCTTCTTTTCTGTCAATAATACATCTAAAAACTTGTCCAACTTTTTCCTGATTCAAATCCCATGAAATCTGCGATTGTAATTCCATGATTTCATTCGCTCTTGCTTGTTTTACATCATCCGGAACATTATCCTCTAATAAATAAGCATGCGTATTTTCTTCATGAGAATAAGCAAAACAGCCCATTCTGTCAAACTTCATTTCCTGAACAAAATCTTTTAAGATTTCGAAATCTTCCTGCGTTTCACCAGGATATCCAACAATTAAAGTCGTTCTAATTGCCATTCCGGGAACAGCAGCACGAAAATCTTTTAATAATTGTGTTGTTTTAGCCTGAGTTGTACCGCGACGCATTGATTTCAAAATTGAATCTGAAATATGCTGCAATGGAATATCAATATAATTACAAATCTTAGGTTCGCGCTTCATTAATTCCAAAACATCCATTGGGAAACCAGTAGGATAAGCATAATGCAGACGAATCCACTCAATTCCTTCAACAGCTGCCAGAGCTTCTAACAATTCTGCCAGATTTCTCTTTTTATAAAGATCTAAACCGTAATACGTTAAATCCTGAGCAATTAGTATTAATTCTTTAACGCCATTTTTAGCTAAACCTTGTGCTTCCTTAACTAATTTTTCAATTGGCTGCGAAACGTGAGAACCACGCATTAACGGAATTGCACAAAAACTGCAAGGTCTGTCACAGCCTTCGGCGATTTTTAGGTAAGCATAGTTTTTAGGAGTAGTCGTTAATCTTTCTCCTAATAATTCATGTTTATAATCAGCTCCTAAAGCTTTCAATAATTGAGGTAATTCAGTAGTACCAAAATATTGATCAACATTTGGGATTTCTTTTTCTAAATCAGGTCTGTAACGTTCAGATAAACATCCGGTTACAAAAACTTTATCAACTAATCCTTTGTCTTTTTTGTCTGCATATTCCAAAATCATGTTTACTGATTCCGCTTTCGCATTGTCAATAAAACCGCAAGTGTTAATTACAATAATGTTTCCTTCATCCTTAGTTGCCTCATGAGTTACTTCTTTTCCGTTTGCACGAAGCTGACCCATAAGTACTTCACTATCATATACATTTTTTGAACACCCAAGAGTGATTACGTTAATTTTGTTCTTTTTTAAAGACTTGGTTCTCATACTTTTATAAATTGGAGTGCAAAATTACACTTTTTTATTCAAACACCGCTTGTTTCGGTTTCTTTTAGGTGTTTTTTATGAAAGCCTTTTTGATATTTTATGGAAAAAAAAATCCGCCAAGTAAAAACCTGACGGAAATTTCCATTCATCTATTTAATTTTAATTACAATTCAAATAATAAAGTCAAAGAAACATTATTCAATGTTGAGGTAATGTTTGCTCCGTCAGTAAACCCTTTAGAAAAAAATCCTTGATTAGATTTTCTTTCTGCATAAGCATAAGCCAAGTCTAATTTAGTCGATCCAAAGTTATAGCCTAAACCTGCAGAAAAACTGTTCAGGTCTCCAACTGTAGTTCCGTTTTTATAAGGGCTTCCTTCAAAACGATATCCTCCTCTAAGGCTTAACTGTTTTATTTTAAATTCGGCTCCAACTCTTAATTCTCCATTAGTGGTTAATTGATCGCTTACCTCGGTATTTATACCTCTAAATTCTGGATCATTTGTTGGTTTGAATTTTGCATTACTATAATCTTTAATGGAGTAATCTACACTAATTAAACCTGATTTACCAAATATGTAAGCTGCACTAAAAGTAAATTTTCCCGGAGTTTGTAAAGTGTAAGGCTCGTAAACGTTTATAATGTTTGGATTTACATCATAAAAATTCTGTATCCCGCCTGTAGCTTCTGTAGTAGTATAAACGCTTTGAGATAATTCATCATACAATTCATACCATGTATTTGATTCGTATGCTAATCCAAGTCTAAATGCTTCAGTAACCTTAGCAATCGCTCCTAGTTGAAAAGAGAATCCGTTACCGTAAGTATATAATTCATTATTGAATGTTACATCAGAAATAGTTGGTGTTCCGGTAAGTGGAGCATTGTTGAACTCATAAAAACTACTTGATCTTCTGTAATCTGTTACATGTACATTTAAGTTTGCTCCCAGATAAATACGATCATTATATGATGTTGCAATATTGAAGCTTACTTTGCTGTTGTAGCCTCTTTCGTAAATATTGTTTTCCTGATAATAAGTTTGTCCAGTTGGTACATTAGAGGTGTATTGTGTGTTACTGTCATTATTAGCAACTGGATTTATTATAAAGCCCTCATAACCAAAATAAGCTTGTTGTTGTCTGTAAGTTTGATCCGCATAAGCAATGTTTCTTATTGCTCCTAATTCAATACCATTATTTTTTAATGGATCTCCATTTGCATAAGCTAAGAAATAATTTGCTATAGAATTATTAGGGTTTCTTCCCGCAGAGAAACTATTGTTGTTAAAATTATTTGTGTTTTCATAGCTGGCTCCAATTGCAATTTTATTCCATCCTTTATTGTTAGGGTTTCTGTCTTTGAAAACAAAAACTCCTCCAGCCTGATTTAGTATGAAAGAATTGTCTTTGTCTTGGGTTTCCCCATCGTTAAAATATTTCGAGCCATTATTAATGTTTTGATTGCTCAATGTAATTCCAACTTGATTGTTGTTGAAAATTGCAGATCCCGCCGGATTCACTGTTGTAGCAGATAAATCACCGCCCACAGCTCCGAATGCGCCACTCATTGCTCTAAATCTTGCAGTTCCGGTTATGTTATCTTGTGAATATCGCAAAGCATCAGAAACATCCTGAGAATGTGAGACGCTGACAGTTAGTCCTGTAATTAAAAGGAATAATATTTTTTTCATTTGGGTAGATTTTTAAATATATAAACTAGATGTGGAAAAGAAGGAAAATGTTACCTTCTTCCACCTCCGCCTCCGCCGTATGATCTTCCGCCACCGCCACCGCCGCCAGATGATCTCATGCTTCCGCCACCGCCACTGTTCATTGAGCGTGATGGGCTAGGAGAGTAGGTTCTCGAAGTGCTTCCGTTGTTACCATTGCTGTAACTTCTTGTGTTAGTAGTTGTGCCAGATCTTCTGTTAGAATAATCGTAGCTGTTACTTTGACCTTGAGAATAACTTCTTCTGTTTGTAAATGTTGGACTGCCAGAATTGTAAGTTCTTCCGTTTACAGCAGAGCTTCTTCTGTAATCAGAATAACCGTTAGATCTGTTAGTGTAGTTTCTGTTTGTTGTATAGCTTCCTCTGTTAGTATAGTTTCTGCTGTTTACAAAGTTTCTGCTGTTTACAAAGTTTCTGTTTGTAGCATAACTTCTGTTTGAAGCGTAGTTTCTGCCTCCGTAGTAAGCTGCAGATCCTCTTCTTCCGTAGCTGTAAGAGTAGTTACCGTAGTAACCGCCTCCCCAGTATCCAGGATAGCCCCATCCAGGTCCCCAATATCCAGGGTATCCCCAAGCGTAACCAGGATATCCCCAGTAGCCGCCCCAATAACCGCCATATCCCCATCCGTATCCGTAATAAGGGTATCCCCATCCGAATCCGAATGACCATGTTGGGTCAGAGTAAACGTTTACTGAAACATCTGAATTACTGCTTCCCCAAGCCGGGTAAGAAGCTACAGCAGCTGTTTGTGTGCTGTCGCTTTCAGAATAATTACCATAATTGTCTACATCTGTAAAAATTTCAGTAGGCTGGTTATCATCTTGCAGTGACTTGAAGTAGTCTTTATATTGGTTGTTTGTGTTTGTGGTATTTGTTTGAGCATATCTGTTGGTAGAATTACCATATACTCCATCATTATCATTATATGAAGTGTTTTGGTAAGAACCACAGGATACTGCTAGAAAACTCAGTAATCCAATTAAGTAAAAAGAACTTGAGTTTTGGCGGAGAGTAATATAAGTTTTCATATCTGTGGTGTTTTTTATTGTTGCACATTACAAAAATAGTTAGTTTTGTCAAACTATTTAGTTAAAATTATTAAAACAAAATTTGTGCCAAACTATATAATATGAGTAAGAACCTTACTACGCGATCAGAAGATTATTCTAAATGGTATAATGAGCTGGTTGTCAAAGCAGATTTAGCTGAAAATTCAGGAGTTAGAGGGTGTATGGTAATTAAACCATACGGATATGCAATTTGGGAAAAAATGCAGGCAGAGTTAGATAGAATGTTTAAAGAAACAGGACATCAAAATGCTTACTTTCCTTTATTTGTTCCTAAAAGCATGTTTGAAGCTGAGGAGAAGAATGCAGAAGGATTTGCAAAAGAGTGTGCTGTTGTAACACACTATAGATTAAAGAATGATCCGGATAAACCAGGGAAATTAATAGTTGATCCTAATGCTAAATTAGAAGAAGAACTTATTGTTCGTCCTACGAGTGAGGCAATTATCTGGTCTACATATAAAGGATGGGTTCAGTCTTATAGAGATTTACCTTTATTAATTAACCAATGGGCAAATGTGGTTCGTTGGGAAATGCGTACGCGTTTGTTTTTAAGAACTGCCGAATTTTTATGGCAGGAAGGGCATACGGCTCATGCTACAAAAGCAGAAGCGATAGAAGAATCTGAAAAAATGATGAATGTATATGCTGATTTTGCAGAAAACTTCATGGCGATTCCGGTAATAAAAGGTTTTAAAACTGAAACAGAACGTTTTGCCGGTGCAGATGAAACCTATTGTATTGAGGCATTAATGCAGGACGGAAAAGCATTACAGGCTGGAACTTCTCACTTTTTAGGTCAGAACTTTGCAAAAGCTTTTGATGTAAAATTTGCTAACTCAGAAGGAAAACAAGAATATGTTTGGGGAACTTCTTGGGGAGTTTCTACCCGTTTGATGGGAGCTTTAGTAATGACACATTCTGATGATCAGGGATTAGTGCTTCCTCCAAACTTAGCTCCAATACAAGTTGTGATTGTTCCGATTCATAAAACAGATGAACAGCTGGCTGAAATTACGGCAGCGGTTAATGAATTGACTGCGAAATTGAGAAAACTTAAAATTTCGGTTAAATATGATGACAGAACGACGCAAAAACCAGGATTCAAATTTGCTGAATGGGAATTAAAAGGTGTTCCTGTTAGAATTGCTGTTGGTCCAAAAGATCTTGAAAACGGAACTTTTGAGGTGGCAAGACGCGATACATTGACAAAAGAAGTTGTTTCTGGAGACGGAATCGTAAATTATATTAATGACTTGTTAGAGCAAATTCAAACCGATTTATTTAATAAAGCATTAGACTATCGTAATACGCATATTACGGAAGTGAATAATTTTGAGGAATTTAAAGAAATTTTAGAAGGTAAAGGCGGCTTTGTTTCGGCTCATTGGGATGGAACTGCAGCAACTGAAGAAAAAATAAAAGACTTGACAAAAGCAACGATTCGATGCATCCCTTTAGATGCTGTAGAAGAGGCGGGAACCTGTGTTTTTACTGGGAATCCTTCTTCAAAAAGAGTGCTTTTTGCTAAGGCTTATTAAAAATTTTTAATTTTTTTTACATCAGGTATTGTACATCTTAAAAATAGTTGTATTTTTGCATCCGCATTAGAGAAACACGGTCCGTTCGTCTATCGGTTAGGACGCCAGGTTTTCATCCTGGTAAGGGGGGTTC
>NZ_JBMDIY010000026.1:0-90279 GCF_057808895.1 Flavobacterium sp. FG68
ACGAAACATTCCTAACGGAATGATAAGTCGGATATCAAAAAGTGGTCAATTAAGTCACTAATAACAAACAAAATAATTATAGTGAAAAACTGTCTCAAAATTCTAGACAGCCTCTTTTTTATTTTACATGTTTCCTTGTTCCGTAGGAACATTTCATTGGTAGAAAATTATATTGATATAATGGTTTACGTTCCGTAGGAACGTTTGATTTTAACATTCTTTTTTAATAATCTCACCTATCAAACGTTCCTACGGAACGCAAATGTTGCTGATCTTTATTTTTTTCTACCAACGAAACATTCCTATATGGAATTAGAAGTTGGATATTATAAAGTGCTCCATTAAATCATTAAACAAACAAGATAATTATAGTGAAAAACTGTATTGACTTTTAAGAAAGTCTCTTCGATTATTTATATATTTCCATGTTCAGTAGGAACATTTCATTGGTAGAAAATTATATTGTTATAATGGTTTACGTTCTGTAGGAACGTTTGATTTCGACATTGTTTTTTAATAATCTGACTTATCAAACGTTCCTATGGAACGCAAAAACGACTGATCCTATTTTTTCTACCTACGAAACATTCCTGTGGAATGATAAGTTTGGGTTTTCTCCCAAAAATAGGTATCACTGTCAAAGTAAGGGATGTATAGTTTTTTGGATAAGGCTTCACCAGCTGTCGTTACACCGCTCTCGGATGCGCCAAAAATATGAATTTTCATTACGAGGAGTTACTTGCTGATTTGTGCATCAAAATTACAAATCTTTTAATGATTTGCTAATACAGCGATTTTTAGAAATGCGTAAGCCTTTCGTAAAACCCTTTAAACACAGGAAACAGGTTTCAATATTAATAAATTATTAAATGACCAAATTGTAAAAAATACCAATAAATGTTTATTATACTTTTGTAAGGCTCTTCTTTAACATTTAAAATTGCATTATGAGTTCTAATTTGATATTAAGGTTGCGTGCTGGAGATGATTCTTGTTTTAAGGAAATATATGAATTGTACCATTTTAAAGTTTTTTGTTTCGTCAAAAAATATACAGCGCAGCTTGCAGATTCAGAAGATGTGACGCAAAATGTATTTATTCATCTTTGGAAATACCGGGCAAAATTAGATCCAAATGTTACATTGGAAGCCATTCTGTTTAAAAGCTCCAAACAGGAAATCTCAAAATGGTATAAAAAGCAAAACCGAATTTTTTCTGTAGAAGACGATCAGTTGATCAAGGAGCTTGACAGTGCCGCTGAACCTGATGAAGATATCAGTTCGCAGCTGGAAAAAATCGAATATCTGCTTAATAAAATTCCAGAAAAAAGAAGAAAAATTTTTAGCCTTCATAAATTCGAAGACCGCAGTTATAAAGAAATTGCGGTTGAAATGAATATGTCTCCAAGTGCCGTAGCGAATCAAATATCTAAAACGTTACAATTTTTAAAGAAAAACTCGGTAAAGAACCATGAGCTTTATTGGTTTGCGCTTTTCTTTATAAGCCAGACTGAGTTTATTGCGTATTAGTTTGTCATTTCGAAATTCAGATTAACTGAAAAGAGCCGAAGGTTCGGCCTATATTGTAGGGCCGGATTTTAATCCGGTTTACAAAGATTGGCGACAATATTGTCATTTCGACCGAAGGGAGAAATCTCATGTGTAATTCGACAAAAGATTGGTGACATTCTGCACGGATTCCCGCGTGCGATTTACTTCGTCTGTTCGCTATCGCTCGGGTCTCCCTTCGGTCGAAATGACAAAAACACGTTTTATGCTGCCAAATCTTCTCGCAGATTAAGAAAACGTTAATAGTAACAATACCCCGTGACATTTAAAAGAATGAAAATCTAATGTAGTTGAATCGAGGAGATTCGCGCATGATTTTTCGATTCTAAATAAATCTAAATGAGAAATAAAAAATTAAAAGAAGAATGGAATGCTATACCCAACAGAGGTATTCTTCCAAATGATACGGAAGCCCGAATGTGGGATAATATTCGAAAGGCGACAATTCATAAACATAGAAACCTTTACAATTGGGCTGCTGTGGCGTGTGCTGTAATTGTTCTTTCTATTGGAAGTTATAATTCTTTAAACCGATTAGATTTATCTAAGCCTAAAATTACTTCAACCATAACTTTTAAAGATGATATACGTCTTATAACGCTGCCAGATGGTACAAGAGTCTGGCTGAACCAAAATACAGAAATTGATTATCCATCTAAATTTTCAAAAAAGGAACGAAATGTAACTTTAAGAGGAGAAGCCTTTTTTGAAGTAAAGCGAGATGTTACACGTCCGTTTATTATTACTTCAGGAGCTGTAAAAACAACTGTTTTAGGAACTTCATTCAACGTTAAAGCTTACAATGACAATGATGCACAGGTAAGTGTTAGAACAGGAAAAGTAAAAGTAGAAAGCACACAAAATACGGTTTTCCTTGAAAGAGGTTACAGAGCCATATATGCCGAAAAAACGGCTACAGTTAATAAAGAGAAAACAAACAATTTTGAACCAGAGTGGAAAAAAGTATTGCTCTATGTTGACGGTTTAACTCTCGATGAGGTTATTATAACGCTGCAACGTGATCACAAGTTTACGGTGAATTATCTGGATGACGATTTAAAAAGTCTAAAAATACAGGGAACTCTGGATACGCGACAAGGCTTTTATGAAACACTGCAAACTATTGCTTTTGCTTTAGAAATACATATAAGTCCGGCGGGAAACAGCACTTATATAATCGGTAAAAAATAAACAGCAATTTGCTGTCTTACAGCCATTATTTTAAAACTACAAAATAATTAACGCAAAATATCTCATTAAAATTAATTACACAAACTAACAATTTCAACTATGAACAATGATTTTTCCAGGCATTATTTTATTGCCATCTGGATTTTGCTTTTGGGATTTTTTCTCGGAACAAACACTATTTATTCGCAAACAGGAACCGTATCGGTTGATTTTAAAAACTCTTCGCCTCAAAAAATCATTGATAATTTAAAGTCACGAACACCTTATCAATTTGTTTATCAAAAAGACCTTGACCTTAGTTTTCCGCTTGTTACCTTAAAAAAAGATAATGTAACAATCGATGAAGTACTGAATGATTTACAAAGCTTAACCAATTTAGATTTTAGAAGAACGGACAATAATATTGCGGTTAAAAGAAACGACGCAGTTAAAAAAAAAAGGAGAGGGAAAATTGTAGGAAAGGTGGTTGACAACAACGGACTTTCGCTTCCGGGAGCCAATATTAAAGTGGTTGAAACAGGTTTTGGCGCACAATCAGATATTGATGGTAGTTATACTTTAGAACTTGAAGCCGGAGAGTATACTATTGAAATAAGTGTGATTTCTTTTCAAACCCAGAAAATTACTCATGTAAATGTACAGGAAGGTGAAGAGACACCACTAGTTGTTTCTTTAAAAGAAGATGCACAATCGTTAAACGAAGTAATCATTGTGCAAAATTATAAGCAAGCCACAGCTTCGGTTGAAGGAATGTTAATTCAGCAAAAAAAGGCAGCACAGTTTTCTGATGGTATTTCGGCAGAACAAATCGCAAGAACACCGGACAGAGACGTAGCAGCTTCCTTAAAACGTATCACGGGAGTTACAACTGTAAATGATAAATATGTTGTAGTACGCTCCATGGGAGAAAGATGGAACCAGGCCGTTATGGATGGAATCGCTTTACCAAGTACAGACGCTTATCAGCAAAACTTTTCGTTTGATATAATTCCAACAGCAATGGTAGAAAGTATCGTTGTAAGCAAATCAGCAACGCCAGATATGTATGCTAATTTTGCCGGAGGATATGTAGAAGTAAAAACAAAAGATATCCCAAAAGAAAACTTCACCAATTTTTCTATTAGTAATTCTTATAACAGTAAAAGTACTTTTAAAGACAGACTAACAAGACAAGAAGGTGATTATGATTATTGGGGATTTGATGACGGAAGACGTGATTATCCTACTAATCACACAACAATAGATCCGCCAACAAGCTTAGCGACATCAGGACCTTTTATTGATTATTCTAAACAATTTACCCAAGATAATTTTAGTACTTATAAAACATATGGAGCACCGGGAACTACGCTTCAGTTTGGTTTAGGGCGTGTTTATAAATTAAAAGACAATAACAAATGGGGGTTTGTAGGTTCTTTTATTTTTAAAAACACGCAGGAAACCTTAGAAATTGAACACACTCAAAGAGGAAGTTACCAAATGAATTCTGAATTTACTCCAGAGAAAGACAATTCAAGTTATTCGACTTTTACAAAATACGGATTTAGAAATTCAGGAAACAATTATAATTATAATTCAACATTAGGCGGAATGTTTAATGCTGCAATTCAGTTGGATAACCATAAAATTACAGTGCGTAACACGGTTATGCATATTTACAATAATCAGCTAACACAAATTAGCGGCTGGGCAGATGGAGCTTATTCTATTCCGGAAATACTAAGCGGAAGCATTTTACCAACTACATCAGAATCTAATTATCCTGTTTACACCACTTTTATTCAAAACAAAGTGGAAGGAAATCACAAATTCGACAAACTCGAAGTGAATTGGTACGGAGCATACGGAAATGTTACAAAAGATACTAAAGACGCCACATTTGTAGCCATAGGAAAAGGAAAAGTAGGTCATGATATTATAACAAATTATAGTGTCGATAACAATGGAAACAGGTTTCCGTTTAGCCGAAGTTATTTTACAAATGATGAAGTAGATTACAATTGGGCTGTCAATTTTAAATACACTTTTAATTTTGGAGAATCTTTTACAAACGATATCAAAGCAGGATATTTTGGTACTTACAAAAAAGCAACCAATCAGCAGGAATCGGCTAAATTAATTACAGTTGGTCAACCTACTGCTTTTGCAACAATTTATGAGCCGCTTTCGGAATTTCTAGACGGATCAAACTATTATTATGGTGGTTTTGGCTGGCAGAAATATGGCATCTACGGTAACAAATATGTGGGAGACGTAAAAATACATTCACCTTATTTAATGCTCGATGATAAAATTGGTCAATACGTAAGATTGGTTTGGGGAGTAAGAGCAGAAAGTTATTTATATACTCAAATAGAAAGTCAGTCTGAAACTCCAGATGGTTTCTCAGAAGCGCAGGGAGATGATAAAGTGTGGCAATTTTTACCATCTGCCAGTTTAATTATCAGTCCAACAAATAAAATGAATGTAAGATTGGGTTACAATAAATCAGTTTTACGTCCGCAGTTTGCAGAGCGATTAAGCATTCCATATTATGACCCGCTTCGCGCCGCTAAAATTTATAATTATACAAACGGGATAGTTTCAAGTGTTGCTAATAATTATGATTTAAAGTTAGAATGGTTTCCTTCTGGAGGCGAGATTTTGTCCTTTGGTTTATACCATAAAGACATAGATAACCCAATTGAAGCCGTGGGTTATTTAAATCCGTCTGGCGTTAGGGATATCTACAATATTAATTCAAACAAAGCCAAACTTTGGGGAGTTGAATTAGAGTTCTACAAAAATCTTTCTTTTTTAGGAGAAGGTGATCTTTTAAAACATTTGTTTGTTTACGGAAATGCTTCTGTAAATGATACCAAAGTTACTTCATACGTTAATCTGGATGGCACCGGAGGACTTTATGAAGCAAACAGACCGCTTTACGGGCAGTCGCCTTATACTTATAACTTAGGAATGGATTATGTAGGCGACCGTTTTGGGTTCAGCCTTAGACATAATGCCGTTGGAGATCAGTATATTTTAGTTGGATTCGATTATTCGGCAGAAGAAATCCGCATGCCTTACTCACAAACAGATGCGCAGCTGAGTTATAAATTCTTCAAGAAAAAAGATTTGCAGTTTAAATTCAGTATCAAAAACATGTTTGATACAGGCGTGCAAACCTACAACAATACAAACAGCTACAGTAAAATAGAAGATGTTCCTACAGGATCTAACCCAAGATCAAGATTTAGCCTTGGAGCCAATGCAACCAATAAATATGACCCGGATATTGATCAGGTAGTTTTTAAATCATTTGCCGGAAGAACAATTAGTATTTCTTTAAACTATGATTTTTAAAATTAGCTATTGTTAATACTAAATTCATAATCATAAGTATTTTCCTGCTGAATATTAAGAAAAAGTTAACAATAAAAAATACCCATGATATTCTGTTATTTCAAAAGCTAATACTAATAAATAAAGAAGTTGGGTAAAAATAAAAACTCTTTTTGCTGAGAGTATTTAAAATGTTCTTCGAAAAATTTAAATAGATAAAAGAATGAAACCTGCAGATATACGGAATCTTCAATTTAAGCCAAAACAATAAAAGAAGACAAAGGCATTAGGTTTATCATATCCAAAGACATTTATCTTTTTGTGTATTTAAATTTTAAAGGGAATCGAAGTTGATCCTTTCATTGAAATGAAAAAAATCCTAATAGTGAAAGATGGAAGTTAGGTAAGCTCCCCCGGACGGTAAAACGGATGCGTTTGAAAAAACAAATTTACCAAAAACGAGAAAGACCTGAGGAAAGAAATTTTGCTGCTCTCTCCAAAGGCCTAGTTTAATAGCGGCAAATATAGCAATAATTAAATTATTATGAAAAAATTTTTTATGTTCGCAATTGTAGCTCTACTTGTGAGTTCTTGCCAAAATGATGATTCTTCTGCTGATTCTTCTTTTTCTATGAAAGCTGCTGGGGCTGACTACAGCGGATATCCTGCAACAGTACAAACTGTAAGTGGAGATATTACAACTAACACAACTTGGACAAGTGACAAAGTTTGGGAAATTAACGGAGTAGTTCGTGTAAAATCAGGAGCTACATTAACAATTCAGGCTGGAACTTACATTAAAGCAAAACCTCTTGCTGCTGGTGTTGCTACAGGAGTTCTTGTAATTACTAAAACTGGTAAAATTAATGCACAAGGAACTGTAAATGCTCCAATTATCTTTACAAGTTACAATCTTTTAGATGGTAACGCTTCTACAAAAGGAGCTCCTGGAGATTTTGGTGGTCTTGTAATTTTAGGTGATGATCAGGTAAATAACGGGTCAACTACTAATATTATCGAAGGATTAGGTGATCAGCCAAATGTTTCTGATTTTTACTATGGTGGATCTAACGCTTCTCACAATGCAGGAACAATTTCTTATGTTCGTGTTGAATTTGCTGGTAGAATCTTAGATGCTGCAACTGGTGTTGAAATCAACGGTGTAACTTTTGGTGGAGTTGGTGCTCTTACTACAGTTAATCACGTTCAGGTTTCTTACGGTAGAGACGATTCATTTGAATTTTTTGGAGGTAGAGTTAATGCTACTCATTTAGTTTCTTTTGCTCCGGATGATGACAACTTTGATTTTGATTTAGGATACACAGGATCAATCACAAAAGCAATTGCACTTGCTGATATTAATTCTACTCACAGTACAAGTGGTACTGCACCAAACTTAGTACCAGATTCTAATGGTATCGAGTTAGATAACAATGCTGGTGGAACTTCTACAACAATTATCACACGTCCTGTTATTTCTCAATTATCTATTATTGGTGTTAGTTCTGCAACAGCTGCTAACTCATACGAAAATGGAATTCACGTACGTAGATTAGGGCAAATCAGCCTTACTGATGCTACTGTAACAGGATACAACAGAGGAATCAACTGGGAATCTCCTTCAGTATCAACTGGGTCTACTTGGTCTGCAATATCTATCCACGGATATGTTAATCCAGTATTGCCAACAACAGTTGCTTTAGGTTTTGGAAACGCTACATCTACTGTTGCTCCAGGAACTAAATGGTCTTTAACTCAGCCATTCTTTAATGATGGAGCATTAGACTTTACAGGTGCTACAGGTGCATTCAAAACTGAAGCACTTTGGACAGCTACCTGGACTAAGTTTTCAAGTTTTTAATTCGTTAGGTTAAGCAATATTTAATTCAGCATGGGCAGCATTTCTGCCCATGCTTTTTACAAATAAAATATGAAAAAAATTATACTATTATTTTTATTACTAATGATTACAACTGTATCATCTGCCCAGTTTACAATTTGGGAAGATGATTTTGAGGATGGTGACGTTTCAGATTGGACTTTATTAGACAAAGATGGCAACAGCAGTAACTGGAGTGCCCGAAAAAATATTCAATTTGATGAAAGTACAGGCGGTATCAAAGATGGTAATTTTAATGTATTAGGTACTTATAATATTGATTTAAATTCAGGTGCACCGCTTGATATAATAGAACAAAACTGGGCCATGCTGCCAGCAATAGATTTATCGTATTACAGCGGAAAAATTGAATTGAATTTTACAGCACAAATGGCAATTTTTGGCGGAAGCAAAAACATTTTAATTTATGGAGGAACATCTCCAGATCCTGCTTCAGCGACACTTTTAGGAACCGTTTACATGGAAAGAATATCACAATTAGATCCTGAATTTAAAGATTATGTGGTAGATATTTCGCAGTTTGTGGGCAATCAAAATGTTTATATTTCTTTATTAAATGAAAATAGCAATTTTGTTGGATATGAAATTGATAAAGTATGGATCACAGCCGAAGCACTTTTAGGTGTTGATGATTTCGATAAAAATGATACAATTCACCTTAAACAAAATCCTGTTGCCGAAAATTTAGAATTAGAAATAAGCGAACAATTTCTAAACGAAGATTTTGCAGCAAAAATTTACAGTTCTACAGGATTATTAGTTAAAAGTAATGCAGATTTAAAAGAAAATATTTCAGTAGCAAATCTTCCGCAGGGAATTTATTTTCTGGTACTATCAAATAATACAACTTCCAAAAAAATAAAATTTATCAAAAAGTAAACAGATAATTATTTTCAGAAATAATTATAAAGACAAAATATAAAATATGAAAACTAAAATTGTTCCAATACTTTTATTTTCAATTGTACTTCTCCTTTGTCAGGCTTGCATCAATGAAGATATGGTTCCTTATTATGAAGAGCAGCAGCCCGGAAAAGTAGTAATACAAGGTTACAATGCACAAAAAGATTCTATACAGATAGCAGTAGATGGAAAAATCCTTGTTGAAGGAAAAACAAATGCTTACATAAAAAAAGTTACTAAAAATCATGAATTTGTATTTTATTCAAATAAAACGAAACTGGTTGAAATTACGAATAAAGTAAGTAAGCAGCTTCTTTATTCTTATAAACTAACCACTGCAAAACCTATTGATACGATCTCTTTTTATACTAAAGAAGATTTATGGATAAATAATGTTTTGGCAACGAAACCCGGAAAAATAACACAGAGAGGTAATGCCGGTTTCAAATTTATTTTTCCAACCCTTAATAAATATTCTGCCAGCGGTTATAGCGGTAAACTAGACGGAATCATGCGCAAAGTAAATGGAGAAGTAGTAGGAGTAGTAAAAAACATTGGCAAAGATAACTTTAGCGATTTTATAGAATTTCCGTCAAGTCTGCCTCCAATTATCAGAATGGAATTGGTGAAACACAATACAACAGAATCTTATGTAAACGGCAGACAAGTTATTACAGTTATGCTGATGCTGCCGAACAAATCAGGATTAATCGTTTTGGATGAAAGAAAAGATGGAAATGGGAAATTTCAAAGTGTTGATGCAAGTTTAAATCTGGTAGATTTTTTTGATTTTACAGCTCATTAAAATAATTAATTAAGATTATTATCCAATGAAAAACTGTTTACACATTAAGTTGTTTTCTTTTTTATTTTTTGTCCTGTTTCTTATTTCGTGTGAAAACACAGATGAGCCAATAACGTATGAAGAAAACACAAATGAATATGTAAACGATTGGATGTACAATCAAATGAAAAGATACTATTTATGGAATAATGCAATAAAAAGCCAAGGTAATTTAGCATTAGATCCAAAAGAATATTTTAAAATATTACTGCAGTCAGAAGATATTTATTCCTACGCTATACATCCTGAAAAACCAGAAACTTCACCTAAAAGCCTTAGAAGTAAATTCGGGTTTGACGTAAGTTTTATAGCTTTTGAAGGAAAATATTATGGCGTAATATTATATGTTTTAGAAGATTCTCCGGCAAAAAATAATGGTTTGCAAAGAGGACAGCTTATAACTCATATTGACGGAACAGAATTGAAATTGGATAACTACGATAATCTGTATAATAATATGCTTGCCGATACGCAGCTCAATTTAAAAGTCGTTTCTTATTCTGCTCAATCAGGTTTTTCTAATTCAAAAACAGTTTCTGTTTTGCAGGGTTTTACCTTTTTACAGCCCATTCCATATCAAGTAATCGAAAATAACAATACTAAAATTGGTTATGTAAGCATTCCGCATTTTGATGTTGGACAAGCACAATTGTATTTGCAAATGTTTCAGGAATTAAAAAGCAAATCCATAACAGAATTGGTTTTAGACTTAAGATATAATGGAGGAGGAGATGTCTCATCTGCGACAGCATTAAGTATAATTTTAGCACCCAATATTAAAGCAGACGATCTTTTTATAAAATTTGAAGGAAATCAAAACGGAGGAAATGTTGACCAGTCTTTTGCTACGGCTTTAAAAAGCAATGAATCTTCGGTAAGTTTTGATGCTTTACGCAATGCACATCCTGGAATTAATAAAGTTTATATTTTATGCGGAAAAAGGACGGCATCGGCATCAGAACTTATTATAAATAACCTAAAACCGTATATGGAAGTTATTACAATTGGCGAAAAAACATTTGGTAAAGATGTAGCAGGATTTCCAATTGTAGACGATCGCAATCCGGATAAAAGAGGCTGGATATTATATCCTTCCATATATAAATTATTTAATGCCAGACACGAAGGGAATTATTCAAAAGGTATAAACCCTGAAATAAATTTAAATGAATTACAACAGCCGGAAGTATTTGCTTTAGGAAACCGCTCTGAAACTTTATTACAAGCTGCCTTAAATAGAATATCAGGAAACACAAATAAAATAAAAACAGAAACTGTACAAACATTGCCACTCAGCAAAATAAGTATAGATATTGACCCGCTTTTGCAAATTACACCATGAAAATTATAAATATACTGATCGATTGTTATGCAGGGAATTGATAACATAGAACATCGAAAATTGCTGCAAATTTTTGAGAAATACAAAGATGAATCTATTGCGGTACAAACAACATCAGAAGATGATCTTAAGATTTATCAAAACATGGAAGAACTCGATGTTTTGTATAATTGTTTTAAAATCTTATTGGCAGAATTACAAAAATGTACCAAAGATTATGAACTAAAGAAAAAATCAACCCGCAGTATTATTCATAAAAACTTAAGGAAAATGAAATCTGAAACAGAAAAGAAATCATAACAAGAAGATCTATATTTCAGGATTTATTATAGAAGGTATTCCTTCTTTTTTGATCTGGCGAAAAGGCGTTCTGATTTTTTTTCTTTTAAGCCTTATTTTCTTTATTTGATGCAGACAATCAGCTAGTAATGCCTTTATCTCTAAATAAGAATTATTATGAAAAGAGCTGATATTATATTTCAGTTTTTCGATATGGTTTCCAGCGTTTATTAAATCAGTTTCAAATATTTTTAATAAACCAACTTCTATATTTTTATTCTTTTTGTAATAATGAATACAGTTATGAAGATCCTGAATTTGTCCCGTAAAATCAAAAACGGCTTTTTTAGAAACGGCCCTGTGGTAGTAATAAGAAAACTCTAGCGGATTAAATTCAATTACCTTATCAAAATCTTCAATGGCTTTATAATGATGTTCCAGTTTTTGAAAACAACTCGCCCTTAATTCATAAGCCGTCGAATCAAATTCATAATTGACAACATTATCTAAATGAATTATAGCCTCCTGAAAGTGGCTGGTGGAATAAAGCTGTTTTCCTTTCTCTAAATCCACAAAACTTTTTTTAAGGTTTGATTTAAAAAATTTGTCCTTAAATGTTGTTTTTAAAGTCACGAACCATTTCATAATTTTAAATTTAGGAAGTTACAATATTCAGCTGGCTAAATTTTGATGGGACGTTAAAGTTAATAAAAAATTAATACACAGCACATTATAAGTTTTTATTTGTAGAAAATAATGGTTTGGTTTTTACATTTTAAAAAAATATTCTTTTTAAATTAGAGGCTTCAAAGCAATAAACCATGATGAATTCGGCCAAAGAAATATTTCTAAAATCAGTAAAGGAAATTTGTCCTAATGTTACTGATGCTGAACTTTCTCAATTTGCTTTAAAAATTACTATTGAAGAATTCAACAAAAAAGACTTCTTTCTTCAATACGGTAAAGTACAAAAAGCTATAGGTTTTATAGCTAGCGGATTAGTGCGTTCTTCTTTTATAGATAACGAAGGCAATGAAATTACCGTAGGTTTTTATGCCGAAGGTGAATATGCCACACATTATCCCGCTTTTATAACACAGCAGCCCAGTAAATATTCAATTCAGTGTTTAGAACCAGTAATTATGGTTTGTCTTTCGTATGAAAACATACAGTGGATTTATGAGCATTTACCGAGCTTTGAACGATACGGACGATTAGTTGCCGAAGAAATTTTAAAACGTCAGCAGGCCCGTATCGAAAGCTTTATATTTCAAACCGCCGAGGAACGTTATCTCGATTTTATAAAGTGTCACTCAGAGCTGTTTAACAGAATTTCAATTTCGCATCTTTGCAGTTATCTGGGTATTGAAAGACAAACACTTACCAGAATTCGTCAAAAATTAGCGCACCAATAGTTTTTGACACATTTGTGTCAGGAAGTACTTTCCATTATTTAAAATCTTTGCAGTGTCAAATTAAAATGATGCGCAATGAAAACGAATATCTTATTAATACTTGGTCATCCTTCTCAAAACTCATTTTGTAATGCCTTACTTAATGCTTACAAAAAAGGAGTAGAGCGTACAGGAGCAATTTGTAAAACCATTTATATTTCTGAACTAGATTTCGACGTAAATCTTGCTGACGGATATAAAACCGGAAAAACAGTACCGCTTGAAAAAGATCTAATTCAGGCTCAGGAACTCATTTCCTGGGCAGATCACATTGTATTGTCTTATCCTAACTGGTGGGGTTTTATGCCTGCCATTACCAAAGGATTTATAGACAGAATCTTTATGCCTGATTTTGCATTCAAACATCACTCAGGAAAAATCTTCCCCGAAAAACTTTTAAAAGGAAAAAGCCTAAGGCTGTTAATTACGATGGACACTCCAAAATGGTGGTTCTATCTCATCTATCGTGCTTCTCAATATCAAATCCTTAAAGACATCGTATTCGGTTACGTAGGATTTGATCCTATCAAATTCTCCACTTTTGGTTTTATGAGAAAATCAACAGAAGAACAGCGTACTAAATGGCTGAAAAAAACAGAAAAATTAGGAACACAACTTATATAAAACAATCAATTAATAAATTTTAATATCATGAGACATCTAGCAAACGAGCATACAATTGCTCACATTGACCCTAAAAAAGGTTTCAGAATTCACTTACTAGTATTTGTATTATCAATTCCTGCCATTTGGACCATTTGGTTTTTAACAGACAGAACGTATCTATGGCCGCTTTGGCAAACTGGTGCATGGGCAGTAGGTTTATTATTTCATTATCTGGGCGTTTTCATCTTTAAAAATAGAAATAAATAATCTTTAAAAATTTAGAAGTTATGATCACAAAAGCAAAACTCACAGTTTCTAAAAAAGTCTTAGGGATTTTTACCGTTCTGTTTTCATTGCAAAGCGCATTAGCGACTGCACAAAATGAAACAGCTAAACTTACACGCTACGAAGTAAAAGAACAATATCTGGAAAAATTTCAAAAAGCCATAAGCGAGTACGTTCAAAAATCACTTTCAAACGAAAGCAACATTATGTCTGAAGCTTATTTTGAGCAAAACAACAAATCCGTTATCTGGTTATTTGAACGCTGGACGAGTAAAACAGAATTAAATAAAAACAATTCAAAATCTGTAAAAGAACTTGCCAAAACAGCCCTAGTAAAACCGGAGAAAATAATCTATGTAAAAGATTTAGAGCCTCTCACTAAAGAGCAATGGAGAAGAACAAGTAAAAAAGAAGACAATCAGTTAACCATTATGCTTTTTGTAGATGCAAAAGCCGGAACAGAGAAAAACTTCATGGAGGTTTATCATACTGCAATGCCGCAGTTTAGAAGTGAACCCGGCGTAGTAACGTATCAATTGTCACAATTGGAAAATGATAAAACCCAATTTGTCACTTTCGAAAAATTCAGAAGCAACGATGCCTTTCAATATCATTTAAATTTTCCGCCAATTCAGCCCGTAATAGATTACCTAAATACGAGTATAAAAAAACAGCCGTTTCAGGACGGAATCCATAACCTAATCGAATTTGCACCGCTTACTCGGGAGTAATATTCAGCAGAAAAAAATCAACACAAATTATTAATATTTAAAACCTAAAAAAATGAAAACAATTAGTAAAATCATTGCAGCAGGTATAACAAGCGTACTTGCTGTAGTAAATGTAGAAGCACAAGTAACCGTAAAAACAAACGAAATGAAAACAAACTACAGTCATGAATTAGAAGTTGTAAATCAATTGTCTACTCAGTCAGCCGTTGTAAATATGCCGGTGACAAAATTATTAAACGCACCAGGGAACGAAGCATTAAAAGATTTTTTCTTTACACCTGTAAAAAACAAAACAGTCCTAAAAGGAAAAAAAATTGCCGTAATCGTTGCCGATGGTTTTGAAGAAATTGAATTGACCGGACCAGTATGGTATTTTAAAGAATTAGGAGCTCAAGTTGAAATAGTGTCACCAAAATTTAATCCCGCTCCAGAAAGATACGGTTTAGTATTTCCTGAGATGGCAAATACACACGTTATGGCAATTCAATACTTACAGCCAGTTGGGTGGATAAAATTTGACCGTACTGCAGACCAAATAAAAGTTAGTGATTACGATGCGGTATTTATTCCCGGAGGAGCCTGGAATCCTGATAACCTTCGTTATGATAAAGATGTAATCAAATTTATTCAGGATTTTAATAAATCCGGAAAGCTAATTGCTGCTATTTGTCACGCTCCGGTTGTATTGGCTTCTGCCGATATTTTAAAAGGAAGAAAACTGACAGGATACTGGAACATTCAGGTAGATTTAAAAAATGCCGGCGGAACTATTCTTGAACAACCCGTTGTAACTGATGGAAACATTATTACAAGCCGTCACCCAATTGATGTAGCAGATTTTTCAAGAGCTGTTGAAAGCTGGTTAATTAAAAAATAAGAAAGCAGATTATTATGAAAATAGATATTTTTAAACCGGTACAGATTGGTTCATTACAATTAAAAAACCGTATCTCGATGGCACCAATGACAAGAGCAAGAAATGAAGATGGTATTCCAAACGAAAATAATGCGGTTTATTATGAACAGCGTTCTGGCGCCGGTTTAATTATTACAGAAGGAACAGCCATTTCTGAAACAGCAAAAGGCGTACTTTATATTCCCGGATTATATACAGCAGAGCAAATTGAAGGCTGGAAGAAAGTTACAAAAGCAGTACATGAACAAGAAAGTAAAATATTTTCTCAATTATGGCATGTAGGCAGGGTATCACATACTTCAAATCAGCCTAACGGAATTGCTCCGGTTGGTCCATCCGATATTCAGGCGCAAAATACATCAGCTTGGGGGTATAATGAAAATGGAGTAGAAGGTTTTGTTCCGGCATCAAAGCCTAAAGCACTTTCTGTAAATGAAATTAAAAATGTTGTAACTGATTTTGCCAATGCGGCTAAAAATGCCATTAAAGCAGGTTTTGACGGTGTAGAAATTCATGGAGCCAATGGTTATTTGATCGAACAGTTTTTAAACCCTTTTGTAAACAATCGTAAAGATGAATACGGAGGAAGTATCGAAAATCGTTCAAGATTTTTACTGGAAATTATTGATGCTTCTGTTGATGCTCTAACCAATGAAAAAGTTGGGATTCGGTTAACGCCATACGGAGGTTTAGGAGACTTGCCGCATTATGATGAAATAGAAGCAACATATCAATATTTAGCCGTAGAATTAAAGAAAAGAAACATTGCTTATATCCATATCATGGATCAGCAGTCAAAAGGAAGTCATGCTTTACCGGATGGTTTTATAGAGCGTTTCCGTTCTTGGTATGATGGCGTTATTATTCTTGCCGGAAGTATGGACAGAGAAAAATCAGAACAACTCATTAATGCCGGAACCATTGACATTGCCGGATTTGGCGAACCGTTTATCTCGAATCCTGATTTAGTAGAACGTTTACAAAATAATTGGGAATTGACGCAGCCCAATCGCGACTTGCATTACGGTTTAGGAACTCACGGTTATACAGACTGGGAAGTTTATAAGCAGCCCGTAGAAATTTAATATTATAAGAATAAAGTTTTCCCTGAATGAATTTCATTCAGGGATTTTTTTTGAACAGCAAAACTTCTGTGGTAGTTTATATTAAGATTTTATCTATTTTTATAAGGAACGAAAGCATCTTAAATATGGAATTGCCTAAGTTACCTTTTTATAAAAAATACGGTCTTGTTATAAAAGCCGCTATTGTTGGCGGAATCTTAGGTTTACTATATGCCTCAATTACAGATGCAGAATCCAACTTTGATTATTTAAAGCTTTTGCCCGGCATAGTTATAGGCGTTTTTATTGGTTTTATTATTATAATTTTTGAGAAGCGTCTTATCAATTTAAACCGATATTCCTTTTTAGGAGCGATGCTTTTAAAAGCGCTAATTTACAGCATAAGCATATTGTTGTTTTTACTATTCTTTGTGCTGATATTTTCAGAAATGTTAGGACATCTTTCTTATCAGGAAGTTTTTATTAAATATGCTAAAGAACGTTTGTTCGAAGATTATATGTTTTCTGTGGGAGCATCTATATTTTTAATTCTCTTTTTAGAAATCAGCAGTTTATTAAGTTCTCGTTTTTTCTATAATTATTTTACAGGACAATACCACAGACCAATTCAGGAAGAGCGAATTTTTATGTTTGTCGACGTAAAATCATCCACCACACTTGCCGAACAATTAGGGGATATTCTATACAGCAATTTATTGCAGGATTTATTCAATGATTTTACCGATGCGATTCAAGCTTCGCGTGCAGAAATTTATCAATACGTGGGAGATGAAATTATTCTGACTTGGAAATCATCTGTCGGATTAAAAGAAAAACGCTGTGTGTATTGTTTTTATCTTCTTAAACAATGTATAGAAAATAAACGGGAATATTATTTAGGAAAATATAATCTGGTTCCAAAGTTTAAAGCCGGAATGCATATAGGAACCGCCGTAACTACCTGGGTAGGAAAAGTAAAAAAAGAAATTGTTTATCACGGAGATCTCTTAAATACAACTTCAAGAATTCAATGTGAATGCAATAATTTTAATCACGATTTTGTTATTTCTGAAACCATGAAAAATGCACTTCCCGAAGATCATTCGATAACCTATATTCAAAAGGGAGAAATACTTTTGCGGGGCAAAGCAAAACCAATGAAATTATATACTGTTGATTTTAATTCAGCCGTTCTGTAGTTTCCAATCTCAAACAATGCTCTGTACCTAAAAACAACGGATTTCCATGTTTTTCTGACCAAAAACCATCGAGTATATCTTTAGTAATGCATCTGTAAACCACAACGCCTTTATACGTTTTATTGTCGTCGCCTTTATAACTAAAATTAATAACCAGGATATTATCTTTAAAGAAACCATGACCTTTTTGAACCTGTGCATTATTGATGAACCATTTTGCAATAATTCTATTGTTATCATCTAAGGATAAACTCAAAATACCTTTGTAAGTAATCTGATTGCTCTCTTCCTGATTGCTTCCGGAAATGGAATAATCACCAATTAAATCTTGTATTGTCATTTATTTTTTGATGGAGAAATTGAATAGATGCTGAGGTATAAATCACCTCAATAATTGCTGCAAATTTATAAAATTTTAAAGTTTCGAAAAATTACCGTTTTATACCTTATTAGGTTTGCTGACATATTTATTTCCTTTAATAAAAAATCGCCAAGGTAAAAGCGCATCTTCCTGCGCATAAGCAACGCCCACACGAGGTGAAGCTGCAATTTGATCTTCAGTATAACGAATGCCGTGATCTTCCAGCCAGATTTCTTCTCCGCCTAAATCTTTTTTGTTAAAAGAACGGTCAATACCCAAAGCCTTTGCCGCAGAACCCGGGCCAGCAGAAACAGCCCCTTTTGATGCCGGCATATTTCGTCTCGTTTCCATAATATCTTTTCCGGTCAAAGGTTCAATTCCCCGAATCAAAACTGCATGAGGTTCACCTTCAACAGAACTTACGATATTAAAAAGATGATGAATTCCGTAGCATAAATAAACATAGGAAACGCCGCCCTGACTGTATAAAGTTTCCGTTCGATCCGTTCTTCGTCCGCCGTAAGCGTGAGAAGCTTTATCTTGTATCCCGAAATAAGCCTCTGTTTCTACAATTATGCCAGAAGTAATTTCGCCGTCAATTTGTGTACAAAGTACTTTTCCCAAAAGATCTTTGGCAAGGAAAATAACATCTGAATTAAGATAATATGAAAACGGAATTTTAATAGGAGATTCGGTCATTGCTGTTCAATTATAATTTGGATACTAAGGTCGAAATTTCGAAGCAATTTATAATTCTAATTTATTGATTAATTATTATTTGTGATTATAACTAAAAAACCGCCTGCAGTACAGGCGGTTTATTTTTAGTATTATAAATTTCTATCAGGATTTGTACCTTCTTCATCGTCATCGTCAACTTCTTCTTCATCGTCATCATCTATATCACCAAGACCTTCATCTCCGTAATCATCGTCTTCTTCAAATTCTTTATTGTTGTCATTGTCACTTGCGAATTCGTTTTGCTCAAACTCATTATTCCCAAGTCTTTCATTATCGAAAGATTCATTACCAAGATTTTCTCCTGATAATTCCTGATTGTCAACTTCTTCGGTTACCAAATCATTTCCATAATCCGGTTCTGCCGAATTGCTGATAGAATGATCTACTGGCGGCGCATCGATTGCATTATCTTGATATCCTTTTTCATTTTCTTGAAAATTCTGGTCGTCCTGACGGTAATTTTCTCTTTCATCTAAGCTCATACTATATTTTTTTTAAAGTTATTTTTTAGTAGTTTTTTTATCCGCAGCAGTTTTAGAACCGCTTTTTGATGTTTCCTCTTTTTTATCAGTTTTTTTATCTGATGCTTTAGCACTCGCTGTGCTTGCTTTGCTTTTTGAAGTATTCATGGTTTCTAATTTTTTAGATTGTTATAAGTCAAATGTACGACGTCTGAAAATCAGAATCTTACAATTAAGAGGCTTGTCAATTATATAATTTACGGTTACTAACTCTAAACACAATATGTTATCTAAAATCAATTATAGAAAAGCTGTAATATTCTCCTAAAAAAGTATAATAAGAATCATTGTTTTTTGCTGAATTTTAAGAATTGATAAAAAAGAGTTCTTTAGTTCAATTTTAAAAAAGTAAATATGGAAACGAGAAACAGCAATAGCGATTTTTTTCATGATGAAAATGATCGCCACGAAAATAAAATTTGGAGCCCGACTGTAGATTCACGTTTACATTCTCAGGACAGAAACCCAGATGAAGATAAAGAGTACGGAAACACACACGCCAACGATCCTGCTCAAAAACCGAATACTGGTGATTGGGGAGACGAAAGTGATTTTGAAGAAAACGAAGAAACCGATGAAAACCTTGGAAACGATAACAGCGGCGGGGCTGGAAGCACCGGAAGTGAATCGACCAATAGCGGAAGTAATTAATAAAAAGCGGAAAATAGATTTTCCGCTTTTTTTGATTTCATTTCTAAGAAAAAGATCTTTAAAAATACAGATATAACATCCCGAATTCTAAAATTCGGAAAATTTAGTTTTTTTAATTTACAGACTCTTGTTTGCATCAAGGATTTTATTAATCAAAGCCAGTACCGTTACAACGCTGCCTCCCATTAAAGTTACCTGATCATAACTATCTTTGTTAAGATACATTAATAAAACTAATGCGCTGACTGCAATAATTATTATTGGAAATTTCAATTTACTGTAAGTTCCATTTTTGCTTTCATCTTTAAATTTCTGTACAAATAATTCATCACGTTTACTCTTAGATAAAATAAAAATCCTAAAACTCAGACTCATCATTTTTAGTCTTCCCGTTAATTGATGGCAGTCAATAATTCCTCTTTCCATAAGGTTTATAAGAGTATCTTTATTTTTGTAATTTACAAAGTGATCCTGGGCAAAATCAAAAAGCACATACTGCGTTTCTTCAGGCAGGGATTCCCAGATATCTTCATACTGCTCACAAAATTGCTTGTGATTGATATTCAGTATAAAATCCATTCTTAAATAAGGGCTTATTTCATTTTTTTTATCTTTATAAAAAACCTGATCGATACTAATTTCACGTTCAGGGCAGTCTTCATTACCGGTATATCTTTTGTCGGGTTGTATTTCGCAGCTATTATGATCAATTTGAATTAGTTTTTTAATATCATAATTATTTACCATAGGTATAAAAATATGATCGTTTGCTAATTCATTTTTTGTACAGGGATAATACTTTTCATAATATGCCTGCATTAAATCATAAAAGAAGAAACGATTACTATAATAGTTTAATAATTTATAGGCTAAACTGGCTAGAAAGAAGAAAGTAACCAACAAGAAAAAAAGTGTTAGAAACGAAAAATTATTGTTTTCATTATGTAGAATTGCCAGCAGGTTTAAATAATATTTGCGGCTAAGTTCGTTGAATGTGAAATTTTTAATTTCGTAACTCGAAGGACGATCAAAAAAGCCAAGATTAGCCTTTTGCATAATTTGATCATTCGTTTGGTCTCTAGTTTGCTCCTTACAATTACAGTTGTAAGCATTGGTTATTCTGTCATTTATAATAAAATCATTTTTATCTTTTATTTTTTGTTCTTTCGCGTCAAGTGACGAGCAGTAATAGCGCGCAAAATCATTCAATTCATTTACATAAAAAGCACTAACAAGAACAAACGGAAATACAACAAATTGATATAATAATCTTGCTGTCAGGAATCTGGTATAAGCTTTTCTGTTTACTCCTTTGTTTTTCTTTGCAAATACACTAAGTTCTGCTTTTTCTCTTTTTCGCCAGTTTTTATAATACAAGATTATTAAAAGAATATGTGTGCCAAAAAGCGCAAGAGCAGCAATAAAAACATTATAATAAAAGAACAAAACCATAGGCAGGCAAATTGCCGGAAGAAACAAAATCAATACTAGTTTAATAAGTTCTTTTTTAGGATTTAATGTGCGGATATTTAAAGTAATTAAATTAATAAATGCAACATTAACACCCAGTACGATACAAAAGATAAATGCCAATGAAGGAGAAGACTTAAAAGCAACTATTAGGGCCAATACAATAGAAACACAATTGACAATTAATAACTTTTTATATTCAGTAGTTCGGCTGCTGTCCGGGAAAAGATAATAGAAATGATGTTTTGATAATGTACCTATTCGACCATTGTAAAAGATTGTTGAATAGATGTAATTAATTAATAATATGAAAAAGCCATATAAAAATGAAATCAGGAATCCGTTTGTAAACGTGAATATGGATAAACGATTGGTGTGTGACAAGTCACGGATTGCCAGAATATAAACTGGAGATTCAGTTTTAATATTTAATTTTTTTGCACAGATCTGATAAGGTATTCCCATATATTCCATCTCAAATGACGGTATATCTACGCCAGCTAACAGACTTATAAATGCAGGATTGTTTTGAGATACATAAAGCAGGTTTTGATAGATGTTTTTTTTGGGATCATTCTGCATTAATACATCTCCATCTTTATCGATAAGCATATAACCGGTTCCGGGCGGTAATTCTAATTCATTAGAAAAATATTCCCTAAACGCAATTCCTTTAATGCCATTACTTTCAGATTCCTGATTGATTTCTTTAAGAGTATCTTTTTCAGCATATATTAATTGATATCGATTATTTTCTCTTGAAAAAACTGCAGTAAGTACAGGCTCTGTTTTTTTATTTTCTATATTTTTTTGCTGAAGCGCTTTAAAATACATTCTATCCGCATATTTTCTCGATATATCCGGAGCATTATTACTCAAATTTTTTGTAATTAATGCTTTATTGTCCATTCGGAAATAACCATCTAAATACTTAATCAGTTTTGAGTTTTTTGTACCCTTTTTAAAATCAGTATTTCCATTTATAAAACATTTTTGATCATCAGGCAAAGAATCTTTTTTAGTAAGAAGCTCTCCATTTAAAGCCGTTTTTTTTGAACCGGTTACCAGAAATATTTTTGCAAATGAATTTTTTTGGTTTTTCCATTCTTTCCCAAATAATAAATCCCTTTTTTTCCAGCTTTGATAAGCCGTAATTTGTTCTTTGAATGAAGTATCGATTTTATTTACCAACAGTTCTAAGTCATTTATATTTCTGGTTTTTATGGTATTGTTCCAATGCGATAATGCTGCAAAAACCACAATAACAGCGACTAGTAATCCTATGGAAAACACAACACCAACCAGATCAATTTGACTGAGTCTTTCTTTGTAACTGCTTATAATGGGTTTTATGAAATTAATGCCTAATATTAGAACAATAATTGAAATAAGACTAAAAATCAAAAGATTAGAGTTTATCTGCCGAACGTTGAGGTCAAAAGCAGATTTATCAATTCCTGCGGCTAAAAATAAAGTGTGATTGGTATGAGGAATATTGATTTGATCCGTATAATAATGTTTTGAAGATTTTTTGAAACTAAAAGGACCATTTTTTCTATTGTATTTAATTAAACTATCCTGATCAATAAGACTGACATTTTGGGAAAGAAATGATTTCTCAACCCGACATTTTCCTTTCTCAATAGGACAAATATAAAAGGAAGTAAAATGCGTGGTAGAATTAATTTTATTGAGAAATTTAGCCAAATCAATACTAATTTTATCCTTAATAATACTATCCTCTAACTTGCGGTTTTTAAAAAAATTATTTTTTCCTGATAACTTAATTGTTCTTGAGAGCTTGATAGTTCCGTCTTGTAATTGCTGAAACCCTTTTTTATCAATTAAAATAGTATCAATATAAACATCAGCAGAGCCTTTATATTGTAAAAGCTTAAGACTCTTCATTTTTTCTTCACTAATATATTTTACCTGATCATCAATGTATCCAACTAAATGTTTTTCGATGCCTTCCAGAATAGATATATTTTTTGCGTCTTCTTTACGTTCATTATTAGGAAGCACATAAGAGAGATAACCAAACGTTAGCAGCGCAATAACCGCAGCTGTTACGATGGAATAAATATGTTTCTTAAATGATTCGTTTACGTTAGAAGTCAGTCCCATTGTATTTATTTCAAACGGTTAAAATATCACGCTCTTCTAGGATCTCCTTTTAAATACGTTTTACTGAATTTAAAATACTCAGATGAGGTTCTTTCACCTGCTTTTCCGTCGACTCTTAATATACTTCCGGCTTTATTAAGCAGTATTTGCAGTTCTTTAGCTTCGTTGGTAACAGTTCCAGTGTAATACAATGTTTTATTGCCCTGCGCCAGTATTTGTTCTACAATATGACCATTTGGAAGTGTTATGAGTTTTTGCTCACTCAAACGTCGCAGCAATACCGCAGCACCGCATTGTTTAGAAACTGCATTCGGATCATATTTTCCGTCTTTAACATATTTTCCTTTTGTATAATGATTCGAATAACTCCATAAATAAGGCGAATTAATACCTTGTCTATAATAACCTAAGCCATTAAATAATTCCAGTTTATAGAGGATTCCGGCAATTTCCCAATTCGTCCATAAGTTTAGTTTATCAAAAACTAAAGCATCATTGGCACTGTATTCCCACGTAAAAGGAGGATTTCCTGTTTTTGGACGCCCAGCAGGAACCTGAACGGTACGTTTGGTAAGCGGATCGCCATTATGTAAATGAGTATCAAACCTTAAACTAGCTTCCATACAATGTATTATTGCAATGACATACCAGGGAATGTTTAACGGATCTCCCACAGCTTGATATCTCGCTTTATTCAAAGCCATTTTCTCAACTAGTTTATCAATTTCAGGATATTTAGCCTCTCTGATAATGCAGGAAGCAAATAATTTTTCATAATTAGCCTTCTTGTCTGGTGGTACTATTGAACTCATAATCGTTGGTTTTTAATTTATTAATTCATTTGATATCGTTATTTTAATTTCAAAAGTTTTATAAATAAAAGGGCAGGGCAATGAATACGTTATGCTGCCTGATTCATGCAAAGGCATACGAAATAATTAAGCATATAGTAAAAAGAAGGCATGTAGAATATTCTCTTTGTAGGTGCGTATGAGAATAAATAATTTACTGATTGTAAGTGTATTATGTAAATATGGATCAAATTTATCACAATATAAGAAATGAAAAAAGGGTATAAACACCCTTTTTTTAACCAAAAATCCCACAGATTATTTCACTGAATGATTTAGGATAAAATAACGACTTAAATACTTCAAAATAGTGGCATAATCTTTCGCAAACGTGTTTTTTATACATTAATTAATTGGCCGGTTTTCGTTAAAAAAAAGAGATTCTTCTTTTTTATGTTTAAAAAATTGACAAATAAACAGTAAAATCTATTTACGTTATTATTATTTGGAATAAATACAAATAATTTGGTTTGTTTTAACACAACACATAAATTTGCGCTATTAAAAATAATTCTAAATAACATGAAAGTAAAAATACTACTTCCGCTATTGAGCTGTTTTATGCTGCTTATGGGCGCTGCTTCATTTGCACAGACAGGTACAATTAGAGGTACGGTTTCATTATCGAATGATGAAATTGCCGATAATATCTCTGTAACTTTAAAAGGAACAAAGATTGGAACCGTTACTGATGCTCAGGGAAATTACGAAATCAAAAACATTAGACCGGGTAATTATACACTAAAGGCTTCTGTAGTAGGGTTTTCACCTAAAGAAGAAATCATTACTGTTACAGCAGGAAAAGAACTTTTGGTAAACTTTACATTGATAACTACATCTGAAGCCTTGACAGAAGTATTTGTTAAAGGAAATGCAAACAAGTATACTAAAGCAGAAAGTCAATATGTATCTAGAATGTCTGTTAAAAACCTTGAAAACTCACAAGTTTACAATGTTGTAACTAAAGAATTAATTAAAGACCAGTTAGTAACAAACCAGGACGAAGCTTTAAAAAACGTTCCGGGTTTATACCAATTATGGGCAGCTACTAACCGTGCCGGTGACGGAGCTTCTTGGTATTCACTTCGTGGATTTACAACACAAAGTTTAGTAAGAAACGGTCTTGCAGGAAAAGTAAACAGTAATACTGATGCGGTAAACCTTGAAAGAATTGAAGTTATAAAAGGGCCATCGGCTACACTTTTTGGAAACGTAGTTTCTTCATACGGAGGATTAATCAACCGTGTGACTAAAAAACCTTTTGAAACCTTTGCAGGAGAAGTTTCATACCAAAACGGAAGTTACGGTTTTAACCGTTTAACGGCTGATGTTAATACTCCAATCAACGATGACAATACAGCATTATTCAGATTAAATGCTGCTTTTGGAAATGCCAATACTTTTCAGGATTTCGGTTACTCAAAAAGCTTTTTCGTAGCGCCATCTTTCTCTTATAAAGTAAATGATAAACTTACCATTTCTATTGATGCAGAAATAGGAAACCAGGATAACTCAGGTATGCCTCTAATTTATTTTGGTGCAGCTCCATCTGGATTAGGAGTAACCAATGCTAAAGATCTTGACATCAACTTTAAAAGATCATTTTTAGGAGACGAATTTGTGATGAATACTAAAACATTAAATGTTTTTGCACAGGCTTTATACCAAATGTCTGAAAAATGGACTTCACAAACTGTATTTAGCAGCAGTTCTAATAAAGCAACTGGTTTGCAAACATGGTTTTACCTTTTACCAAACCAACAATTATCAAGAAATGCATGGGATGCAAATGGTAGAGATAATGCTATCGAATTCCAACAAAACTTTAATGGTGATTTCAACATTGGATCAATGAGAAACCGCTTTTTAGTAGGTGGTGATATTTATTACGGTTCAAATAATTTAGTATTCAAAAATATCAAAAATTATGCTGCGTATGATGTAATCAATTATACAGGAACTGCAGCTAATTATTATGACTTTAATCCAACAAATGTAAGAAATAGGATTTCTGGAAATGATAATGATCCATATACCAGTAACAGCGCGGTAACAACTTACAGTGCGTATGTTGCAGATGCCATTAACATTACAGAAAGATTAATTCTTTCGGCAGGAGTACGTTTTGATCATTTTGAAAATCAAGGATCATTTGACCCGCTTTCAGGTACAGAAGCTGGCAAATTTTCTCAAAATGCATTTTCGCCAAAATTTGGTGCCGTTTTTCAAATCTTAAAAGATCAGTTATCAGTATTTGGTAACTACCAAAATAGTTTTAAAAACGTTGGATTTGCAAGTGCAAATGAAGGAGGTTCTCTTGTATTGAAACAATTTGACCCTGAAAGAGCAAACCAGTTTGAGTTTGGTGTTAAAGCAAATGCTTTCCAAAATAAACTAAGTGCTACAATTAGTTACTATAATATCAAAGTAAAAGATATCGTAACTTCTGACCCAAGCCTGCCAAATGCAAGCATACAAAACGGTACACAATTTAGTAAAGGTTTTGAATTAGAAGTTACAGCAAACCCAATCCCTGGATTAAACTTACTTGTGGGTTATGCAAAAAATGATTCTGAGTTAAATGATCTAAGACCTATAACTGCAGGACCGGAAAATTTAATTAACTACTGGTTTAGCTACAACCTTCAAACAACAAAACTAAAAGGATTAGGTTTAGGATTTGGTGGTAACTATGGAGATGCTACATACGTGTACAATGCTGGACCAGGTGAAACTTTTGAACTTCCTTCATATTCTGTAGTAAATGCTGCATTGTATTACGATCAGCCTAAATACAGAGTATCATTAAAAGTAAATAACCTTACAGACGAATTATACTTTAACGGTTATTCAACAATAAACGTTCAGGCTCCACGTACATTAATGGGAAGCATAGCGTATAAATTCTAAGCGAATTTAAAAGCAATATAGAATAGAAAAAAGGCTCGGACATTGTCCGGGCTTTTTTTGTTTTACTACATGCAGCTTATCACAAAAAACTATTATGATTATAAGAAAAAAACTATTTTTTTACATTTAATAGATGCATAATATTCATTTTTATATTACTTTTGTTTAGACTAAATCTAAATAGTAAAAATGAAAAATTTCCTTTTGGCCGATTCCGAAAACCTACACATAATTGGACTGAGGCACACACTTAAAAAGCTGGTAAAAACACCCAGTTTAAAAGTGGCAAATTCAAGAGAAGAATTGTTTAAGTGTTTGGATAAAAATAATATAGAATGTTTGATTATTGATCCCAACAATATTTTTTTGTTTTATGATGATGATCTTAAGATTATTAAAACAAATTATCCCAAATGCAAAATCATAATCCTTTCGTATTTTAAGAACAAACAAACCATTGACAGTTTCTTAAAAGAAAATATAAACGGCTTCATATCAAAAGATTGTGAAGAGCAGACCATTTATGATGCCTTATATAAAATTCAGCACGGAGAGCGTTATATATGTCACAAAACCTTAAATACATTTATTGATGTTTTTGCTCTGCCAACTTCCCAAAGTGATGAAAAACTGACACTAAGAGAGTTTGAAATCCTAAAACAAATAGCGCAGGGAAACAACGGAAAAAGTATCGCTTCGCAGCTTTTTATCAGCATTCATACCTTCAGGACACATCGAAAAAACATCATGAAAAAAACAGGCAGGCATACAACTCCTGAACTAATACTTTATGCATTAGAGAAAAAAATAAAGTAATTTTCGTATTATTTAAAAATATATTATGCTTTGTTTCCTACTATAATTGAGGTATTTTGACTACCTCAATTATAGAAATAATTTTCCCTTTTTTATGGTATTGATTTAATTTTCGTACAAATCTACATTTGTGAAAATTATTCTTTAGAATCAATCTAAATAAATACCACAATGGAGGCACAAGAAAAATTAGAAACAATACTGCAAGAAGTCATAATTGAAAATGCGCACGATAAACATGTTTTTTCTAACAACAATAAATCAATAGGGATTTATAAGAAAAGCATGAAAAAGGCCATTAAAACAATTGGAAATCATTTAAAAGAAAGAGATACACCATTTACCGGAACCAGTATTTCGACAATTAAGCAAAAAATCGACAACATTTATCTTGAAGAAAATAAGAGAGGAAAAAGCCTGGATTATGTTCTGGATGAATTAAAAGATATTTATTTAGATGATTGTATTCACTTTCATAATCCCAAATACATAGCACATCTTAATTGCCCCATTCTAACGCCAACACTTGTGGCAGAAGCTTTTGTATCATCTTTAAATTCTTCGATGGATACGTACGATCAAAGTACGGGAGCAACTTTCATCGAATTAAAATTAGTGGAGTGGACGCTTGATAAACTGGGTTATCCTGAAAATGCCGACGGAATTTTTACTAGTGGCGGAACCCAATCTAACATGATGGGATTGCTTTTAGCAAGAGATCATTACATCAAAAAACACTTCGGAATTGATCCAAAAATGGACGGACTTCCTCCTGAAGCTTCAAAATTCAGGGTTTTATGTTCAGAAGTAAGCCACTTTAGCTTAAAGAAAAACTTAAGTCTTTTAGGTTTGGGACAAAATGCCGTAATTCCTGTGGCTGTAGATCCTGATTTTAAAATGAATGTCAGCGCCTTAAAAAAGGTAATTCAACAGCAAAAAGATTTAGGAAATATTCCAATTGCGATTGTGGGAACAGCCGGAACAACAGATTTTGGTTCTATAGATCCATTGGCAGAAATTGCTTCAGTTGCCAGTGAAAATGATATCTGGTTTCACGTAGATGCAGCTTACGGCGGCGGTTTATTAATCAGCAATCTTCATAAAGAAAAATTAAGCGGAATCGAATTATCAGATTCTGTGACAATCGATTATCACAAAACTTTTTATCAGCCCGTAAGTTCAAGCGGTTTTTTTATGAGAGATAAATCATTTGTAGATTACATCAAATACCACGCTGATTATCTGAACTCTAAAGAACAGGAAGACGAAGGAATTCCAAACATGGTAAAAAAATCAATCCAGACCACACGTCGTTTTGATGCCTTAAAATTGTGGTTTACATTGAGAATGATCGGAACGGAAGGTTTGAGTTCTTACATGGAAAAAGCCATTGCCAACGCTCAATTCACAGCAGATTTACTGAGAAACAGAGAAGATTTCGAAATAATCCATAAACCTGAAATCAGTGCCATTGTATTTCGTTATACGCCTTTTACCGGAAATGAAAATTCATACTGCGGCATCAACAGTTACATTCGTAAAGCCATTTTTAACGAAGGTAAAGCCATTATTACCAGTACAAAAGTCTACAACGAAGTATTCCTCAAATTCACTTTATTAAACCCGTTAACAACCCCAAAAGACATTGAAGAAATCATCGATTTGATTGTATATCACGGAAATGAATATTCATTAAAAAATTAAAATAAAATGCAAAACAAAATATACGATTTCATCGCCGTTGGAGTAGGGCCTTTCAATTTAAGTCTGGCTTGTTTAACCGCACCAATTGAAAATTTGGACGGATTATTTTTCGATAAAAATGAATCCTTCAACTGGCATCCGGGAATGTTGCTGCAAGATACAACGTTACAAATTCCGTTTCTGGCAGATTTAGTGACTTTAGCAGACCCAACAAGTCCGTTTAGTTTTTTGAATTACATCAAAGAACAAGGAAAAATGTATTCCTTTTACATTCGCGAAAATTTCTTATTGCTGAGAAATGAATACAACCAATATTGTCAATGGGCGATTAAAAAGTTACCCAATATTCATTTTAATACCGAAGTTACAAGAATTGAATACGATGAAAATCAGCAGCTTTACATTGTAAGTACACTTTCAACAAAAACAAATGAGACTACAATTTACAAAACCAAAAAGATAGTTTTAGGAACCGGAACAGCACCGCATATTCCAAAATCTTGTCAGTCTTTAAAAGGAAAAGCGATTCATTCGTCAGCTTATATTCAGAATAAAGCTTCACTTCAAAAACAAAAATCGATTACGGTTTTAGGAAGCGGGCAAAGCGCAGCCGAAGTTTTTAATGATTTATTGCAGGAAATTGATGTTTACGGATATCAGTTAAACTGGATTACAAGATCGTCAAGATTTTTTCCAATGGATTACAGCAAGTTAACGCTCGAAATGACTTCTCCGGAATACGTAGATTATTTCTACAATCTTCCATCCGACAAAAGAGATCATTTGCTGAAGAACCAGAAATTATTATACAAAGGAATTAATAAAGACTTGATCGCCACAATTTTTGATACGATTTACAGTAAAAAAGTAATTACGGAGATTGATGTGAATTTAAGAACCAATGCGGCTTGTACCAAAGGAACTTACGATGAGACGAATCAATCTTTTGAATTAGAATTACATCAGGTGGAGCAAGATACAAGATACCGTCACAAAACCGATGCATTGGTTTTGGCAACAGGTTACGGATATAAATTGCCTCAATTTTTAGAAGGAATTGTAAACCGAATTCAATGGGACGAAAAAGGTCGTTTTGCCACAAACAGAAATTACTCAATTGATAATAACGGAAACGAAGTTTTTGTGCAAAACGCTGAATTACACACACACGGTTTTGTTACGCCAGATTTAGGAATGGCTTGTTATAGAAACTCATACATCATTAAAGAAATAACAGGAGTGGAGCATTATGCTGTAGAAACCAAAATTGCTTTTCAGGAATTTGGTGTTCCCGCAGCAGAAGTAATTGAATCTCCGGCATTTGAAACCATCGCATAATTATGGAAGCAGTACAACAAAAAAAGAGAGTTTTGGCAATAGATTTTGCCAGAGGAACAAGTGTGATTTTAATGATGATGGTACACACCATGCTTATTTATGGCACAATTGCTACACAAACTAATACCGTTTTAGGAGAAATTATTTTATGGTTAGGTCGCGGAACAACCATGTTTTTAGTAAGTATGGGGATTTCTTTTGTTTTATCAAGAAGACAAAGTTTTCTGGCCGTTTGCAAAAGGACTTTATACATTCTGGCTGTTGGTTACGGAATGAATATTTTAAAATTTCTTGTTCCTGAATTTATTTTTGGCGGACTTCCCGAAGCTTTTATTTCGGCTTATGGTTTAGAATCAGGCACATTACAAACAGGAATCTTCTTTTTGCTTTTGGGCGATATTTTGCAATTGGCCGGAATCACTTTGTTTATTATGGGGCTTATTAATCACTTTAGTAAAAGTAAATATGTTCCGTTAATTGTGGCTTTATTGATTATTTCGATTTCTAAAGAATTAAGCGGTTTCAGAGTCGGAATTGTGGGCTTGGATTATATCTGCGATTTACTTTTCAGCAATCAGTTTAACGTTTATTTCCCGGTTTTCCCATGGAGCGCTTTCATTTTAATAGGCATGTTTTTAGGAAGATGGTACAAAGAACTAAACGAAAATCAAGAAGTATTTTTCAAGAAAATGTTGTTTGTTGGTTTGGCTTTTATTGCTGTTGGAGGAATTTTAAACTTTTCAAATCCCGAATATCATTTTGGAGATTATTACCATTTAGGACCGGGCGGAAGTATTTTATTACTTGGAACAAACCTTGTTTTATATTGGTTTGTGAACATCATTGTAAAGCTGTTTAACGAAAACAATCCAGTGTTTAATTTATTGACTTTCTGCAGTAAACACGTAACAAGTTTATACGTAATTCAATGGGTTTTGATCAATTGGGGCATGTATGTTTTAGGTTTTTGGGAACACGATCAATGGTTTGTTTTAAGTTTATTCCCAGTTGTAATTGCCACAAGTATAAGTATTCAGTTGGTTTATAATGGAATCAAAAGACTTTGGAATTCCAAATGGAGCAATAAAGACAGCAATGAATTAATTGTAAATAGTTAGAATCAAAAATTGGACGTAATTTATTTAAACACATAAAAACATAGATTTTAATCTCTACAAAGGTTTTATCGTAGAGGCGCACAGCAGTGCGTCTTCGCAAAGTATTTCCACCAAGAATTGTTTAATTTTTTTTCACACAGATTTTCACAGATTTGAGCAGATTTTTATTCTAATCTTTTTAATCGTTTATCCCGATAGCTATCGGGAGTGGCTAAATTTTCGACACTACGTATTATTTCATTTATAAATGAGATAAAAATTAATTTAAATAGTATAATAATGAGCACATATAAACCTATATATTCAACCACAATTCCGGATTTTGGAGTGATAGATTTTCGCCCTTTGGAGCTGGAAAACGATGCTCTAGTAATTCATAATTGGGTCAATCGTGATTATGCACAATATTGGGGAATGCAGGGAAAAAATCTCGAAGAAGTTCGTTTAGAATATGAAAAAATAATTCAGGAATCTGATGTTTTTATCGGACTTGTTAATGGAGAAATTTCGTTTTTATTAGAACGTTATAATCCAAAACAAGATATTATCGGAAACTATTATACCGTTCAGGATTACGATTGTGGCATTCATATTATTGTAGCGCCGTCAACAAAACCGGTGCATCAGTTTACATGGCATATTTTTTCAAGCATTATGAAATTTATATTCAGAGATCTTACCATCGAAAGAATATTGGTCGAGCCCGACATTCGCAACAAAAAAATGTTCGATATCTGCCACCGCGTAGGTTTTGAAGATGCCGATGTGGTCAATTTACCACACAAAACAGCATTACTAGCCTTTTGTACAAGAGAGCAATTCATTAAAAAAATAGATTCATTTAACCTCAATTATACCGAAATGAATAACGAAAATCAATTAGAATTTCCGGAAAAAGCGATAACCCATATTCAGCCCGAAGTTTGGGAAAAAGCCAATCGTTTATTAGTAAAAAAAGCCATTTGTGAGTTTTCGCACGAACTTTTAATTAAACCAATTTTAGAATCTGGAAATAAATATTCGTTGCTTTCTGATGACAACTTGGTTAAATATACTTTTAAAGCAGAATTATTGGCAATGAATCATTTGAATATTGAAGTCAATTCTATTTCAAAATATAAAAATGAGAAATTAATAGCTTTAGATGCCGTTGATTTTATTCAGGAATTCAAAACCAGTTTAGGAATTTCAGAACAATTAATTCCTTCTTATTTAGAAGAAATTATAAGCACACTTTACGGAAGCTGTTATAAATTATTAAAGGAAAATTCGACTTCAAAATCCCTTGCCAATTCTGATTTCCAAACCATTGAACAAGCCATGATGGAAGGTCATCCGGGTTTTGTTGCCAATAATGGAAGAATTGGTTACAACAGCATGGATTATAAAGCCTACGCGCCCGAAGCTGGAAACCCATTTAGGATTTTATGGCTTGCCGGACACCGCGACAGAACGGTTTATGCCGGAACTAAAAAACTGGATTACGATACATTAATTCAACAAGAATTAGGAGCAGAAACAATTGCAAAGTTCAATGCTACAATTTCAGAAAAAGGACAAAATCCAAACGATTATTTCTTTATTCCCGTGCATCCGTGGCAATGGTTCAATAAACTAGCTAATTTGTTTTCGCCGGAAATTGCCAAACAAAAACTGATTTGCGTAGGTTACGGACCTGATTTATATCAGGCACAGCAATCGATCAGAACGTTATTCAACTTAAGTAATCCTAAAAAATTATATACAAAAACATCGCTTTCGATCCTGAATATGGGCTTTATGCGTGGTTTACCGGTTTTTTATTTAGGAACAGCGCCTGAAATGGCAGAATGGCTGGATCAATTATTAAGCGACGATCAATATTTGCAAAAAGTAGGTTTCGGAATGTTGGGCGAAGTTGCTTCTGTGAGTTACATAAATCCGTATTTTGAAAGCTTCGGAAAACATAATCCGTACAACAAAATGATTGCTTCATTATGGAGAGAAAGTCCTGTAGCAAAACTTAAAAATGACGAACAATTAATGACAATGGCGGCATTTTTACATTTGGATAAAGACGGAAATTCATTATTATCTGAAATTATAAAAGCTTCTGGATTATCAATAGACAATTGGCTTGCCGAATATTTTAAGGTTTATTTGAGTCCGTTATTGCATTGTTTTTATCAATACGATTTGGTTTTTATGCCACACGGCGAAAACCTTATTTTAGGATTAGAAAACCACGTTCCGGTTCGTTCTTTCATGAAAGATATCACCGAAGAAGCTGTGATCCTAAATCCTGATGTTGTAGTTCCAAAAAACATTGACAGAATTTATGCTGAAGTTCCCGAAGATGTAAAATTACTTTCCATTTTTATTGATGTTTTTGATGGATTTTTCCGTTTCATGTCGGCTATTTTGGTTTCAAGTGATAATTATTCAGAAGATCGTTATTGGGAATTAGTGGCAGAATGTATCTCTGATTATCAGGAACAAAACCCGCATCTGGAAGCAAAATTCGAGCAATACGATTTATTTGCCAATGAATTTCAGCTGTCTTGCCTGAACCGTTTACAGTTGAATAATAACAAAACCATGATCGATCTTGATGATCCTGTGGCGTTGTTACAATTTCAGGGAAAACTGCAAAACCCAATTGCTCCGTATAAAAAAATAATAGCCTAATTCCTTAAAGATGAATAGTATAATAACTCATCCTAATAATGATGTCGTTGCTGATGTCGTTTTTGTAAAAACAATTCCAGATTTAGGCGTTTTTGAGCTGCGTCCGATTGATATGGAACTCGATATTCCGTTGATTCACAATTGGGTAAACCGTGAATACGCTGTTTATTGGGAAATGAACGGATTTTCTGTAGAAGAAGTAAAAAACACTTACTATAATATTCAGGAAAAAGCGCAGGTTTATATTGGGAAATTCAATAACAATGTCGCTTTTTTACTCGAATGTTATAATCCGGAAGATGATATTGTAGGCAAATATTACGAATCGCAAAAAGGCGATAAAGGCATGCATATCTTGGTCGCACCGTCAGAAAAACCAATTCCCAATTTTACCTGGAATATTTTTACCGTGATTCTTGATTTTATTTTCAGTGATGGAAAAAATCAACGTATTGTGGTTGAACCCGATGCAAGAAATCATAAAATTCATTTGCTGAATAAAAGGGCTGGATTTGTTTTTCAGCGTGTTCTCGATTTACCGCACAAACAAGCACATCTCGAATTTTGTACGCGCGAGGATTATTACAAAGCTTTACAACAGGTTTAATTTGATACAAATGAAAATACCAACTCAAAATATACAGCATTTAACGAAGGAAAATTGGGATAAAGCGAATGCCATTTTGCTAAAGAAAACATTAAGTGAATTTGCACACGAATTATTAATTGTTCCGATAAAAAATGCCTCAAATTCATACAGTATTTCTTCGCCCGATAAAAAAGTCGAATATACTTTTGAAGCCAATATTTTAGCTTTAAATCATTGGTCGATTGCTGTAGATTCTATTCAAAAAACAATAGAAGGAAAAAATTTTCCTTTACGTTTGTTAGAATTAATTATTGAATTTAAAGATACTTTAGGAATTAGCGAGAGTTTACTGCCAACGTATTTAGAAGAAATCACAAGTACCTTATACAGCACGGCATATAAAATTGCGAACGAAAAATATACGTCGAAAGATTTACTGGAATTAGATTATCAAAAAATCGAACATGCCATGACCGAAGGACATCCGTGTTTTGTAGCCAACAGCGGTAAGAATGGTTTTAATATCGATGATTTTGCCACTTTTTCTCCAGAAGCGAATGCACCCGTAAAATTATTATGGATTGCCGGACATAGGAGCAAAGCCACTTTTACAGCCATTGAAGAACTGGATTATCAAAAAGTGTTGGAGCAGGAATTGTCTCTAGAAAACATTACTGCGTTCGAAAATGTATTAAAATCTCAGGATTTGAATATAGACGATTATTATTTTTTTCCCGTACATCCGTGGCAATGGTTTAATAAACTCGCTTTGATTTTTGCACCCGATATTGCAGAAAACCATTTGGTTTGTCTGGGTTATAGCGATGACGAATATTCGGCACAACAATCGATTCGTACATTTTTTAATACTTCGTCACCTGAGAAATTTTATGCGAAAACGGCGCTTTCTGTAATTAATATGGGATTCATGCGCGGACTTTCTCCATATTATATGGAAAGTACGCCGGCAATTACTCAATGGGTTGCAGACTTGGTTGAAAAAGATGCGTATTTACAGCAAAAAGGTTTTACTCTTTTAGGTGAAGTTGCCACAATTGGCTATCGCAATTTCTTGTACGAACCTTTAGGCCGAAGTATTCCGCATAATAAAATGTTAGCCACTTTATGGCGCGAAAGCCCGATTCCGAAATTAGAAAAAGGACAACATATCATGACAATGGCGGCTTTATTGCACTTCGATCAATCTGGAAATGCCTTTGTATCAGAATTAATTCAAAAGTCAGGAATCAGCCCAAAAGCTTGGATCGGTCATTATTTAGATGCTTATCTTTCGCCATTACTGCATTGTTTTTACGAACACGAAATGGTTTTTATGCCACACGGTGAAAACCTGATTTTAGTCTTAGAAAATCATATTCCGGTAAAAGCAATTATGAAAGATATTACCGAAGAAGTGATGCTTTTTAATGGAGAAATTCCGCTGCCCGAAAAAGTAAAACGTATTCATATCAACATGAAAGAACCATTGAAAATTCTATGCATTTTTAATGATGTTTTTCAGTTTTATTTCCGTTTTCTTTCCGCCATTTTATCCGAAACCAAAACACTTTCCGAAGAAGATTTCTGGTCTGCCGTTGCCGATTGTATTTACGAATATCAGTCAGCTCATCCGCATTTGCAGGAACAATTTAAAAAATACAATTTGTTTGTTCCTGAATTTGATTCTTGCTGTTTGAACCGTTTGCAATTGCGAAATAATAAACAAATGCTAGATTTAGCAGATCCTATTGACAGCCTTCAGTTTGTTGGTAAACTGAAGAATCCTGTGGCAGTGTTTAGTCAAAAACTAAAGTCAGTTCCAGCATTATAAAAGTCATTTCTGGCAAAGTAGCGAAGTTGTTTTTGTCATTTCGACGAAGGAGAAATCTCCGCAAGTAACTCAGCAGAGAGAATCCAATCTTTGTAGAGCTTCTCGCGAAGATTTCTCCTTCGTCGAAATGACAAGATTGCGCTAAAAAATTTTGCGGCTTCGCGACTTCGCGAGATTATAACATCACAAAGATTAAAAATAAAACTTTGCGCCCTAGCGCCTTTGTGGCAATAAAAAAAACTATGTTCAAACGTTTAAAAAAAATATTACATACTGCAGAATCATTTGATTTCACCAAAGGAAGCATCAAAAAAGGAATCCTGATTTTATCCATTCCAATGGTTTTGGAAATGGCAATGGAATCCGTTTTTGCTTTAGTCGATTTGTATTTTGTGGGACATTTAAAAGAAAGCAATTATGCGATTCAGGTTGTTGGTTTAACAGAATCTGTTTTTGCGATTATTTATTCGATTGCCATCGGAATCAGTATTGCAACAACAGCAATTGTCGCAAGGCGTATTGGCGAAAAGCAAACCCAAGAAGCCGCAAAATTTGGTGTACAAGCCATTATAATTGCAATTGCGATAAATGTATTCATTAGTTTGGGAGGATTTATTTTTGCAAAAGAAATTCTCATGTTAATGGGCGCTTCTGCACCTGCGGTAATTTATGGTGTAAATTATACCAAAATCATGATGGCAGGAAGTGTTTTTGTAATGTTGATTTTCCTGATAAACGGAATTTTCAGGGGCGCAGGAAATGCCATCATCGCCATGAAAAGCTTGTGGATTGCTAATATTTCGAATATTATTTTGTGTCCGATTCTCATTAACGGATTTTGGTTTATTCCCGCAATGGGTGTTACAGGCGCTGCCGTTGCCACAACTATTGGAAGAGGAATAGGAGTTTTGTATCAATGTTATTTCCTTTTTTACGGACAGGGAATTTTAAAAATCAAATGGAATTATTTCCTGCCGAATTACAAATTAATTCAGGGCATTATAAAACTCGCAACTCCCGGCGTTTTGCAATACGTTATCGCTTCCTGCAGCTGGATTTTCCTGGCTAATTTAGTTGCTGTAACGGGCGGCGATTATGCGTCATCCGGTTATCAAACGGCAATTCGAATCATGATGTTTTTCATTCTTCCCGCTTGGGGATTAAGTAATGCCGTTGCGACTTTGGTTGGACAAAATTTGGGTGCAGATGAAATTGAAAGGGCAGAAAAAGCCGTTTATAAAACCGCCAAATACAATATGATTTTTATGGGATCTATTATGCTGGTTTGCTTTTTCAGCGCACATTTTTTGATTTCCTTTTTTACGAATGACCCAATTATTATCAGGATCGCAGTAAATGCTTTGCAGATTATGAGCGTAGGTTTTATTTTTTACGGTCTCGGAATGGTTTTAAACAATACGTTTAATGGAGCAGGGGATACCTGGACACCAACCTGGATCAATATTTTAGGATTTTGGATTTTTCAGGTTCCGTTTGCTTATCTTTTGGTACATTATTATGATATGGGACCAACAGGCGTTTTTATCGCGATTCCAACTGCCGAAACATTGATTACGATTTTGAGTGTACTTGTTTATAGACAAGGAAAATGGAAGAGAATTTTGGTTTAAGAAAATTTAATTTATTTCTTTTTATTCTCAAGTTGCACCGTGAATTTACCATAAAACGGATTATCAGCCATTTGCGAATGTCCAATTACTAAAACATAATTTCCTTTTTGTTCAAGGCTGGTTTTTAAATCAATTCCAAAAGGCCCATCTGAGCTTTTATCAGGAGAAATAATTTGGTTGAAACGAATATTTCCTTTTCCCCCGGCTGGAGTAATCTTTCCATTCAATTCGCCTAAATCTTCATTTTTAAACTTCACATATACTCTCGAATGAATGGAATCTAAAGTGCCTTCAGCAATATAAAGATTTTGGTCATTCTTTAAATTCATGAAAATAGTATCACCAATTTGTTTATTCTCTTCTTTGTTTTGCTTTACAACAACGGTATCTTTTGCAGCAATTGAATCTGAGGTTTGGACAGAATCGATTTTAGTTTCTTTTTTCTGACATGAAAAAAAGAGAATGGATAATAAGAGTATGGATATATTTTTCATTAGTTTATCTTTTAATATTCCTCTCAAATTTAGTTTATTTTAAAGTTGGGATATTACATAATAGCATTTGTAATTTTATAAAATCTTGATATCATAATTGGAATAATTAATTAAGATACTGAAGATTTTGCTTAATTATGGGAATATAGATATTAAATGTAACTCCCTCATTTAAATTACCGTCTGCTGTAATAATTCCATTATGGTTATCTACAATTTTCTTTACAATAGCAAGACCAATTCCTGTTCCTGAATATTCTTCAATATGATGGAGTCTTTGAAATATAATAAAGACAATCTGGTTGTATTGTGGTTCAAAGCCAATTCCGTTATCTTTAAAAGTGAAATTCCAATAATCACATACTTGTGGACTATTGGGCAGATTAAGCAGGCTGAATTCCTTATATTTAAGAATAGTGGATTCTATAGTTATATGTAGTTCACTATTTGGGATCGCGAATTTTAATGAGTTGCTGATTAAATTAAAAAGAAGCTGTCTAAATTGAAATGGTCTTATACATACAGGTATTAATTGCTTTACATTAAAAACAGCATTTTTTTGATATAAGGTATCTGAAAGTTCTGATTTTACATCTTCTATAATAGTACTCAGATCACTCATTTCATAGGGATGTTCCACAATACTTACTCTTGAAAAATTCAGTAAATCTTCTATAAGCTGCCTCATTCTTGTTGCGGAGACATGTATTCGTTTTAAATTGTTTTTTCCCGCTTCAGTCATCGTTTCCATCTCTTTTTCCATAATAATAGAAATGAAGGTCTGAATTTTTCGCAGTGGTTCCTGCAAATCATGACTGGATATAAAATTAAAGGCAAGCAGCTCTTTATTTACATTCAATAACTCAACTGCTCTTTTTTCCTTTTCCGCATTTTGAAGTTCCAGTTCCTTATTTGCTTTAAGCAATGCTGCAGTCTGTATTTTTAGTTTTTCAACAAGCTCTTCTTTCTGAATTAATTCTTCGGCTTCTTTCAAGGCACGAATTATTTTTTGAATCAGGGATGAAAAATTACTTTTAGAAACATAATCCGTTACACCTTGTTTTATAAGCATGACTGCATTCTCTTCCCCAATTGTGCCCGAAATTATTATAAAAGGTATATTAAGGTTATTGTTTTTTATCATTTTAAATGCAGAAACAGCATCAAATGAAGGAAGTGAATAATCTGATAATATAATATCCGGTAAAAATGTGCCAAGAGATTCTTCAAAAACTTTTTTTGAATCAACGATTTTTGAAACAAATGTGAGTCCTGATTTTGTCAGGTGGCGGACTAATAAATCTGCATCAGATGTATTGTCTTCTAATATCAATGCTCTAATATCTTTTTTCATTTGTGAGAATCGTTGCTGGGTATAGTACTTAAATCCCTAATTGGCTGGCTGGCTCAATATCATCCAATACATTCCAAGTTCTTTTATTGCATTAAAGAAATTATTACTGTCTACCGGTTTTACAATGTAGCTGTTGGCACCAAGACTGTAGCATTTTGCAATATCAGGATCTTCTTGAGAAGAGGTAAGAATGACAACCGGTATAGATTTAAGCATATCATCGGTTTTAACCTTTTCAAGCACCTGCATTCCGGACATCTTTGGCATTTTTAAATCCAAAAGAAGAAGTTTTGGATGCAATTTTGGATTCCTTTCAGAATAAATTCCTCTGCAGTATAAAAAATCAAGTGCTTCAGCACCATCTTTAACATGCAGGAGTTTGTTGGTAAAGCCGCTTTTATTAAGGGCACGTACTGTCAGCAAGGCATCTTCTATACTATCTTCGGCAAATAAAATTTCAATATCTTCGTAATCCATTTTTATATTTTTAATGTTTAATATTTAATATTTGGCAGGCTAAAGTAAAAATTGGCACCTGCATCAAGTTTTGATTCTGCCCACACTGTTCCCGAATGGCGGTTGACTATTTTTTGTACGATAGCCAGTCCAATACCCGTTCCTGCAAATTCATCTTGTGAATGCAGACGCTGGAAAACGCCAAACAATTTATCGTAATAGGCCATGTCGAATCCTGCGCCCCAGTCTTTTACACTGTAAATAATTTTATCCTTTTCAAAGGTTGATGTAATTTTAATCCTGATTTCTGGTTTATATTTGGAATATTTAATGGCATTAGAGATTAAGTTGATCCAAACTTGTTTAATTAACGACGGATCTCCATTTGAATGAGCAAGCTCTTCAATTTCAAATATGGGGATATTTTCACCTTTTTCAACAGTTATTTCACTTATAACTGCGTTTACAAGTGCCAGCATATTTATATTGGCAGAAGACACTTCTTTACGGCCTAATTTGCTAAAAGCAAGTAAATCGTCTATTAATATTCCCATCTTATTAGAATTATTAATTATAGCTTGTATGATTTTTTTTCCATCATCATCTATTGAATCAGCATGATCCTCTATCAGGATTTGTGTATAACCATTTATCGCCCGGATTGGAGCACGTAAATCATGCGAAACAGAATAAGAGAATGATCCCAGTTCTTCCTGAGCTTTTCTTAGCTCGTCATTAGCCAGTGTAAGTTCACTGCTTCGTTTTTCCTGATAAGCAAGTTCCTTGTTTTTAACAATCAATTCTGCCGCCCTTTTTAACTTTTCCAATTTTCTTTTTTCTTTCAGAATCTTTTCAGAAGCAAGTTTCTGATTGGCTATTATAAGTTCAGCAGCACGTTTTTCTTTTTCTCTGCTTTGAATAGCCAGTTCTTTATTAGCATCAATTAACTCATTTGCCCGTTTTTCTTTTTGTTCATTCTGAAATTTTAATTCTTTATTTGCGATAATTAATTCTGCAGCCCGATTTTCTTTCTCTTTATTTTGAAAAGCAAGTTCTTTATTAGCAATAATTAATTCAGATGATCTTTTTTCTTTTTCCTCTGCCTGAACGGCCAATTGTAAAAACTGCGTTTTTGCAAGTGTTATATCGGTCGCTATTTTAAGGATTTTATACGGTTTTGACTCTGTATTAAAAATAGGATTATAACTGCCTAAAAACCATATTAGCCGGCCATTTTTCGCCGTCAGGATAAATTCGTCCTTTTGGTAAATACCCTTTTTTAGATCGTTCCAGAAAAACTGATATGCATTTGATTTTGAATAGGAGGAATCAACTAAAAGACTGTGGTGTTTTCCCAGTAAATCTTTTGCAGTGTATCCCATAATTTTCAGGAAATTTTTATTGGCAGTCAAAATATTGCCCTCCATATCAAATTCTACAGCTGCATTTGTGGTGTTAATAGCATTGGTTAAATTTAGTAAATACTGCTCTTTTGCATGAAGCTGTTCTTTAAGCTCAAAGATTTGAGTTTCTATTTGTTTTTTTTGAAATGCAGTTTCCCCCCTGTCAATAGCAGTATGGATTGTTTTTTTTGACTTCCTGATTTTCTGAAACGGGTTTTCTTCTGTAAAATGGTCTTTATTGTCTGGATGGTTTCCTTTTTGAAGGACTTCTTTATGGGAAAGGACAATTTCCTTATTACCATTTTTTTCTTTAATGCTCATATAAAGCGATGTTTTGTTTGAAAAATAATGGCAGTAATTTGCTGGAAAAGCACCTATATTTTAATAATTATCTGGATTAGTGGTCTTGAATTATAAATGAAGTAATTTGATATTAAACGAATGTAAGTAAATAAAACGGTTATACAATTAATTATCTTAATATACAGCTATAAAAAGGTGTTATTAAAATGTAGAAATACTTTGAGAATCATTGACTTCTTCAGTTTACAAAAAAATTAAATAAGCATTTATAATAAATTAGTCAGTATATATACTAAAGAAAATTACAGCAGGTTAACAATACTTTTGATAAATGAGCCGTGACTATTTTGGATAAATAGTAAATTCAAATTTTCTAAAATTAGATGATTTAAATTAAAGAATTTTAATGATTGCGGGATTAATCCTCGTGTTTCATTTTTTTTTAAAAGACCAATTCTTTTTAGTATTTTTGTATTAATATTCTGATATTCAGGAATTTGATTTATTTTTATCAGATTCATTTTTTACTAGCAGCCTTTCGCTATATAGGAATTCTTCCTTTAAAATTTAACAGCCTTTTTCATATATACCCTAATCTATAAGTTTAAAAACTTTTACGGGCAAAAATAAATTGATTTTCAAGAGAACTTTGCACCTTCAAATCTAGATGTTTGAATTTTAAAGACTTAAGAAAATAATTAAACATATAATAATTAAAAGGTTATGAAAAATAGATTACTCCCTTTATTTGTTGTTTTGGCTACCTTTTCGGCCCGTTCTCAGGTTGGTATTGGAACTAAAACACCAAGTACATCAGCCCAATTAGAGGTCACGACTAAAGATGGCAGCTATGAGGATAAATATGGTAAAAGTACCAAAGGTATTTTGATTCCTAGGGTTACTTTAGTTAAAACAACGGAATTTGGTCCGATAGAAGGTGATCCAACTAAAAGTAATAGTTTACTGGTTTTTAATATTAAGGAACAGAATGATGTTACACCAGGTTATTACTACTGGTATGTTGACAGATGGATGCGATTAGCAGTTTCTGGTGAAGCTGGTTCAGGAACTGGCAAAGATGGAAAAGTTGGTGTTAAGGAAGGTACTGTGCCTCCAGGTGTAAAAGGAACACCAACATATCCTGGTGATGATATCAATATTTATACTGATACAACATCGGGAATTGTGTATGTTCAGACATCAACTGGAACATGGACGCCAATTAATGGTAAAAGCGGTAAAGATGGTATTAGTGGAGGAAATGGAGCGCCAGGAAAAAGATAATAAAAAAGAATTTTTAAAAATGTTTAAGAGAAAGTTCAAAGATAATTTTGAATTTTATCAGGACTCTTTTTCATTATGCAATGAAAGTAAATTGACCGATTATCAACGATGTATATTTGTTGTTTATAACCAGACAGAGTTAATGGATTTTTTCAAATTGGAAAAAGAAGGAATAAATGTGATGCTTTTTTTATCTAATAAATACCTGCATGATTGTATCTCTTTTTTTGACGATACCACAAACTTAAAATTGATAGACGCTTCAAAATCCAGAACAGAAATTTTAGATGATTTAAAATCCTATTTTTATAGTTCAAGAATTGCTGAAAGTTGATGTAAAGCTGTGATTAAATATAGTATTTCCTCGATAAATATAACGAAAAAGAGATACAAATTTATTCAAAGAATAGTCTGGAAATTGAATTAAAAAAAACGAGTTAAGTTATTGATAAATAATACTTAACTCGTTTTTTTTGTTTTTATATTGTGATATTTTGCTTCTCTATTTGCCGATGCAGAAATTAGCAAAAATATTCCCGAGCAATTCATCATTTGAAACCTGACCTGTAATAAGCCCGAATTGATATAAAGCCTCACGAATATCAAGCGCAATTAAGTCACTTGAAAGATTGGTTTCAAGACCAAATTTTACTTTTTGGATTTCATCTAAAGCTTTTAATAAAGAATCGTAATGTCTTGTATTTGTGACAATAGTTTCGTTGTTTCTTAAAGCTCCGGTATTTACAAAAGATAGTAATTTGTCTTTCAATTCCTCAACGCCAATTTTTTCTTTGGCAGAGATTTTTAAAAGTGTTAATTCCAGAGTTTCCAGTTTTTTATTGATCAAATCAATTTCATTTTCAGTCAATAAGTCAACTTTATTTATAACAACCAAAATTGGTTTTAGAGGATATTTATTTTTAACTTTTTCAATTTCGACAATATAGTCAGAACCTGAAACCTGAAATTTGAAACCATCAAACAAGAAGATTACAACTTGTGCCTGTTCAATTTTTTCAAAAGTTTTTTTGATTCCAATGCTTTCTACAACATCTTTAGTTTCACGGATTCCGGCCGTATCGATAAATCTAAAACCAACTCCGCCAATAACTAATTCATCTTCAATAGTATCACGTGTTGTTCCGGCAATGTCAGAAACAATGGCGCGTTCTTCGTTTAATAAAGCATTCAATAAAGTCGATTTACCCACATTTGGTTCACCCACAATGGCAACAGGGATTCCGTTTTTAATAACATTTCCAACAGCAAACGAATCAATTAAACGTTTTAAAACAAATTCAATACGATTTAATAACTCATGAAACTGCGTTCTGTCTGCAAATTCTACATCTTCTTCAGCAAAGTCTAATTCCAATTCAATTAAAGAAGCAAAATTCAAAAGTTCTTCACGTAATTTGGCAATTTCATTGCTGAAACCGCCGCGCATTTGCTGCATGGCAATTTGGTGAGAAGCTTCATTATCAGACGAAATTAAATCGGCAACAGCTTCTGCCTGCGATAAATCCAGTTTTCCGTTTAAGAAAGCTCTTAACGTAAATTCTCCGGCATCAGCCATTCTGCAGCCTTTTCGCAATAATAACTGAATAATTTGCTGTTGAATATAAGTAGATCCGTGACATGAAATTTCAATCGTATCTTCGCCTGTATACGAGTTTGGTCCTTTAAAAACAGAAACTAAAACTTCATCAAGTGTTTTTTCATTGTCCATAATATGACCCAAATGCAGCGTATGTGTTTTTTGCTTTGTTAAGTCTTTGTTTTTTATGGATTTAAAAACAGAATTTCCTATTGAAATAGCTTCAGCGCCCGAAATACGAATGATAGCAATAGCTCCGGCTCCGGATGGAGTTGCTAATGCTACTATAGAATCTTGATTTATCATGGTACAAAGGTAAGAAAAAAGCAGAAAATTCTAAAGCCTTAATCACAGGTTAGTTATCCTGTTTAAACGTTGAAAACGGTAATTATTTAAGAAATCATTAACTGTTAAATTCCTGATAATTATCAGGTTGTTTTGGATTTAGAATGATTAAATTTGAGTAACAAACCTATAATCTGAAATAAAATGAAAAAGATATTATTCCCTACCGATTTTTCTGAAGCAGCTACAAATGCGTTTGTACATGCTTTAGAATTTGCAAAAGTTGTAAAAGCCGAACTTATTTTATTGCATACATTTGAGATTCCGGTTTATGACAGCCAGTTTTTTCCAGAAAATTATGCATCGATATACAGTTCAATAGAATTGGCAAAATTTGAAATGTTTAAGGATGAAATTCCAAAACTTCGTGCAATTGCAGCCGAACGTAATCTTGATAACATTGTAATTAAACACCGACTGATGGACGGTGACTTGGTTTATAACCTGAAAAATGCGGTTGAAGAAGATGAAATTGATTTTGTAATAATGGGAACCACAGGCGTTTCTGACTGGACAAAATTCTTTACCGGATCAAATACAAATTCGGTAATTTCGGAAGTAAAAGTTCCGGTTTTATGTGTTCCTATTGATGCAAAATTCAAGAAAATTAAAACTATTGGTTTTACGACAAAATATCGTGAAAAAGATAAAGCTGAACTTAGAAAAGTACTTAAAATAGCTAAAAAAACAGATGCAAAAGTAAAAAGCCTTTATGTTAGATCTTCAAGTACAGATGTGACTGATATGACTATTAAAGAATGGCAGACTGAATTTGCTAATGAAAATGTAGAGTTCCTGGTGTTGCCAAGCGACGAAGTAAAAGAAACAATTCTTGATTTTGTACTTTTTAAAGACATCGATATCCTAACTACAATTAAGCATAAACGATCTTTCCTTGAATCTATTTTTGATTCAGGTTTTAGTCAGAAAATCACAAAAGAAGTTTCTATTCCAGTATTGATAATGCATGAGAATTAAAATTCTACTTTAAATGAATAGCTTTTTTGTAAGTGTAAAACCTATATTTGTATTTCATTAAATTTTAAAAATGGAAATATATTTAAGCAAGGTCGAACATTATTCAAAAGTCTTTAATCAAACCAGCAAAAGGTACAACAGCATAAGTCTTCTGCGACTTTTAAGCATATTTTTTTGTTTGTTTATGTTATTTTATTACATCAAAACTAATGAAATAGGGTATGCCGTAACTGCTTTTTTATCTTTTGCCGGTTTTCTTTTTTTAATGCGAATTCATTCGAAATTGTCTTTTAAAAGAGAATTGACAAAAGCTATTTTAAAAATTAATGAAGATGAAATATCGTATTTAAAAAGAGAAAAACTTCCCTTTGAAAACGGAATTGAATTCATCGATTTTCATCATCCTTATGCTTATGATCTGGATATTTTTGGAGAACATTCCTTATTTCAAAATTTAAACAGAACGGCTGTTTTTATTGGTAAAAAGACATTAGCAGAGAAGTTGTTAAGCTTATCATCGAATGAAATAATTCTTGAAAATCAGGAAGCAATAAATGAATTAAAAACGAAGATAGACTGGCGTCAGGATTTTGAAGCTCTTGCCATTGTCAGTACTGACAGTAAAAGTGCTTATGACTCATTAATTCATTGGATTTCATTTAAAAATAATTCTTTATCTAAAGTTTTAATTTCACTTTCAATTATCCTTCCGGCATTATTTTTTGGTTTTGTAATTGCTTATTTTATTACTTCAAAAGCAATACTTTTATCTTACGCGACTTATATTTTTATTTTCAATTTGATTGTTTTAGGAAGATCATTAAAACGAATTCAATCTGAAATTGCCAAAGCAGATAATATTGATAAAACAATTAAACATTATAGTTTATTAGTTCAAAAAATAGAATTAGAAAAATTTGAATCTAAAAAACTAATTGCATTACAAAAACAATTGGTTTCTAAAAATGCATCAGCGAGTTCTCATTTAAAACAATTATCAGAGTTGTTCTCGAGAATGGATACGATAAGCAATTTTGTTACGGCGATTGTTTTTAACGGATCATTTTTATTTAATCTGCATGTTTTAAAAGCGCTTTTAAAATGGAAAGAAGATTATGCGCATGAACTGGAGAACTGGATTAATATTATTGGAGAATTTGAAGCCTTAAATAGTTTTGCAAATTTAGCGTTCAACAATGCAGATTTTGTTTTTCCGGAAATCAATTCTGAATATAAAATTGGATTTGAAAATTTAGGTCATCCGTTATTAAATCCAGCGACCAGAGTAGGGAATGATACTCATTTTTATCCGGAATCTTTTATGATTTTAACCGGATCTAATATGTCCGGAAAAAGTACTTTTTTAAGAAGTTTAGGAATCAATATGGTTCTTGGCGGAATTGGTTCAGTTGTTTGTGCCTCAAAAGCTAACATTCACCCACTTCCAGTTTTAGTTTCAATGCGATTATCTGATTCTTTGGCGGACAGTGAATCATATTTCTTTGCAGAAATTAAGCGTTTAAAACAAATTATGGATGCCCTGGAAGAAGGCCCTGCTTTTGTTTTATTAGATGAGATTTTAAGAGGAACAAACTCTGATGATAAACGTAACGGAACTATTGAAGTGGTTAAAAAAGTAATTGCAAAAAAAGCAATTGGAGCCATAGCAACACACGATATCGAAGTCTGCTTAACAACTAACGAATATCCTCAAACTTTAACGAATCAATGTTTTGAAGTCGAAATTCAAAATAATGAACTTCATTTTGATTATAAACTCCGCAGCGGAATCTGTAAAAATAAAAGCGCGACTTTTTTAATGCAGAAGATGGGAGTTATATGATTTTAGATTTTAGAATATAGATTTTAGATTTTAGATTCGAGCTGAATGTTTTTTAACGCAAAGCACGCTAAGTTTTTTTTGCAATAGTTTGTATTTACAATATGAAAAGTTCGCAAAGGTTTGTACTCACCAAGCTTTGCGAACTTTTTTTATAAAATTTTATATGCAAAAAACTTAGCGTGCTTTGCGTTAAAACTAGACATTAAATTTTTGTTTCAAATTTTGAAATAATAGTTAAATTAACATAAATCCAAGATGATTTTTTTTCAAAATAGGATCAAAAAATAACTTAGAAACACATCAAAAGCTTATCAAATTATCACATTTACTATTAAAAATGTTATTATAGTCAAAATGGAAATAAGTGAGTAAAATACCGTGATTACTGATAATTCTGTTTTATTTTGGGAGAAAAAAATCATTTTTTTGAAAATAAATTTTACTAAAACGATTTTGTTGGTTTCGTTTGCTATATTTGCCATGTACTAAAATAGTCAAGAATATAAATAATACCTGATGAAAAAGATTACAATTAAAGATATTGCTAAACAGGCAGAGGTATCTATTTCTACAGTATCTTTTGTTATCAATGGTAAAGGAGAGAAAATGGCGATAAGTCCGCCGGTAATAAAAAAAGTTCAGGAGGTTGCTCAAAAACTTCAGTATAAACCAAGCATGATTGCGAGCAGTTTGCGAACTGGAAAAACAAGATCAATTGGACTTATTGTTGAAGATATAGCCAACCAGTTTTTTGCAGATTTAGCAAGAGTAATTGAAGATGAAGCAAAAAATATAGACTACAGGGTTTTTTATTGCAGTACAGGTGATGATAATGATCGATCTGAAGAATTAGTACAGAGTTTATTGCAGGCAAATGTTGAAGGATTTATTATTACACCAACAAAAAATTTAGAGCGAACCATTGGTATGCTTTTAAAAATGCAAAAACCGGTGGTATTAATTGACAGATATTTTGCCAATCAAAAAGTAAGTCACGTCGCAATGGATAATTATGAAGGTTCTTATTCTGCTGTTAAGTATTTAATTGAAAAAGGCCGAAAAAACATAGCCGTTGTAAATATTAAAACTGGAATGATCCAGATGAAATTACGCGAAAAAGGATATATAGAAGCTCTAAAAGAAGAAGGAATTTATAATGAAAATTTTACGCTGCATTTAGAGTATCAGGTAAGTGAAAAAAGCAGGATTGATTCTATTACAAAATTTTTTAAAGAAAATCCTGAGATTGATGCTGTATTGTTTTTATCTAACTATTTGGGACTTGCCGGGCTTCAGGCCTGCAGAATTTTAAATTATAAAATTCCGGAAGATATTGCTGTAATAAGTTTTGATGATCATGACAGTTTCGAACTCCATACGCCAATGATTTCAGTAATTGCTCAGCCTATTGAAGAAATAGCCGTAAAATCAATACAATTGCTGATGAGCCAAATGACAAATTATGAAGATTTTAAAATAGAAAAAGTTCTCAAAAAAGGAAAATTGATTATTAGGGAATCAGTTTAAGAGAAAAAGTAAAAATAAGAAGAAGACTATTTTTTTAGTCATTTCACTAAATCGATTTAGTTAAAACATCCCTTGAATTTACTGGTATTAACGCCATATTTAAGAAGTTGTTTTTTAAAGAAAAAACCATAAGATAACGCGTTTTTTGAATATTCACCGTATTGTCTGAAAGATTATATATCCACAATTAAGTTCAAAATTTTATTAATTATTTAAACAAACACAAAACAAACAAACACAAACGAACAAAACAAAATCCAAAACCCAAACCAAAAAAAATGCTTATGAAACGAATATTAGCAGTGTTGGCAATCGTATTGTTGGGCAGCTTAAGTGCTGCGGCTCAAAACCGATTAATAACAGGCATAGTAACAGATGCAGAGAACAAAGGAATTGTTGCCGCATCAATCGAGGTTCAAGGAAAACCATTTAGTGCAATTACAGACGCCGAAGGGCGATTTAGAATGAATGTTCCTGAAGGTAAAGTTACCCTAAACATATCTTCAATAGGATTTGAGTCAAAGTCAGTAGTACTTCAGGAAAATGAAACAAGAGCTGCTGTTACCTTAACAGAAACTACACAAGAACTTAAGGATGTTGTAGTTACTTCTTTTGGAGTGAAAAAACAAAAGAAAAGTCTGGGTTACGCCGTAGGGGAACTTAAAGGCGAAGACCTGACAAAAAATAAAGAAATTAACTTAGGAAATGCTTTGCAAGGTAAAATTGCAGGGGTAAACGTTTCTGCTCCGGTTACAGGACCTTCTGGTTCAAGCCGTGTTGTTATTCGTGGAGCAACTTCTGCATCTGGGCTTAACCAGCCGTTGTATGTTGTAGACGGAATTCCAATTGACAATACGCAGCAAGGAAATGCAGGAATGTGGGGAGGTGCCGACAAGGGTGATGGTATGTCTTCTTTCAATCCAGATGATATTGCTTCGATGTCAGTATTAAAAGGTAGTGCCGCTTCTGCTCTTTATGGGTACAGAGGATCAAATGGTGTTATCTTAATTACTACTAAAAAAGGTAAAAACGGAACTGGAATTGGAGTTGATTTCAATACAAACTCAACTTTTAATACACCAGCAAGTCTTTTAAACTGGCAGGATCAATATGGTGCTGGAGCTCCAAATGCAAGCGGCGTTCCAACAAGATTTACAAATCTGCAGGAACTTAGAGACTCATACTATTTTGCATGGGGTGATAAATATGACGGAACACCTTCTCTTGGTTTAGACGGTAAAACCAGACCATACCAGGCATACGGGAAAGATAATGTTGAAAATTTCTACAGAACCGGGTATTCTTTCAGTAATACTTTAGCACTTTCTGGAGGAAATGAAACAACTAATTTCAGATTGTCTTTCGGAAATACTAAAGATGAATCTATCATGCCGGGAACTACTTTTGGCAGAAACAACGTGGCTTTGAGTTTAAATTCTTCTCCAAATAAAAGTATCAGCATTGAAAGCAATGCACAATATATTTCTGAGAAAAGTCATAACAGACCTTATTTGAATGACTCACCAAGAAACCCGTCTTTCCCAACTACTTTCATGACCCCAGGTTCTGATATTAGATGGTTAAGCAATCCATATGATGCAAACGGAGGTGAAGAAGATTTCTTAGGAGCTAACGTATACCATACAAACCCTTATTTTGCAACAAAATCACCATTAAATGATGACCTTAGAAAACGTTTTATTGGTTCTGCAAAAGTAACGTACAATATTACGGATAAGATTTATGCGAAAGGTGTACTTGGAATTGATGATATCAACTACGAATACACTGAAATTGAACCAACTGGAATTAACTACAGTCCAGGCGGATCTATCGAAAACAGAATCGAAACCCGTTCTGAGGTAAATGCTTCAGGTTTCTTAGGATACAAAGGTAATATTGTTAAAAACCTTTCTTTAGATGCTTTCATTGGTGCAAACCGTCAACACAACAGATACAGCGGTATTAAAATGAAAGGAAACAACTTTATTGTTCCATTCGAATATTTCTACGGAAATACACAGCCGGACAAAACTGAAAAATTATTCTCTGAAAGTGAAGTAAACTCTCTTTTTTACTCTGCTGATATTGGATACAAAGATTTCTTATATGTAAGTTTAACAGGTCGTGAGGATTGGTTCTCAACTTTAGATCCTAAAAACAACAGTACATTTTATCCTTCTGTAAGTTCAAGTTTTATTTACTCAGAAGTTATAGGTCTTCCTGAATGGATTTCTTATGGTAAGTTCAGAGCAGGCTGGGGTAACGTTGGAGGTGCATTGCCAGAAGCTTATGCTTTAGCATTGACTTATACTACGCCAGATGGACAAACAGATTCTTTAGGACAGCCAATTTTAGGTGTTAACGGAGAAACAATTCCAAACAGAACTTTGAAACCTTACAATGTAAGTACAATCGAATTTGGTTTTGAAAATACATTCTTCAATAACAGAGTAAGTACAGATTTGACTTTCTACCACAAGAAAACAACAAATGATATTACAGATGCTGACGTTTCTCAGGCTTCTGGTTACAGAACTACTAAAATCAACGTTGGAGAAATCCTGAACAAAGGGGTGGAGTTTGCTATTAATGTAAAAGCAGTAAAAACACCAAGTTTTGCCTGGAGTGTAGGTTATAATTTTGCTTATAATGATAGTGAAGTTATCAGCCTTTCTGATAAAATTACAACAAAATCATTAGAAGGAAACAGAGACGGTAGAGCTAACGTAGTTTTAGAAAAAGGACAGCCTTTTGGAGTTATTAAAGCGTATGATTATTTAAGAGATGCAAGCGGAAATATTGTACTTGATACAAACGGTAAATTTATGAGAGGAGATTTGATCATTGCCGGACAAGGTGTTGCGCCAACTTCCATGGGACTTTCAAATGATTTCTCTTATAAAAACTTTACACTTTCGGTTTTTGTTGATGCTAAATTTGGTGGAGAAATCTATTCTGCTACAAACCAGTTAGGAGCTCGTTACGGATTATCTGAAATCACACTTCCAGGTCGTGAAGGCGGTGTAGCAGTAAGCGGAAGAGACGTAAACGGAAATGCGGTTAACACAACGGTTTCTGCATACGATTACTGGAGAAGTTATAGTGATGTAACATCAAACTTTGTATACGATGCTGACTTTGTGAAACTAAGAGCGATTTCTTTTGCTTACAATTTCCCAAAAATGTTTTTACAAAAAACACCATTCCAGTCTGTTAGTTTAGCATTTTCTGCTCATAATTTATGGACAATTTATGACAAAGTGCCAAATATTGATCCAGAGTCAAACTATTCTAATAGTAATGCACAAGGTATGGAGAGAGCTTCAATGCCATTGACAAGAAATTATGGTTTTTCTCTTAATGTCAAATTCTAATACTAATAAAAATGAAAAATAGATATATAAAAATATTTTGTGTCGCAATTGTTAGTGCATTGACATTAGCTTCGTGCGATAAAGGATTCGAAGAAATGAATAAGAATCCAAATGCTTTAACAGATCCGGCTGTAAAATCAATGTTTACACTTGCAGAGATTTATGTTGACGGACAGGATTTTTCTAATACCAGAGGAAATAACTTATACGCAGCACAAATTGTACAGCAGTTTTCTTCCCTTGGAGGACCAGGTTCTAAATACACGTATTCTTCGGAATATTCAGCGGCTCTTTTTGGAGAAACATACGGAAAAGGATTAAATCAGATTTTCCAGTTATTATCTGTAATAGATAATACTCCTGAAAATTCAAACATGATTCAGGCTTGTAGAATCATGAAAGTTTTCTTGTTCCAAAAATTGACAGATACGTATGGTGAAGTTCCTTATTTCGAAGCTGGAAAAGGATATAACGGAAACGTTTTTTCTCCAAAATACGACACGCAGGAAGCTATCTACAATGATCTTTTAAAAGAATTAGATGAAGCCGGAACTGCACTTGATGCAACAAAACCTTTTGTGGGCAATGCAGATTTGTATTACCAAAGTGATGTTGCAAGATGGAAAAAATTAGCAAACTCTTTAATGCTGAGAGTTGCAATGCGTTTGTCTAAAGTAAATCCTGCGAAAGCAAAAGAATATGTAGAAAAAGCATACTCAAAAGGAGTTTTTACTTCAAATGATGATAGTTTAGTTTTGAAACATGATGCAGGTCCTGCAGGGGTTAAAACAAATCCAATAACTTCTTCATGGGTTAGAAATGACTTAAACGGAGGAGAATCAAACATCAAATTCAGTAAAACATTCATCGATTTGTTGAAAAATACAAACGATCCGCGTTTAAGAATTTATGCAAAACTTGAAGCAACAGGAGATAACAATCCTGCAAATCAGCAAGGTTTGGCTAATGATGCAAAAGAATTTCCTGGAGGAGACAAAAAACTTTTCTCAGATCCTAATACATCAACAGTATTACGTTTAGACGCACCTACATTAATTATGTCTTATGCAGAAGTTCAATTTATATTGGCAGAAGCTTCAGTAAAAGGATGGAATGTTGGCGGATCTGCACAGACTTATTATGAAAACGGAGTAAGAGCTGCCATGAATATTTTAACGATTTTTGGAGATAAAGTACCTGCAGTTACACCAGCAGAATACAACACTTATATCACAACGTATCCTTTTAAAACTGCTGGAACAGATGCACAAAAAATCGAGCAGATTATTACACAAAAATGGATTGTTTTATTATTCAATGGTTTTGAAGCTTTTTCAGAATACAGAAGAACTGGTTACCCAGTATTAGTTCCGGTTAATGATCCAACAGGAGATACTAAGGGAACTATTCCAAGAAGATTAATTTATGATCAGTCAGAGCTTGTAACAAACGCGGCTAATTATAGAGAAGCAATTCAACGTCAAGGTTTAGATTTAATGACCACTAGAATCTGGTGGGATAAATAATTTTTAAATTGGTTGGTTAGTTAAAATAAGTCGGGTACTGAGCATGCCCGGCTTATTTTTAAATCTCTTTATAAATGTGCCCATAACAATCCGTATTAAATGAGTTTGATTTATTGATTTAAATACCTTTTTTTTCGCAAAAGCAAAGAGTGCTCTGCTGAAAAAGATGGGATTATCTTCAAAAAATAAAAAAATCTCACAACAATACAGATGTTTAAAGTTCATTGATAATCAGAATTAAAAACAACATAAATCAAATTAAAAGCATACATAAGGCAGTAGTAAAAGAAAATATTTCCAGTTGTTTTTTTGAGTTAATAACGAAAAATAAATTCTGAGGAGAAGGAATAACTTTAGTACGTTCAATTCCTTCTCTAAGCTGCCAAATGATTAAATTGTTATACCTTTTTTAGTACTTTTAAAAGGTATAAATAGTATTAGAATAAAATGAATTTTCAAACAAAACTTCTTTGGATAATCTTCGTTTGTCTTTCAAATTTTTCATTGGCAGCTTTCGCTCAAAATGTTGATTTGAAGAACAATTGGAGTTATCGGGAAGAAAAAACACAAAAGTGGTTTCCAGCGACAGTTCCGGGAGAAATCCATACCGATTTACTCAACAATAAATTAATTCCGGACCCATTTTACAGGGACAACGAAAAAAAGTTATTGTGGATAGAACGTAAAAACTGGGAATATAAAACCACATTTAAGGCAACAGCAGCAATGCTGAAAAAGAAAAATACAGAATTGGTTTTTGACGGATTAGATACGTATGCATCTGTATATTTAAATAATCAGCTGGTTTTAAAAGCCGATAATATGTTTCGTCAATGGCGTGTTGATGTTAAAAAAGTACTCAAATCTGGTGATAATAATTTAGTTATAGTATTTCAATCGGCACAAAATGTTGTTGATTCACTCGCTAAAAAAGATCTGCCTTTTAAAATTCCGGACAGTCCGCGTGCTTATGTTCGCAAAGCGCAGTACCATTTTGGATGGGATTGGGGACCAAAATTTACAACTTCCGGAATTTGGAAAACGCCAAGACTTGAAGCTTACGACGAAAAAACTCCAGAGAAACCATACGTTCTTAATCGTAAAATAGAATTAATACAAGAACCGGATAGTCTTGGCCGATCTTTTTATTTTAAAATAGACGGAAAACCGGTTTATATAAAAGGTGCTAATTATATTCCGTCAGATGCATTTCTTTCTCGCGTAACCAAAAAAGAATACGAAAAAGTAATTTTATCTGCCAAAGATGCCAATATGAATATGCTTCGTGTTTGGGGCGGCGGAATTTATGAAGAGGATTATTTTTATGATTTATGCGATAAATACGGTATTAATGTCTGGCAGGATTTTATGTTTGCCGGCACAATGGTTCCCGGCGATAAAGCATTTTTTGATAATGTGAAAGAAGAAGTGCAGTATCAGGTAAAACGTCTGCGTCATCATCCAAGTATCGTTTTGTGGTGCGGCAATAACGAATCTGACGAAGCCTTTAAAAACTGGGGATGGATGAGAAGTATGAAATTGTCAAAACAAGATTCAACCCGTTTGTGGCACGATTACGTTCGTTTATTTCATGATAGTATTCCAAAATGGGTCAAAGAAGTCGATGATAAACGTCCGTACTTAAGTTCTTCACCTTTACATCATTGGTCGAAACAAAAAAGTATTACCGAAGGCGACAGTCATTATTGGGGCTTATGGTGGGGATTAGAAGATATTGAAGCGACACAGAAAAAAACAGGACGATTTGTGAGTGAATACGGAATGTTGTCTATGCCGAATTATTCTTCTACAGAAAAATTCACATTGCCGGAAGACCGACGTTTATATTCAGATGTAATAAAAGCGCATCAAAAATCTGGCAAAGGATTTATAAAACTGAATTCGTATTTGAACCGATATTTTATCGATTCAACCAAAATAAAAAAGATGAATGTGGAAGATTATACGTACCTGACACAATGTTTACAGTATTATACAATAAAAAATATCGTAGGTATTCATCGGTCTAAAGCGCCCTATAATATGGGAACTTTAGTCTGGCAGTTAAACGACTGCTGGCCCGTTGCAAGCTGGAGCATAACGGATTATGATAACCGACAGCCAAGAGCGGCCTGGTATGCCATTCGGGAAGCGTACAGAGATGATAAAACGCCAGAAATCGATCTTACACGCCCAATAGATTTAAAATTAGAAGACCCGAAAATAAGCTGGCAGATAAAAGGAAATAAAGTTATTTTAAAAGCCCAAAAGCAAGCAAAATATGTTTACATTTCCATCAAAGGATATACAGGAAAATGGAGTGATAATTATATAGATTTAGCCGCCGGAGAAGAGAAAATAATTTCATTTGAAGGAAAAATTGTTAATCCGGAGATTAAGGTTTTCTCATTATATGAGGTTTTAAAGAGGTACTAAGATGCTAAGTTGCTAAGAAGTGACAAAGGTTCAAAGGCTCAAAGCGACAAAGGTTTTCCGTAGAGACGCACAGCAGTGCGTCTAACACAAAGAAATTAAAAAACATTTGCGTCAATCTGTTTAATCCGTTTCATCAGTGGGCTAAAACAATACGCAATCAAAAATAAAAATAAATGAGAATAATATTTAGCAGCTTTTTAGCTTTAAGCCTATTTTTTGCAAATCCAGCAATATCACAGCATAAAAAGAGAAAACAAACAAAACAACTAAAACAAACAGATATAAATTACACACAATATGTAAATCCGTTGATAGGTTCTGCGGGTCACGGTCACGTATTTGTTGGTGCAAATGTTCCGTTTGGAGCTGTACAGTTAGGGCCCGTAAATGTTTTTGAAGGCTGGGATTGGTGCAGCGGATACAATTATGCGAGTAACACAATTTTAGGTTTTACACACACTCATTTAAGCGGAACCGGAATTGGCGATTTAAATGATATTTTGCTTTTACCGGTATCTGGAAAAGTAGCACTTACCAAAGGGACAAAAGAAGACATGACAACTGGTTATGGCTCTTATTTCTCCCATAATAATGAAATTGTAAAACCTGGATATTACAGCGTTTTATTAGATAAATACAACATTAAAGCAGAATTAACAGCGAGCGAAAGAGTAGGTTTTCATAAATACACTTTCAACTCAGATGATGATGCTCATATTTTAATTGATCTTGCTGACGGAATTGGCTGGGACAGACCCGTAAAAACTTTTATAAGAAAAGTTGATGAAACTAAAATTGAAGGCTACCGTTATTCAGCAGGCTGGGCAGCAGATCAGCGTATTTATTTTTCCATGGAATTTTCTGAACCAATTGCAAATCTTACTTTATACGACAGTACGGCTGTAGTAAGAGGTCATGGAGGTGAAGGTTTAAAAATGAAAGCAGTATTAGATTTTGCTGCCTTAAAAAACAAACAAGTTCTGGTAAAAGTTGGAATATCTCCGGTAAGTTCAGAGAATGCTGCAGCGAATATTAAAGCCGAAATTCCGAATTGGGATTTCGATAAAACAGCAAAAGAAGCCAATTCAAAATGGAATAAAGAGCTTAATAAAATTCAGATAAAAGGAGACGAAAAAACAATGAAAGTTTTCTATACTTCTTTGTATCACACCATGTTTGCGCCATCTATTTTCAATGATGCCAACGGAGATTATCTCGGAACAGATAAAAAAGTCTACGAAAAAGCAAATTTTACAAACTACACTACTTTTTCACTTTGGGATACATATCGCGGTTTACATCCTTTATACACCATTACACAGCCGGAAAAAATTAATGATATTGTTAAATCATTTTTGGCAATTTATCAGCAGCAGGGAAGGTTACCGGTTTGGCATTTAATGGGCAACGAAACCAATACAATGAACGGAAATCATTCAATTGCTGTTATTGTAGATGCTTACTTAAAAGGATACCGTGATTATGATACTGAATTAGCTTACGAAGCCATCAAAAAAACAGCCATGCAAACCCGCGACGGAATGGATTATGTTCAGAAATTAGAATATATCCCAGCCGATAAAATGTTGGAATCTGTTGGAAATGCACTTGAATATGCAATCGATGATTACTGCATTGCACAAATGGCAAAAGCTTTAAATAAAACAGAAGATTACGCTTATTTCACGAAAAGAGCCAATTTATACAAACTTTATTTCGATAAAGAAACCACTTTCATGAGAGGTAAATTAACCAATGGAAAATGGAGAACGCCATTTAATCCGCTTTCATCAGCACACCGAAAAGATGATTATGTAGAAGGAAATGCGTGGCAGTATACATGGTTGGTTCCTCAGGATCCGTATGGTTTAATCGATTTGTTTGGAAGTGAAGAAAGCTTTTTAAACAAACTGGATGCTCTGTTTTTAATAACCGATAAAGTAGAAGGAGAAGATGTTTCACCAGATATCAGCGGTTTAATAGGGCAGTACGCTCATGGAAATGAACCCAATCATCATATTCCGTATTTGTATGCTTTTGCAGGACAGCCTTGGAAAACAGCAAAATTAATCCGTGAAATAGATGATAAATTTTACTCAACAAAACCAGACGGATTATGCGGTAACGAAGATTTAGGCCAAATGTCGGCTTGGTATGTTTTATCTTCAATGGGATTTTATTCTGTAAATCCTGCAAACGGAATTTACGTTTTAGGAAGCCCGTTAGTAAATACAGCAGTTATAAATTATAAAAAAGGAATTTCATTTAAAATAAATGCAATTGATAACAGTGCAGATAATATTTACATTCAAAGAGCAGAGTATAACGGACAACCATATACAAAATCATATATCACACAAGAAATGATAGCGCAAGGCGGAGAATTGAAATTATATATGGGAAGTAAGCCTTCCTTGACATTTGGAGTAAAAAGAGAAAACAGACCTAATTGATTTTAGATTTTAGAGTGTAGATTTTAGATTTAAGAATAGGATCGTTCAGTTTCCTGCAAGGTTTTAAAAACCTTGTAGGTATAAAATTAAAGTTCAGTATAAAGCCTATAGCCTACAGCTTAAAGCGTATAGCATAAAAAAGTAAAAACTATGAAAATAAAAAGTTTAATTTTTTTTGGATTAATACAGTATTGCATTTCTGTAAATGCACAAGTTAAAGAACCCGTAGAGTATGTAAACCCATTAATGGGAACACAGTCGCTGCATAATCTTTCAAACGGAAATACCTATCCCGCAATCTGCAGACCGTGGGGAATGAATTTCTGGACACCGCAAACCGGAAAAATGGGCGACGGATGGGCGTATACGTATACCGCAGAAAAAATAAGAGGATTTAAGCAAACGCACCAGCCTTCACCGTGGATGAACGATTACGGACAATTTTCGATTATGCCTGTTACTGGTAAATTGGCTTTCGCCGAAGAGGAAAGAGCGAGTTGGTTCAGTCATAAAGCAGAAGTTTCAAAACCGTATTATTACAGCGTTTATCTGGCAGATTATGATGTAACAACAGAAATTACAACTACAGAACGAGCAGCACATTTTCAAATTACATTTCCTGAAAACGAAAAATCTTCAATTGTAATTGATGCATTCGACAAAGGATCTTATATCAAAATAATTCCATCAGAAAATAAAATTATTGGTTATACAACCCGTAACAGCGGCGGAGTTCCTCAAAACTTCAAAAACTATTTTGTTTTAGTGTTTGATAAACCATTTGCAACAAATTATGCTTGTATTGATAGAGTTTTGATTAAAGACAAATTAGAAGCAACTGGACTTCATACAGGCGCAATAGTGGAATTTAAAACCAAAAAAGGAGAGAAAGTTAACGTAAAAGTAGCTTCCTCTTTTATAAGTCCTGAACAGGCTGAACTAACTTTAAAGAACGAATTAGGTTCAGCATCTTTTGAAGAAACTCTAGCACAATCTAAAAACGAATGGAATAAAGTTTTAGGAAAAATTATGGTTGAAGATACAAACGAAGATCAATTAAAAACTTTTTATTCTTGTTTATACCGCACCGTTTGTTTTCCGCAAAAACAATATGAAATAAATAAAGAAGGCCAAATTGTGCATTACAGCCCGTATAACGGAAAAGTTTTACCGGGATATATGTATGCAGGAACAGGCTTTTGGGATACATTTCGTGCCTTATATCCTTTGCTAAATTTAGTTTACCCTTCTATAAATAAAGAAATGCAGGAAGGTTTGATAAACGATTATAAAGAAGGCGGATTTTTACCGGAATGGTCAAGTCCGGGCTTTAGAAATGTTATGGTGGGGAATAATTCTGCCTCTGTAGTTTCTGATGCTTACATGAAAGGATTACGCGGTTATGACATTAATACTTTATACGAAGCGTTGCAACACGGAGCCAATAACGAAGGCCCGCTGGAAGCCGTAGGCAGAAAAGGGGTGCAGTATTACAATACTTTAGGTTACGTTCCTTATGATGTTGAGATTAATGAAAATGCAGCCAGAACGCTTGAATATGCTTATGATGACTTTGCAATCTGGAAATTAGCCAAAGCTTTAGATCGTCCTAAAAAAGAAATCAATCTGCTTGAAAAGCGAATGATGAATTATAAAAAGTTATTTAATCCCTCTATCGGATTAATGAGCGGACGTAATAAAGACGGCAGTTTTCCACCAAATTTTAATCCGTTTAAATGGGGAGATGCTTTTACAGAAGGAAACAGCTGGCATTACAGCTGGAGTGTGTTTCATGACATTCAAGGTTTAATTGATTTAATGGGCGGAGAGAAAAAATTTAGTGCAAAATTAGACGCTGTATTTACAACGCCTCCGGTTTTTGACGATACTTATTATGGTTCTGTTATTCATGAAATTAGAGAAATGCAAATCATGAATATGGGGCAGTATGCACACGGAAATCAGCCAATTCAGCATATGATTTATTTATACAATTATGCAGGTGAGCCTTGGAAAACGCAATATTGGTCAAGAGAAGTAATGAACCGTTTGTATAAGCCAACTCCTGATGGATATTGCGGCGATGAAGATAACGGACAGACTTCTGCCTGGTATATTTTTTCTGCAATGGGATTTTATCCGGTTTGTCCGGCAACAGAAGAATACGTTTTGGGCGCACCATTATTTAAGAAAACAACTTTACAGCTTGAAAATGGAAAACAGCTTATTCTAAATGCCCCAAATAATTCAGATGTAAGCAAATATGTAAATGAATTGAAATGGGATAATTCATCTTATACTAAAAACTATATCAATCATTTTGATGTATTAAAAGGCGGAGAATTGAATTTTGATATGACAAGTTCTCCAAATTTAAAAAGAGGTACAACATCAGAGGCGTATCCATATTCTTATTCAACTTCAAAGTAAAATTTATGCAGTCACGTAGAAAATTTATAAAAAATACAGGAATCTTTTCCGCAGGATTATTAGCACTTCAAACCGATGTATTTGGACTTAATTCAGATACATTTCAGTTTCCTTTAAAAGATTTTATCAGCCAAAGACCTCCGCTTGCCGAAAGAAAATTTACAAGTAAAGCAGTCGAAGCGGCAATTGTGAGAATCAAAAAACAAATAGCAAACCCGGAATTGGCATGGTTATTTGAAAACTGTTTTCCAAATACATTAGACACTACAGTCGATTTTGAAATCATTGACGGAAAACCTGATACTTATGTAATTACAGGAGATATTGATGCAATGTGGCTGCGTGACAGTACAGCGCAGATTTGGCCTTATATTCCATTTGTAAAAGAAGATCCAAAACTAGCCGAATTGGTAAAAGGAGTAATCAACCGTCAGGCGAAATGTATTTTACTTGATCCTTATGCGAATGCTTTTTATAAAGATTTTACGAAAGAAAGCGAATGGAAAAATGACCTTACTAAAATGCAGCCCGGAATTCACGAAAGAAAATGGGAAATTGATAGTTTGTGTTACCCAGTTCGATTAGCTCACGGATATTGGAAAGAAACCGGAGATATCAGTTTGTTTGATGCTAAATGGAAAGAAGCGATGCTTTTGATTCTGCAGACTTTTAAAGAACAACAAAGACTGGACGGAAAAGGCGGCCCGTATAGTTTTCAGCGTCAAACGGCCTGGGCTACAGACGGAGTCCCGTTAGGCGGTTATGGATATCCGGTAAAACCTTGCGGATTAATTGTTTCTACTTTTAGACCAAGTGACGACAGTACTTTGTTTGGGTATTTGATTCCAAGCAATATGTTTGCGATTGAAATATTAGGTTATTTAATAGAGATTTTCTCTTTACCGGCTTTAAAAGACAATGATTTGGTTGCCAAAGCTACAGAGTTAAGAGATCAGGTTCAAAAAGGTTTAAAAGAAAACGGAATTATAGAACATCCAAAATTCGGAAAAATCATTGCTTTTGAAGTAAACGGATTCGGCAGTTTCCATATGATGGATGATGCCAATGTTCCTTCATTATTATCACTTCCTTATTTGGGTGCAATTGCTCCAAACGACCCTTTATATCTAAATACTCGTAAAGTTGTGCTTTCAGAAAACAATCCGTTTTTCTATAAAGGAAAAGCCGGAGAAGGAATTGGCGGCCCGCATACGGGAGTAGATACTATTTGGCCAATGAGTATTGTTTTGAGAGCGATTACAAGTGTAGACGAAAATGAAATTAAAACATGCATCAGCAATTTGATTAAAACAAATGCCGATACCGGATTTATGCATGAATCTTTTCATAAAGACGATGTAAACAAATTTACCCGTAAATGGTTTGCATGGGCAAATACACTATTTGGAGAAATGATTGTACATACGAGTATTCATTATCCTCAAATTTTAAAAGATAAAAATATCTAGTATTAAAAAAGTTAAACGATTAAAAATGAATACATCATATGCCATAGGGCTAGATATAGGAGGAACACATATTACCGCAGCAGTTATCAATAAAACAGAAATGAAAGTGATGGAACTTTCATTATATAAAGAATCGTTTGACTCTAATTTACCTGTAAATCAAGTAATAGCTATTTGGAAAAAAGTCATTAATACAGCAATTGAAAATTCAAAAGTTGAAAATATTACAGGAATTGCCGTTTGTATGCCCGGCCCATTTGATTATGAAAAAGGCATTTGCTGGATTAAAGATCAATCTAAATACGAACATTTCTATGGATTAAATGTCAGAGATTTGCTTTTAGAAAGTCTTAATTTTTCAAATGATTTTCCGGTGCTTTTTGAAAATGATGCAGTTTGTTTTGGAAAAGGTGAAGTTTTTAAGCAGCAGGAAAATCTTTCTAAAAAAGTAATGGCAGTTACTTTAGGTACAGGTTTAGGAGCTTGTTTTATTGATAAACGAGTATCAATAAGTACAGGAAATCAGGTACCAACAGATGGAGAGATATACAATTTGGAGTATAAAGAAGGTATTGCCGAAGATTATGTTTCTGTGAGAGGCCTTTTATCTCATTATAAAACGTTAAGTGGTTTTTCGCTTAAAAATGGTTTAGAACTTTATGATTTAGCTAAAAATGGAGATCAGCAAGCTGTAAAAGTATTTGAAACAATGGGAGAAGATTTGGCTGAAGTTGCAATTCCGTGGATAAAGAATTTTTCAGCAGAGCATATTATCATTGGTGGAAAAATTGCCAATGCGAGTGATTTATTTCTGTCTTCATTTAATAAAAGCATAAAAAAATCAGGTTTAGAAATACAGGTTTCCATTTCTACAGATAATGAAATTGCGGCCTTATTAGGCGCAGTAAGCTTTCTTCGCGATTAGATTAAAAACAAAAACGGATGAGCAATTTACTCATCCGTTTTGTTTTCCTATTTCAATTTAAATTATTTTAAACCTTCTTTGATTGTCTGAACAAAAGCTTCAACTGGCTGAGCGCCCGAAACGGCATATTTTCGGTCAAAAACAAAAAACGGAACACCTTGCACGCCAATTTCCTGCGCTTCTTTAATATCGCTTTGAACTTCTTTCAAATATAAACTTTCGCTTTCCAGAACTTCCAAAACATCATTTTTACTCAATCCAGCTTTTTCAGCTAATTCAATTAAGGTTGGACCGTCGTTTAAGTCTCTTCCTTCTGTAAAATAAGCTTTAAAGAAGATTTCCTCCATTTCATCGCCTAATTTTTTAGACTTAGCCAATTGAATAATTCTATGCGCTTCTAAAGAATTTGAAATAATCGCTTTATCAAAGTTATAATCCAAACCAGCACTTTTAGCACGTTCTGCGACACCTTTATGCATTTCTCTTGATTGTTCAACAGACATGCCTTTTCGTTCCGCTAAATACGTATAAACGTCTTTTTTTGGTTGTGGCGTAATAGTTGGGTCAAGCTGAAAGCTTTTCCACTCAATTTCAAATTCATTATTTGGAAATTCAGCTAAAGCCGTTTCCAACTGTCTTTTTCCGATATAACAAAACGGACACATGATGTCCGACCAAATTTCTATTTTCATGTTACAAAGTTAAAGAAAATTTGTTTCAGGTTTGAAGTTTCAGGTTTCAGGTTTTAAGCTGTGCGCATAATTTTTAACGCAAAGCTCGCTAAGATTTTTTTTAAGTTAGGTTTTTATAAAACCGCTCAGTTCGCAAAGCTTTGTGTAAATCTAGCTTTGCGAACTTAGCGCATTGTAAATGCATCTATATCAAAAAATCTTAGCGGGCTTTGCGTTAAAAAAACAACACAAAGTTTAACTCTGCAGTTGAGATTGCTTCGTTCCACGCAATGATGCATTTGTCTGCTTTGAAGTTTATTTTTTATGATAAAAGAAAAATCCTTTTCATATATAAAAAACAAGTATTTTTAGTACAAAAGTCAATGGAAAACTAATTTGTTGATTTAGATGTAATTATAAAATTTATTATGAAGAAAAACATTTTCTATTTTTTATTAATCTTACTTTCAGCCAATTCTAATGCCCAGATTAGGGGTTTTATTGATTTATCTTTTTATCGTCATACTGATTTTCAGGGTTCTGGTTATATTCAGGGTGGGTTAGGTTTAGAAGCTAAAGTGTACAAGTTCTTAAAACCTGAGTTTGGGGTAACTTATTATTATGGAACTCTCGAAGATTATAATAAAACAGATGCTGTTGGAAACATTACAAGTGTGGCAAAAGTAAGTGCGAATGCTTTAAATTTTGGATTTACGCCTAAAATATGTCTTTCTTGCGGGGAATATAGTGCCGGAGATGTTCTTCTTCAAATTCTTCCTGTTTATAATATATCAAGAATCGAAGCTCAGCAGAATTATACCACGATCAATCAAAATAATCCGTCTCAATCGAAAACCCAAAAAGATATTGTTACAGAATGGCAGCAATCTGTAGGTATTGGACTTGGTATAGATATTATTCTTTCAGATAAAAATTATGATTCCTTGGCAGTCAATTTATATTATACAGGTGTAAATATGGGAAAAGCCATAGGTGAGGTAGAAAGCACAAACACGAGATACGACAGCCGTACTTTAGGATTTGGATTGAACTATTATTTTGGTTTCAAGAAGAAAGATTAGAAAGGCATGTTTTGACGCATAATTTTTAACGCAAAGCGCGCTAAGATTTTTTGATAAAGTTTGCATTTACAATGCGCTAAGTTCGCAAAGCTTTGTGTTGATCTAGCTTTGCGAACTTAGCGGTTTTATAAAAACCTAACTTATTGAAAAATCTTAGCGTGCTTTGCGTTAAAAATTAACTCAATGTATTTTTGATATAGTTGATATCTGCAATGCGCTAAGTTCGCAAAGCTTTGTTTTGATACAGCTTTGCGAACTTAACGTTTTATGAAAACCTGCTTGTTAAAAAACCTTAGCGTGCTTTGCGTTAAAAATTACGCGCACAGCTTAAAATAAAAAACCGCAACTCTTTTAAAGAATTGCGGTTTCTAGGTATAAAAAATGGTTGGTTAATAGCGATATTTTTTTTTACAATGATATGTCTTTAATTTTAAATTAAAAAAAATCCCTGTAACAAAAAGAAGTTTTGATGTTAACTATTTAACATTACCGGCATTACCAGCATTGTTACGGTTTCACCTTCTTCTAAACCGTCTGCAGGCGTTAAGATTCCGGCTCTGTTTGGTAATGACATCTCTAACATAATCACATCAGATTGAAGGTTTGTCAGCATTTCGATTAAGAAACGAGAGTTAAAACCAATTTGTAAATCATCACCTTGATAATCACAAGTCAATCTTTCTTCTGCTTTGTTCGAGTAATCTATGTCTTCAGCAGAAACATTTAATTCAGCCCCTGCAATTTTTAAACGAATTTGGTGTGTAGTTTTGTTTGAGAAAATCGCAACACGACGAACAGAGCTTAAAAATAAAGAACGATCGATTAATAATTTGTTTGGATTTTCTTTTGGAATTACCGCTTCGTAATTAGGGTATTTTCCGTCGATTAAACGACACATTAAGATATAATTGTCAAATGAGAAAGTCGCATTCGAATCGTTGTATTCAATTTTTACTTCAGCGTCAGAACTTCCTAAAATACTTTTCAAAATATTTAAAGGTTTCTTTGGCATAATAAAATCAGCAACCTGAGATGCTTTTACATCTGCACGAGCGTATTTTACTAATTTATGAGCATCTGTAGCAACAAAAGTTAAACCTTCTGGAGAGAACTGAAAAAATACTCCAGACATTACCGGACGTAAATCATCGTTTCCGGCAGCAAAGATCGTTTTACTTACAGCAGTTGCTAAAACATCAGCAGGAACTAAAGTAACAGACGGATCTTCAAGATTTACAGACTTAGGAAATTCTTCTCCTGCAGCGTATGCTAATGCATATTTACCTGAGTTAGAACTAATTTCAACTGTATTATTGTCTGCAACAGTAAAAGTTAAAGGCTGCTCTGGAAATGTTTTTAAAATTTCAAGTAAAAGTTTTGCCGGTACAGCAACGCTTCCTTTACTTTTAGAATCGATTGATAATGTAGCCGACATTGTCGTTTCAAGATCTGAAGCCGAAACAGTCAACTCACTATTGTTTAGTTCAAATAAAAAGTTGTCTAAAATAGGCAACGTATTGTTACTGTTAATTACACTACCTAAAACTTGTAATTGTTTTAATAAGTACGAACTCGATACTATAAATTTCATCTCTTTTGTTTTATTTTTTGAGGTATTACCGAGCATTTAGGCGCCGGGCATACGGATTACAAATATATCGTAAACATTCTTAGTTTCGCAATTTTTTTATTAACATCTATCGGCTGTATTTCTTTTTTCGGAGAAAGGTAAATACCAATCCGAAAACCAATAAAATAAGGATTGGAAGCCCGATAGTTATGAATTGTGTTGTCGTATAATTTTCGTAAACTTTTTCTTTATCCAATAATGGCAGTTCAACATCTTTGCTTCTAATGTTAATAAGTCCTGTATCATCAAGAAGATAATTGATACAATTCATCATAAAATCTTTATTGTCATAAAGGTTTCCGGTTCTTTGGTCGTAGCCCAGTTCAACGGGCATCATGTTTTTATCCAATTGATTTCTCGCGATATCTCCATCGGCAACTACGATCATTTTGGTTGGTTTTCCTTTAGCCTGAAATGAACTTTCTTTAAAAGGTAAAACACGGTTTTCAAATGCCGAATGGAAACTTCCTTCCAGTAAAACAGAAAGATTTATATTTCCTTTATTAGCATAATCTGCCGGTGTAGTTTTCTCTGTTACAATATTCAGATTAATTTCTGATGGTGTTCCAATTGTTTTAGAATATTGTGACGATTGTAATAAAACGGTCTTTTTAATTCCGTTTTTCAAAGTATCAATCGGGCTGGCAAAATCAAATTTAATTCCACCTAAATTCTTTACAATCGGGTGTTGGCTTGCTGGCTGAACCAATGGCGCAAACTTCCAGATAAAATCCTGATATTGAGTAGCACTTCCTTGTTCTCCGGTTGCTAGTTTTATTGGACTTCCGTTTTCGTCTTTAACCAAATCAGGGTTGATTCTAAAACCGTATTTAAAGAACATATCGTTTAAATTCAAATCTCTTGGATACGCTAAAGTTGCGCCCGCCTGATTGTATAAACTGTCCATATCTGCCGCAACCTGATCAACTAACCATAAAGTTTTACCGCCGTTCATGATAAACTGATCCAGAACTTGTTTTTCTTCGTCTGAAAATTTTTCAGTTGGTTTTGAGATTATCGCTAGATCATATTTTTCTAAAGCATCTAAAGTCCCGTTTGGATCTTTGGCAACAGAATCTAAAGTAAAAGGGCCGATATAATAACTTTCTTTAATTTGTCTCAATAATTTACCAATATGAATTTCAGATAATTCACCATTTCCTTTTATAATGGCAACTTTCTTTTGTCTGTCTTTGGTGATTTTATTGATAGCATCGGCAATTGAATATTCTAAATGCTGAATAGAGCCAATTACTTTTTGCGTAGTCGAAGCCCCCATAATGTTTTTCAACAAAGGAATATTGACTTCTTTATTATTGTAAACCGCAACAGCCCAAGGAAAAACCATTTCCTGAGATTGTTTTCCTTTATCGTCAACCGTTATGTTTATTGGCGTAAGTCCTTTTTGATAAAGTGATTTTACAACTTCCATATTGTCTTCTCCGTCTTCCATTGGGTTAACGAATTCAAAAACAATATTGCTGTTGTAAGCCTGAAATTCTTCCAGTAATTGTTTAGTTTCCAGTTGTAAACGTCTAAAATCTGCAGGAAGTTCGCCCTGCATATAAATCTTAATTGACAACGGATTTTTAACCTGTCTTACGATTTTTAAAGAAGTCTCAGATAAAGTATATCGTTTGTCTTTCGTTAAATCAAAACGATGAAAGAATAAGCTTCCGAGAACATTTAAAACAATTAAAATAAAAATTGTAATGCCTAATGTCTTTAAATTTAATTTATTAGATGATTTCATTACGCTTTAAAAGATTTTAATTGATAAACGGTAAAAGATAAAAACAAAACGCTGATGCTTAAAAAGTAAATTACATCGCGGGTATCAATAACGCCCCGGCTCATACTTTTAAAATGATCCTGCATTCCAAATGCCGAAATAATGTTTGATTGTCCCGGAACTAATGAAGCTACACCTTCAAATCCAAAATAAAATAAAAAGCATAAAAACACGGCAATAATAAACGCAACAATTTGATTTTCTGATAGAGTAGAAGTGAAGATGCCAATTGCTGAATAAGAAGCAATTAAAAATAATAATCCAAAATAAGAACCAATTGTGCTTCCCATATCAATATTTCCTTCTGGCAGACCTAAACTTGAAATGACTTTTACATAAATAAAAGTTGGAATAATAGCTAAAATAATCAGCAAGAATGAACCTAAAAATTTTCCATTTACAATTTCCCAAATTGATAATGGTTTGGTTAAAAGCAATTCAAGTGTTCCTTGTTTTCTTTCGTCAGAGAAACTTCTCATGGTTACAGCCGGAATCAGGAAAATTAAAACCCAAGGTGTTAAAGTGAAAAACGGAGTTAAATCGGCATAACCGGTATCTAATATATTGTGGTCTGATTTAAATACCCATAAAAACAGCCCGTTGCTGATTAAGAAAATCGCAATGACCAAATAGCCAATAGGAGAACCAAAAAAGGATTTTATTTCTCGTAAAATTATAGACTTCATAGTATTTTGTTTCAGGTTTTAAGTTTCAGGTTTATTTTGCAAACTTATAACTTAAATGACAATTTTATTTAGATTATTGTTGATTGATTTTAACTTGCTCATGTAAAGCCTTAAGTTCTTTACTTTCATGCCATCCTTTACTCTCAAACATGGCAATAATGATAAGATTTTTGAATTTTTCAAGAGATTTTGTTCCTCCTTTTACATATGCATCTTCCCATGGTTGATTTTCTTTTGTCATTTTGTATTCCAAATGATATTCTTCAAGTCCGCTTGGAACTATTACAATATACCAATCAGACATCCAATCATCTTCTGAAAATAATAAAAGACTTGCATGTGATGTCAATCCATAAACTTTAGTATCTGTAAATGTTTGATTAATTAAATTGATAACATTTAACATTGATTTTCCAATTCTTGATGAAATGCTATCATTTTCTGAAGCCCATTCAGAATAAAATTCTTCTAGCGATCGTTTTTGATTTGAACATCTTGTTAAGGGCATATTAATTTTAATTTGTAGAATATAAAGATGGTTTTTTAAATGAAAGTTAATTCAAACTAACTAATTTATCCACACTCCAAGCTTCTGGTTTTGCATTGAATAGTTTTTTTGTAAAATCCCAAACTGTATTAAATAATTCAGATTGTCTGTAATTTTCTAAATCTTGTTCGGTTTCCCAATAACTATAGGTAAAGAAAATACATTTGTTATTTTTATCCTGATACAATTCTAAAAAACGATTTCCGTCTGCATTTCGTATTTTATCTTTCACAGATTCAAAATTCTCCAGAAAATCAGGAATTTTTTCTTCATGAAAACTCATTTTTACTATTCTTACGAACATATTATAATTTTAGATTTCTGATTTTAGATTTTAGATTGAAAATCGTTTACAGGTGCGCAAAAATACCAAAATTGATTGTTCTTTTTAAGAAAAAATAAAATATTCTAAAGACATATTTTTTCGGATTCTAATGTCTTGTAGTATTTCAAATATAGCCCACGGTTTCAACCGTGGGAACACCATGCATATCACGATACGTATAATATTTTTTTCAGAATGCGTCTCCGCGATTGAAACCGCGGGCTATGTTTATAATTCAATGGAATAAAATCCTTCGTCGGAATGACAAAAAAAGTGAATAAATATCAGTGTAAATCTGCTCAATCAGCAAAATCTGCGGGCTATTTAATCTAAAATCTGAACTCTAAAATCTAAATTTTTTTAAGAAAACTTAATCGTAATCACATCACGATAATTCAGTCCCAACAAACTATTTGCAGAACCCACTTTTGATGGATTACTTCTAAAAATAGCAATTTCAAGAAAACCGGCTTCATTAAAAATGGCCAGCTTCTCACCTTCATAAGTTTTAATTGGATATTTGTCTGAAGTCGCAATAGCCGAATAATTTGGCAGAATCGTTTTAATACTTTTTGGCTTCATCACAATTTCATACGGACGACCTTTTGCGACTTCTAAAAATTGCTGTTTTGAAATATTAGTTACTACGTTTCCAAAATGATCAATATAAATAACGTAGCCTTTTAATGAATTTCCATCTGCAGCAACTACAGGCTGTAATTCGGTTACTTCTTTAACTGCTGGAATTTCTTTGCCAATAACATTCAGTAAACCGCCTTTTGCAATATGGCAGGCAACCTGAATAAAAATATCCAAATCACTGAATTCAATGGGAAAACGATCATGAATATTGATTTCTACAATTTTTTGCGGTACAATCTTCTGCGTAAGCATGCTTAAAATTCCGTTATCGGCACAAATAAAGAAATGATCGTTCCATTGCATAGCGATATGCTGGTTCTCTTTATTGCGTTCAATATCGACTCCAATTAAATGCACGGTACCTTTTGGAAAACTCAAATAGGAGGCTCCAACAATGTAACTTGCTTCGGCAGTGTTAAATGGATCAATGTCATGCGAAATATCAATAATTTTTGCCTCTGGAAGTTCAGAAATGATTTTACCCTTCAGCGAACCCACAAAGTGATCTTTTAAGCCGTAATCAGTAGTGAGGGTAATTATTGACATCATTTTGTTTATAACTATTGATAGTATTTAAATCTAATTTTCATTAAATTTGAGAAATGCAAATCTAATAATACTAAATGCAAATTGAAAGTAGAAAAAACAAATTGCACTTAAAGATATGAACATACCCGACAACAATAGATTTTCAAAACAAATTTATTTTTAATTTAAATTTATCTCATTTGAACGAAAGAATTATCGAGCTTATAGACATCGCTCCAAAAGACTTTTGGGGCGCGCAGGATTCTCATCTTGAAATAATTAAAAAGTACTACCCAAAGCTTAAAATCGTAGCGCGAGGGACAACTTTAAAAGCCTTTGGCGAAAAAGATGTTTTAGATGAATTCGAAAAGAGATTTCAGAGGCTTATGCTTCATTTTACCAGATACAACAACATTGATGATAATGTAATTGAACGTGTAATAATGAGTGATGGTCAGGATGAAAAAAAAGCATACGATCATGACAAAATATTAGTTCACGGAGTTGGCGGTAAGATTATTAAAGCCATGACACCTAACCAGCAGTTACTGGTAGATACCATCAGAAAAAATGATATGGTATTTGCAATTGGTCCTGCCGGAACCGGAAAAACTTACACGGGTGTTGCAATGGCTGTTAAAGCACTTAAAGACAAAGAAGTAAAAAGGATTATATTAACGCGTCCGGCGGTAGAAGCAGGTGAAAATCTTGGTTTTTTACCCGGCGATATGAAAGAAAAACTAGATCCTTACATGCAGCCTCTTTATGATGCTTTGAGAGATATGTTACCAAACGAAAAACTCGAAGATTACATTTTAAAAGGAATTATTCAGATTGCGCCTTTGGCATTTATGCGCGGGCGAACACTTGATAACGCCTTTGTAATTTTGGATGAAGCGCAGAATACAACGCACTCACAAATGAAGATGTTTTTGACCCGTATGGGAAAAAACGCCAAGTTTATGATTACGGGAGATCCTGGTCAGGTCGATTTACCACGCAGAACTATTTCGGGTCTTAAAGAAGCTATTTTAGTTCTTAAAGATATAGACGGCATCGGAATTATTTATCTTGATGATAAAGATATCGTACGCCACAGATTAGTGAAAAAGGTAATCGACGCTTATAAGCAAATAGAAAACCACGACTAAGTTTTATTTTTAGTGAAATGTTAAATGTAAATCGTAAAATGTGTTTTAACATTTATTAATATTCGTTTTATTCATTTTTTTTAGAAATGAGTAAAACGAATATTTTTTTTGAATTTTTAAAGAACTATAAATGACAAATAGAATATTTGGGTTAGTATTATTTGCAGTTTTTATTTCATGCAAAAAACATGAAAACCTGCCAAATAAATTCCTCGGAACTTGGCATGATACAGAATATATTATTCCGGGAAAATCAAGTATTAAAATAAATAATGATAGTACATTTTATTACAGAAGTCATGGTTGTGAAGGTGGTTCTGTTTCAAAAGGAAATTGGAAAATTGTTGGTGATTCAATTGAATTAAATAGCATAAGTAGTGATACTTGTTATAAAATGTTTCCCTTTATATTTTGTTTTCCGTTAGAAAAAAACAGCAAAATAGATCTACTGACAATCCCTAATTGTAATCCTGATAACAATACATTTTTTGCAATATTTTCAAAAGAAATAATGATTCCTTAGTTTATAAATTAAAGCCAAGTTCGAATTGTCCCAATACTTTGAAAATTGTTTTTGCTAAAACTCAAAAGATTAGAAAATGAAACAACTAGATGATTTCTACTTAAACCAGGAAGAACCCATAAAAGGAACATTTCTGGCATTAAAAGATATTATCTTAAAACAAGACAAAAACATTACACATGTTTTAAAATACGGAATGCCATTTTTCTGTTATAAAGGAAAAATGTTCTGCTATTTATGGATTCACAAAAAACTGAAACAGCCGTATATTGGAATTGTGGAAGGAAAACATTTTGAAGAATCTTTTTTAATTCAGGAAAAACGATCGAGAATGAAAATCATGAAGTTTAATTCTGAGGAAGATTTGCCTTTAGAACAGATTGAATTCGTTATTCAGAAAGCGATAAATTTATACAAATCTGGAATAATTAAAGTTTAATTGTTTAAAATGCAGTATTTAACGGAATAGTTAAATAAATAATAAACTTGCCCCATTTTTGGCTTTCAAGGCTTGTAATCTTTGCTCAGCTGAGCGTAAAGCCGTAAATTTGCACATCATAAATATTTGATATTGTTATGACAAAACTTAAAAATATAAAAGTTGTAGTAAGTGATTTAGATGGAACTTTACTCAACACTCAACACAAAATTTCAGATTATACCAAATCAATTTTTCAGGAACTTCACAATCAGGGTTATCTTTTAGTTGTTGCAACAGGCCGTCATCATCTTGATGCAATGGCTATTGTTGAAACGCTTGGAGTTCCCGTTTATTTAGTGAGTTCAAACGGAGCAAGAATTCATTCACCAAATAAAGAAGAGCTTTTTGCATTTAACTTAAATAGTGATGTTGTAAAAGCAGCTTTAAATGTAGAAATAGATCCTGAAATCACAGTAGTTTTATTCAAAGAAAATGTTTGGCAGACCAACAGGATAAGCGAAAAACTAAATGCTTATCAGTCTGAATTAAATTATCGTCCGGAATTAGTGGATTATAAAACGCTGGAAGATTTTGGCGCCATTAAAATATTCTTTTCATGCGATAACCACGAAAAATTAGTAAAACTAAAAGATGACGTTTTAGCCAATTCTTCAGAACATTTGCACCATGCATTCAGTTTACCAACTTGTTTGGAATTTATGGACAAGTCAATAGATAAAGCCGTTGCAATTGAACAAGTTTTGGAAAAAGAAGGTTTCACTTTAGCCGAAGCAGTTTCATTTGGAGACGGTTTTAATGATGTTCAAATGTTATCAGCGTCTGGAAAAGGGTTAATTATGGGCAATGCACCCGCATTATTAAAAGAAACTTTACCTGATTTAGAAGTTATTAAAACAAATGCCGAAGATGGCGTAGCAAAATATATCGCTTCAAAAATATTAGACAAAGAACTAGTCTAGAACTTTTTTTGCCACGACCCGAGCGATAGCGAACAGGCGAAGCAATTGCACGAATTTCCACGAATTTCCACGAATTTTTTAATTAGCAAATCAACTCGACTACTTCAACAAATAATTCGTGAAAATTCGTGCAATTCGTGGCAAACAAAACACAAATTATCATAAATTTTTATCTGGTTAATCAGATCAATTACTTCACTAAATAATTCGTGAAAATTTGTGTAATTCGTGGCAAACCAAACACAAATTATCATATTTCTTATTTATCTTTTTCTTTGATGATGTAACTCTCTGAAATAATTTTAAATTTGCATTCATAAAAAACAACACAACAAGATAATGAGCAATACAATTACAACCACAAATTTTAATTTCCCGAATCAGAAATCAGTTTACCGCGGAAAAGTTAGAGAAGTTTATAACATCAATGACGATCTTTTAGTAATGGTAGCAACTGACAGACTTTCGGCATTTGATGTGGTTTTACCAAAAGGCATTCCGTACAAAGGACAAATTTTGAATCAGATTGCGACAAAATTTATGGAATTAACGCAGGATATTGTTCCGAATTGGTTAATTGCAACTCCAGATCCAAACGTTGCTGTTGGACATTTATGCGAGCCTTTTAAAGTAGAAATGGTTATTCGCGGTTACCTTTCAGGGCACGCGGCACGTGAATATGCAGCAGGAAGAAAACAAATCTGCGGTGTAGCAATGGCAGAAGGTTTAAAAGAAAATGATAAATTCCCGGAACCAATTATTACACCAACTACAAAAGCAGATAATGGTTCTCATGATGAAGATATTTCTCGTGAAGACATTTTAGCAAAAGGAATTGTTTCAGAAGAAGATTATTTAGTTTTAGAAAAATATACTCGTGCTTTATTTCAAAGAGGAACTGAAATTGCAGCATCTCGCGGATTAATTTTAGTTGATACTAAATATGAATTTGGAAAAACAAAAGACGGAGTAATTGTTTTAATTGATGAAATTCACACTCCGGATTCTTCTCGTTATTTTTATGCTGAAGGATATGCTGAAAGACAAGAAAAAGGAGAGGAGCAAAAACAATTATCTAAAGAATTTGTTCGCCGCTGGTTAATTGAAAACGGTTTTCAAGGTCAGGAAGGACAACAGATTCCTGATATGACAGATGCTTATATTGAATCTGTTTCTGAAAGATATATCGAATTGTACGAGAATATATTAGGAGAAAAATTCGTGAAAGCAGATATTGATAATATTGACCAACGTATTGATAAAAACGTATTACAATACTTAGGTTCTAAATAGTAATTTTCGGGTTTAAACTAACTATTTAAACCATGAACTTTATTTTAAATAAAACAAATGCCTTGTTATCAATATGTATGATAACAGGGCATTTTCTTTTTGCACAGATTGATAAAAATGCCACAAAAGAAACCAAGATTCTATATCATAATTTAAAAGCTATTTCAAAAGAACATATTCTGTTTGGTCATCAACATGCTTTAGAATATGGCCACGGATGGAGTAATGAACCGAATAAATCTGATGTTAGATTAGTTACCGGTTCACATCCTGCGGTTATTGGAATTGATTTCAGCGGTTTTTCAGGACATTCAAAAGAAGAAATTGAAAAAACAAAGACCGTTTTAAAAAAGAATGTTATTGATACTTACGACCGCGGCGGAATCACAACTGTTTCCTGGCATTTTAATAATCCGGTTTCTAAAAACGGATTTTACTGGAAAGATTCTGTTTCTGTGGCAGCAATGTCTTTAATCAAAAAAGGAGGTTCGCATCACGAAGAATACAAGGAAGTTTTAAAAACGATTGCCGATTTTGCTCATTGTGTAAAAGCAAAAGACGGAAAATTGGTTCCAATGATTTTCAGGCCTTTTCATGAATTTGACGGTGATTGGTTTTGGTGGGGAAAAAAATATACTTCCCGCGAAGATTTTATAGAAGTCTGGCAGTTTACCGTTTCGTATTTAAGAGATACTTTAAAAGTCCATAATTTTATTTACGCCTTTTCTCCAGATAATCGATTTAATTCTGAATCAGAATATCTAGAACGTTATCCCGGAGATGATTATGTTGATTTATTTGGAATGGATGATTACGGCGATTTTGGACGTGATGGAAAATATGATTTAGATGCTGGAATTAAAAAACTCAAAATCATATCTGATATTGCTATTCAAAAGAAAAAACTTGCCGCTTTTACAGAAACAGGTTTAGAATCTATTCCTAATGAAAAATGGTGGACAGAAACGCTGTTGAAATCTCTGAAAAAAGAAAAAATAGAACTCTGTTATGTTTTAGTCTGGAGAAATGATGCCAAAAGTCCAACACATTATTATGTTCCATTTCCTGGGCAGATAAGCGAAAAAGATTTTCTTAAATTCCATAATGATCCCTATACATTATTTGAAAACGATTTGAAGAACATTTACAAGAGGAAATTTTAAATAATTTCCTCTTTTTTTTGATTCATGACTAAAAACTATTTCGTTATATATTAGGATTTTTCCTATTTTATATACTTATAGCGAAAGTTTTTTATTTTAGTGAGAAATCCACAAAATCTTCCTTAAAAATTTTGTTTTAATGAAAAATTTCTGCCTTTTTTGAGCATAATAATATTGTATAGTTAAAAAGGTGGAGTATTGCTTTTAATTTTTCTTAAAAAAACTACTATCCAAAATGAAAAAATATTTGAATTCGTGTAACATTTCTACATTTGCAGCGTCTTTTATATAGAATTTCAATTTTAGAAAGACAATATTTCGAATTCATTAATAAAACGTTAAGAATTAGTTAAAACAAAGTACTTGGTAATACAAGTTACTAAAATTAGATTACATTTGTCAAGAATTTAAATCAATTCATTATCAATCAAATAATTATCAATCAATTTAACAAACCCAATCATTATGAAAAATTCAGTTATTTATTTAGGATTAGCTTTAGTAACATTTGTAAATGTAGCAACAGCTTCAAATAACACATCAGTAGTTAAAAATCAAGTTGCAGTATCAGCTGTATACGATGACGGAACACCCCTAGTAGTTGCTGTAAGCAAAGGAGATATCGATACAGTAAAGAAATTTATTGAATATGGTGTTAATGTAAACGAAAAATCAGACGATATGTCTCCATTAATGACTGCAGCTCGTTACAACAAAGTTGAAATCATTAAAGTTTTATTAGCAGCTGGTGCTCGTCCATCAGATAAAAATGAAAAAGGATATACAGCATTAAAATTTGCTCAATTATCAAATGCAACAGAAGCTATTGCACTTTTGAAAGACGCAAAATAATAGTTTAAAAAGTTTGAGTTAGTATACAAACGGCCATCTTTGAGCAGATGGCCGTTTTTTTGTACTCTATTGTTTCGTTGAATAATTTATATAAGCAAAAATAGGCTGTCTCAAAAGTGAGTCAGTTCTTTTACTATAATTATTTTATTTTTTTAGTGACTTAATTGGTCACTTTTTGATATCCGATTTATCATTCCATAGGAATGTTTCGTAAATAGAAAAAAATAACGGTTAGCCACATTTACGTTCCGTTGGAACGTTTGACAGCTCAGTTTATTAAAGACAATGTCCAAAATCAAACGTTCCAACGGAACGTAAACCATTAATAACAATATAATCTTCTACCAATGAAATGTTCCTACAGAACAAAGGAAACATGTAAAATAACAAAGAGGCTGTCTCAAAGTTGAGACAGCCTCTTTTCTTTCTAAACCAAATTAATCTAACCAAAAATTAATTTTATTGTAAATGCAGCTATTCTATAGGAGCATGTTTTTTCTTGTTGAATATCCAGAATAAAATTGGGAATACTAATAACGTCAGGATTGTTGCTGTTACCAATCCTCCAATAATTACAATTGCAAGAGGTTTTTGAGATTCAGAACCAATTCCCGTTGAAATTGCTGCCGGCATTAAACCTATGGAAGCCATAAGTGCAGTCATAACTACAGCTCTTGTTCTTGCTTTTACTCCCATAAAAATGGATTCTTCAAGGGAGAATTTTGCCTTGAGATTATGATGGAATTCCGATATCAGAATTACGCCATTTTGAATACAAATTCCCAGCAAAGCAATAAATCCAACTCCCGCCGAAATTCCGAAATTCATTCCGGTTAAGTGTAAGGCAATAATTCCTCCAATTACAGCAAACGGAACATTAGCTAAAACTAATAGTGAATCTTTGAAATTTCCAAACAAAATAAACAACAGCACAAATATTCCAATTAAACTTATTGGCACAACCTGAGCCAGACGCGCACTGGCACGAACCTGATTTTCAAATTCTCCAGTCCAGCCTGTTGTATATCCCGGCGGCATTTTTACTTCTGCCACTTTAGATTGTGCCTCGGCAATAGTACTTCCTAAATCTCGGTCACGAACAGAGAATTTTACTCCAATAAAACGTTTTGTATTATCTCTGTAAATAAAAGCCGGACCAGTTATCGTTTTAATATCGCAGATTTCTTTCAACGGAATTTTTGCCCCGCTGATGGTTGGCACTTTTAATTCTGCCAAATCTTCTTCATCTTTACGGTATTCTTTAGAAAAACGAACACGGACATCAAATTTCTTTTCATCTTCATATTTCTGTGTTGCTGTTTTTCCTCCAAAAGCCAATTCTAAAACCGCCTGTGCATCGCTTAATGTTACGCCATAAGCAGCCATTTTTTCTCGATCCAGAATTACACTAATTTCCGGTTGACCAACATTTCTAAGAATTCCGACATCTTTGATACCGGGAATATTTTTGATTTTTTCCAAAACCTGATTCGACAATTCATCTAATTTATCTAAATCATCACCATAAATCTTAACCGCATTTGAAGCTTTAAAACCAGCAACAGATTCCGCAACGTTATCAATTACAGGCTGAGAATAATTATACGTAATTCCCTGATGAACTTTTAGTTTGTCATCCATTTCATTAATTAAACCATCCATCGTAATTTTTCGTGTCCACTCTGATTTTGGTTTCAAATCAACCTGAAGCTGAATAAATCCAAAACCATTCGGGTCTGTTCCGTCATTGCTTCGTCCGGTTTGCGAAAGCACATTTTTTACTTCGGGAAAACTTTCCAGATCTTTTCTAATCATTGCTGCCGTTTTCACACTTTCAGGCAATGAAGTACTCATCGGTAATTCTGCCGTTACCCATAACGCACCTTCATTTAACTGCGGTAAAAACTCTGTTCCTAAAAATGTTGCTGAGAAAAAAGTCGCAGCAATCACACTTAATGAAATCACTAAAGTTTTTACTTTATGCTTAAAGGTCCAGGCAAAACCTTTTGCAACATTTCTGTCCCAAAAGTTTACAAACGGGTTATTTTTTTCTTTTACGTTTTTATTCAATAAAATATGAGATAAAACCGGAACCAAAGTCAAGGTAAAAAGTAAAGCTCCCATTAAAGCAAATCCTAATGTATAGGCCAGAGGAGAGAACATTTTTCCTTCTACTTTCTGGAATGAGAAAATTGGTAATAAAGCGGTAATAATAATTAATTTAGAGAAAAAGATGGCTTTACCCATTTCTGTTCCCGTTTTCTTAATTATGCTTCCTTTTGCAATTTTATTATAAGCTGTCATTCCTAATTGATGCGCCCTATGATCGAGTACAACAAACAATCCTTCAACCATTACAACCGCACCATCAATAATAATCCCGAAATCGACCGCACCCAAACTGAGTAAGTTGGCGCTCATTCCCATCATTTTTAGACATAAAAAAGCAAATAACAAAGAAAGAGGAATTACAATAGAAACCGTAAAAGTAGTTCTCCAGTCGGCCATGAAAAGAAACACAACGCACGTAACCAGAATAATACCTTCAAATAGATTATGCATTACCGTTTCGGTAGTGAAATTCATTAAGTTATCACGATCATAAAAAGTTTCAATTTTAATATCCTTCGGAAGAACATTATCATTCAAGTCCTTTATTTTATCCTTAATCAAGGCTAAAGTTTCTTGCGCATTTTCTCCTTTACGCATTACAACAATCCCTTCAACGGCATCATCATTTTTACCAATTCCGGTTTGTCCAACTCTTGGCATTGAACTTTCATAAACAGAAGCTACATTTTTCACCAAAATTGGATTTCCTCCAGCGTCGTCTACAATAATATTTTCAATATCCTGAATCGACTTAAGAAGTCCAACACCGCGAACTACAAATGCCTGTCCGTTTTTTTCAATAATATCACCACCCACGTTTAAGTTTCCGGCATCAATAGCATTGTAAACCTGAAGCGGTGTAATATTGTATTTAGCCAATTTCACAGGATCAACACCAACTTCATAAGTTTTTGTTTGCCCTCCAAACACATTCAAATCAGCAACTCCGGGAACGGCACGCAATTGTTTGTCAATAACCCAGTTTTGGTAAGTCAATAATTCACGGCTGTCACGGCTGTTACTTTTTACAATGTATCTGAAAATTTCACCAGTTGGTCCGTAAGGCGGCTGTACATCTGGTTCAACATCATCAGGAAGTGTCACATTTTTAAGCAAATTATTTACCTGAAAACGCGCAAAAGTATCATCGACACCATCATCAAAAATAATTTTGATAACAGATAAACCAAACATCGTAATACTTCTAACGCTTGTTTTTTTCTGAACCGAGTTCATCGAGATCTCGATAGGAGTAGTCACAAAACGCTCAACTTCTTCGGCACTTTTACCATTCCATTGTGTAATGATAATAATTTGAGTATTCGTTACATCCGGAAAAGCGTCAATGGGCATATTTTTGAAGGAAATGAATCCGGCAACAGCCAATATTCCTACCCAAAAAAAGGTAAATGCTTTATTCTTAAGTGAAAAAGCAATTATATTTCGTATGAATTTGTTCATGTCTTAATCGTTTAAAGCGCGATAAATAAATAATTGATTATTGGTAATGACTTTTTCATTTTCCTTTAAACCGCTTGAAATGTAAGTTGTGTCGCCAACAACTCGGTAAACTTCAACTTGTCTTGTTTCGATATTATGGCGATCTTTAAAAATCATGACGAAATTTTTACTTTTATCAAAAACAATCGCGTTGCTTGGAATCGCAATCATTGATTCATTTTCGTTATAGGATAATTTGATATTGGCATTCATATCTGGTTTTAATAAAAAACCAGGATTTTGAAGTTTAATACGTGCCTGCATCGCTTTGGTTTCAGGATCAATTACGTTGAAAATTTTATCTACTTTTCCTTTAAATACTTTATCAGGATAACTTAAGGTTGTTACACTTGCATCAATTCCTAACTTAATTTTATTGATGTCAATTTCATTAATATTAGCCATCGCCCAAACTTCACTGATTTCAGCAATGTCAAAAATATTCTCAGAACGGTCAGAACGTAAAAGCATATCCTGATTGATACTTTTTTGAATAATAAATCCGCTTATAGGTGCCGTTACTTCATAAATAGAACCCGCTTTAATATTATATATTTTATAGGTTTCCTGAATTTTACTCAATTGAGACTGCGCTTTATTTACTTCAGCTTTTGCCTGTAATACATCACTTTCAGAATTTAATTTTCCGTCAAATAATTCCGTTGCAACTTTCAGGTTATTTTTTGCAACCAGTAAATCACTTTTAGCATCGATAGACTGCTTTTCAAAATCAGCAATATCAGTACTTTTTATCGTTGCTAGAACTTGTCCTTTTTTTACATAATCTCCAAGTTCCACATTTACTTTAATCACGTTTCCGCCCACAAGCGGGTAAACATCAATTAATTTATTATTGTCGGCTGTAATTTTTCCGTAAAAACTCAATTCATTTTTTACAGTTTGTTTTTCTGCAGTTGCAGTGCTTGTAGTTTTTAGCATACTATCGCTCAAGGCGAAAGAAGTATTCGTTTGTGGATTTTCTACTTCCTTTTTACAGCTCGTAAGTGATAAGCTTACAATTGCAATTCCTATAATTAGTGTATGTTTCATTATTATTTAATTTTAAAATAAATCCTTGTTAATGGTAGTATTCAATTCTTCACCTGATAGAGCCAGTTTTTTCTTCAATTCATTTAACTGAATATTGGCCTGATTATAACTTTCCATAAAATCTGTAAATTCTAATAAGCTGATATTTCGCTTTTGAAAATTGGTTAATATTCCATTATAAACAGCTTCAAAATCGGAGTTTACAGTAGGTTTTATAACCGCATAGTTTTTACGGGATTCATCCCATTTATTCCATGCCGATGTAATTTCAGTTTCCAGTTGAAGTCCAAAATTTTGTTTCTCAACTTTAGATTGTTCCAGAACGACCTGAGCATTTTTAATATTTCCTTTGTTTTTGTTCCAAAGAGGCAGCGGAATTCCAACAGAAACATTTGCTTCTCTATTAAAAGCACCGCTTCGCTGATCGTAGTTTGCACCTAAAGTAATATCAGGAATAGAAAGTGATTTTTGCCATTTTACATTCAGTTCATTGGCTTCAATTTCTTTTTGTTTGGCTAAATAATCAGGACGATTTGCAATAGCATCATCTTCAAAAGATTTTAAATCAAAAGGAATAATTTTCAAGTATTTATTAAAATCATCTTTAGAAACATCTGGAATAATAGTTTCTTTTGAATTCAATAACAATTTTAAATTTGCCTGCTCTTCAATACTGCTATTCACAACTTCCATTCTTTCATTTTTAAAATTCAGATAAAGAGATTGTAAACGCACAACATCCCGCAAAGGAATATTTCCTTTTTGGGCCTGAATAGAGTAGGAGTTGATTAAGTCCTCAATATGAGTAAGCTGCTTATCTGTTATTTCAAGACTTTTTGTATTGTAATAAACCGTATAAAAACTCTGGCGTAACTGAAGCTTTAATGTTCTAAGTAAATCATTAAACTGAAGTTCTGCTAATTGTTCGTTAGTTTGTGCCAGCTTAACTTCATTGCGCTTTTTTCCGCCTAAATAAATTAACTGCTCAATTCCAAAAACTTTTTGGCCTTCTTTCCCAATATCAAAGAATTTGTCTCTTTCAGGATTGTAGGCATTTAATTCTGCAGTAATTGTTGGATTGTCCCATATTCGGGCCTGAATGGTCATGGCTTTTGCAGCATCGATATTATAATGAGATGCCAGCAAAAAAAGATTATTTTTAAGAAACTGGCTCTCACAATCCTGAAGTGTGATTGTTTTTTGAGCCATAACTGCCTGATTTAGGAGTACAAGCAGCAATAATGCATATAGTTTTCTCATTGTATCTATTTTATTTTGTACAAATATGCTATCGCCAGACTTTAAGAGTGCTTAAAATGGACCTTAAAATTAGCTTAAAATAAAATATTAATGAAAGAATAGTTGGAATAAATTTTCCTTATCGTTTGGTATACTGTAACTTATAGAAGATTTGTGCAGCGTTAAAATACGGTTTACAATACGCAAACCAAGACCAAAACCAGATGTTCCTTTAGAATTTTTTCCGCGCATAAAAGGCTGAAAAAGATTTTTTTGTTCGGCTTCGCTTAAGGTTTTTCCAATATTTAAAACCGAAATAACCAAATGATTTTCCCGAGTGCTTATTTTTACCAAAGCCTGTTTATCATCTGAATAAATGCAGGCATTTTTTAAAACATTAATTAAAGCAATCTCCAAGAGGTTTTTATTTCCTTTAACTTCTAATGCGGTATCTAAATTGTCACTTTCTTCAATTTCAAATAGAATGATAAATTCAGGAAAGCTTTTCTTTAAATTTTCAATTGCAGAAAATAGAATTTCATCCATTCTATGAACTTCATTGTCCTCATTATTTTTATTGGTATCAATTTTTGATAATATCAATAAGGAACTAATCAATTCCGTTAAATGATTTACATCTGATAAAATAGTAGTTAAAAAAGTTTTTCCTTTTGCAGATGTTGCAGGATCAGCAACTGTATTTTCTATTTGAGCCGTAATTCTCGAAAGCGGCGTTCTAAGTTCATGCGAGGCGTGAGCCGTAAACTCTTTTTGTTTTTGATAAGAAACCTCAATTCGATCCATCATGAAATTAAATTCATTGGCAATCAAATCAATTTCATCCTTGTTGCTTTTTGAAGCAATACGAGTGTCAAGATTATTCTCGTTGATATTTTTTATTTTCTGATGAAATAAACTCAAAGGATTCATGGCCTTTTTAACCATAAATGAAGTTAAAACCCAGCAAATACAAGTAAATAGAATATAAGATATAATGAGAGTATATCTTAAAAAAAGCAGTTTTCGCTTTCCGTAATCATCTGTAGCCGAAATTAAAGCATAAAAATCTTTATCCTTCGTATCGTAAAAAACACCATAAACCTCATAATCACCTTGCTGTTTAAAGAAAGTTTTATGCTTTTTAAGATATTTTAAATCCTCAACAGACCAGTTTATTTTAGCATCATCAATACTGCTGTAAATAAGTTTAAAATGAGAATCAAAAACTAAAGTCTTTTCGTCATATAACTTATTGATTGAGTTTTGATCAATAATTTTCAAAAGCTGGTCATCAACTTCTTTTACATTAACTAAAAGTTTAATGTTCGAAAGTGCTTTAATCTCTAAACGATCCCGAAATTCTTCTTTTCTAAAATTAGAATACAAAACAAAAATCACCGTAGAAGCCAACCCAAAAAGGATTGTAAACAGTAAACTTACTAAAAGTGATATTCTGTTTTTTAAAGTCATTCTTCGCTGCTTAAATAATACCCGTAGCCAATTTTGGTTCGGATAAGTTTTATCTCGTGATCTTTATCGATTTTTTTCCGAAGGAAATTAATATAAACTTCAATCGTATTTTGATTCGTTTCGATATGATAATCCCAAAGTTTATCGGCAATAAATTGTTTTGACAAAACTTTTCCTTTGGCATGAGCCAAAATTAAAATCAGTTTAAACTCTTTTGGAGTAAGTTTAATTTCTTCGCCAGAGCGAAAAACTTTCATTTCCTCTTCCAGAATTTCTAAATCTTCAATAATAATTTTCTTTTCAGTTTGCTGCGGAATTTCCTTTCTCCTTAATAAAGATAAAATTCTAGCGTACAATTCGTCAAAATGAAAAGGCTTAACCAAATAATCGTCGGCACCATTATCAAAAGAAGCCAGTTTATCTTCAATTTCACTAAAAGCCGTCAGCATTATAATAGGAGTCTTTTTATCAACCTCTCTAATTCCTTTACAGACATCAATACCGTTTGTGCCGGGAACATTTATATCGAGAATGATTAAATCATATTCGTAAGGAAAATATTTTTTTAATAATAAAGAACCATCATAATAAGGTATACACTCGAATTCTTTAGTAGTAAAGAATGCGGAGATTTCTTTAGATAAAGTAAAATCATCTTCGAGTAGTAAAATTTTCATGCTTTGTTTGTTTATAAATTCGGCTATTAAAATAAACAGCCGAATTTATGTTTCTAAAAATATTATTGGAAATAAGAAAAACTCTGATTGTTTTCTATTTTCAACAGCGATTCATAAATCAGCTGAATCACATTTTCTACATCTTCTTTGTGAACCATTTCAACAGTTGTATGCATATAACGCAACGGAAGAGAAATCAAAGCCGATGCAACACCGCCATTACTATAAGCAAAAGCATCAGTATCTGTTCCGGTTGCTCTTGATGTTGCATGACGCTGAAACGGAATTTTATTTTCTTCGGCAGTATCTACAATTAAATCGCGAAGTTTATTTTGAATAGCTGGAGAATAAGCAATAACAGGACCTTTTCCCATTTTTAAATCACCTTCAACCTTTTTATCAATCATTGGAGTAGTAGTATCATGGCAAACATCGGTCACAATCGCAACGTTTGGTTTAATCGTATGCGCAATCATTTCGGCACCACGAAGACCAATTTCTTCCTGAACCGAGTTTACAATATATAATCCAAAAGGGAGTTTCTTTTTATTTTCATGTAATAAACGAGCAACTTCAGCAATCATGAATCCGCCCATTCTGTTATCAATCGCGCGGCAGACAAATTTGTTTTCGTTCAAAATCATAAATTCATCAGGATAAGTAATCACACATCCTACATGAACGCCCATTGCTTCAACCTGCTCTTTAGTTTCGCAGCCCAAATCAATAAAAATATTACTCAATTTCGGAATCTCTTCTTTATCACGCAAACGAGTATGAATCGCCGGCCATCCAAAAACACCTTTTACAATTCCTTTTTTAGTATGAATATTAACCCTTTTCGAAGGCGCAATTTGATGATCTGACCCACCATTTCTTATTACATATAATAAACCATCATCCGTGATATAATTTACATACCATGAAATTTCATCAGCGTGTCCTTCAATTACAACCTTAAAAGGAGCATCCGGATTAATAACTCCCACAGCCGTACCATATGTATCAGTAATAAAAGTATCAACATAAGGTTTCAAATAATTCATCCACAATTTTTGTCCTTCACTCTCGTAACCAGTCGGCGAAGCGTTATTTAGATAGCTTTCCAGGAAAGCAACAGAAGTATCAGTTAAGATAGATTTCGTACTCATAAAAATATTTTTGCGCTAATTTATAAATTTGGTATTAGAGTTGTGTATAAATATATAATTTTACATTTAAATTAAGACTCTATGAGATTTACCAGTATTTTGTTTTTACTATTGATTGCATTTACAAGTCAAGCCCAGGTTAGTCCAAAAGAAAATCAGGAAATGGGCAATATATTAACCGAACAAGATTCTATTCTGAATGATACCATTCAGCTGCCTGAGATTATTATCTCAAAAGGAGAGAGAATGAGTGCCGAAGAAATGAAGCAGTTTCAGATTCTGCAAAACAGAGTCTATAAAGTATATCCTTATGCAAGATTGGCTGCTGATAGATTAACAGCACTAAATAACGGAATGGCGCGATTGAAAACCAATCGTGAAAAAAAGAAGTATTTTAAGATTGTAGAAGACTACCTTAATAATGAATTCGAAGACAGACTTAAAAAGCTTTCCAGAAAACAAGGACAGATTCTTGTAAAATTGGTACATCGCCAAACCGGAAAAACAACTTATGAGTTAATCAAAAACTTAAAAAGCGGTTTCAAAGCCTTCGTTTCAAATACAACAGCCAATTTATTCGACATAAGTTTAAAAACCGAATACAAGCCTTACGATGTAAACGAAGACTATTTAATAGAAACAATCCTCGTACGCGGCTTCGAATCTGGTCGTTTATTAAATCAAACCCCAGCCAATCCCGTAAATTATAATAATCTTATGGAACATTGGGAAACCAAAGCCAAGGAACTCAACAAAAAATAACATACATATATAAGTATACTATATAATATAATAGTAGATTTCATTCCCACAACCCGACAGGTTTCTAAAACCTGTCGGGTTTATTTTTTATACATATATATGTATAACATTATAATTACGTCCCAATTCTCCGTAGAGACGCACAGCAGTGCGTCTACGTCCTGTATAGTAGATACAGGAAATTCAAGATACTATATATAGTAATTGTCCGGCTGAGCGAAGTCGAAGTCCTTTTATATAATATAATAAGGAGCTTAATCCCGCTATCCGTTCCAATCTTTTATTTTGAACCCCAAAATAAAAGGATTTCCACTTCTATCGGGGCTAGGGCATAAGTTTCCAGAAGAAAAAACGAAAAAAAAATAGAAACTTAGCGCCTTTGCGCCTCTGCGAGATTAAAAAAAAACACAGAAAAAACCAGACTTTGCGTCTTAGTGCCTTCGCGGCAGAATGAGGCAGAGCGAAGCCAAACCGCCAAAATCCCCAATCAAGATAAAACCACGAAAAAAACTTTGCCTTGTAAAAAACGCATAACCAGTGCTTTATAAAAAAGATGGAAAAAATATAAAAAAAAGGCTTGTAAATGTAAATAAAGGTTCTACTTTTGCACCCGCAACAACGAAAGACGTTCCCTGAAATACTGACAAGCCGCTGATCTAAAGAAAAGAAATTTTCGAAAAAAAAGATTAGAAAAAGCTTGTGAGATTTGAAAATGCTTTTTACATTTGCACCCCGCAAAACACGGAAGTTCATTGAGAGACTGGAAGGAAAATTGAGAAAAAGGAAACGAAAAAAAGTTTCAAAATTTTTTTTAAATTTTTCTTGCGAGAAACAAAAAGAAGTTTTAGTTTTGCACCCGCTTTGAAATACAAGCGAAGTTAAAAAGAAATACACGTTCGTAGA
>NZ_JBMDIY010000027.1:0-84556 GCF_057808895.1 Flavobacterium sp. FG68
CTAATTATAAAAATGTAGCTTAACTTTTTCTCCAGTTTTTGTTTGCATATCCAATGTACTATGAGTATTTAAGATACTATTTATATATCTCTATAATTCTTGCAGTTATTGCTATAATATATGATCGTTTAAAACGAAAAAAAGAAAACGAGCATCAGTAGAAAAAAAATATCCTTTAAAAATTGATGTTAAGATTTTAGTTTTATTTATTTTGGTGGAAGCAGCTCAGTTTTTTGAGCTGTTTTTTTGTTTGTAATAAAAGAAAATTCTGAATCAAATTTTGTATCACAAATTTTATTAAACGCCCAAATACTCTATATTTGTAATTCAAAAAATAAAAACGAATACCTTAATATGAAATTACTAGAAGGAAAAGTAGCAATCATTACTGGCGCGAGCCGCGGAATTGGTAAAGGAATTGCAGAAGTTTTTGCTAAACACGGAGCAAACGTAGCATTTACATACAGTTCATCTGCTGCATCTGCAGAAGCTCTTGAAGCTGAATTGAATAGTTTAGGAGTTAAAGCAAAAGGTTACCAATCTAACGCAGCCGATTTTAATGAGGCACAAGCTTTTGTTGATGCTGTTTTAGCAGATTTTGGAACAGTTGATATTTTAATTAACAACGCCGGAATCACAAAAGACAACTTACTTATGCGTATGTCTGAAGCTGATTTTGACCAGGTTATTGATGTTAACTTGAAATCAGTTTTCAATATGACAAAAGCAATCCAAAAAACTTTCTTAAAACAACGTGCAGGTTCTATCATCAATATTAGTTCTGTAGTTGGAGTTTCTGGAAATGCAGGGCAGACAAACTACGCAGCTTCAAAAGCCGGAGCAATTGGTTTTACAAAATCAGTAGCTTTAGAATTAGGTTCTCGTAATATTCGCTGCAACGCAATCGCTCCAGGTTTTATCGAAACTGAAATGACTGCAAAATTACCGGAAGATGTAGTAAAAGGATGGAGAGACGGAATTCCGTTGAAACGTGGCGGAACTACTGAAGATGTTGCAAATGCATGTCTTTTCTTAGCTTCAGATATGAGTGCATACGTTACAGGACAAGTTCTTAATGTTTGTGGAGGAATGCTTACTTAATAGTTTGCAGTGTTCAGTTTTAAGTATTCAGTAAATATAGTCTGACAATAATAAAGAGAACACATTTGTTATAATTCGATTTCTAATGCTGATCACTAAAAACTGATTACTGAATACTAAATAAATATGACTACAAACACGATTTTATTATTATTACTTTCTTTAGTAATAGCGGGTGGTTTGTCGTACTTTCAATACTTTTATAAAGCCAAAAACAAATCAAATCTGATTTGGTTTTTGGCTTTTTTACGTTTTCTGGCCATTTTTGGATTATTGGTTTTATTGATAAACCCGATAATTTCTAAAAGTTCGCTCGAAATAACTAAAACACCATTAGCCATTGCAGTTGATAATTCAAGTTCAATAACAGCTTTAAAATCAGATAAAAAAGCAGTCGAATTATATCAAAAGCTAATTTCAAATCCAGCTTTAAAAGAAAAATTCGAAATTCAGTCGTATCAATTTGACGACGAATTTAAAACTTCAGACAAATTTGATTTCAAAGGAAAACAAACCAATTTAGACGAAGTTGCCAAGAATTTAAAAAGCATCAACAAAAACCTGACTTTCCCAACGGTTATTATTACCGACGGAAATCAAACTACAGGAAACGACTACATTTACAGATTCGATCCTGCCAATAAAGTTTATCCTTTGGTTGTAGGAGATACAACCACGTTTTTTGATTTAAAAATAAATCAGCTTAACGTAAACAAATACGCATTCCACAAAAATAAATTTCCCGTTGAAGTATTCCTGCAATATGCCGGAGACAAAACCACAACTGCCGATTTTACAATTTCGCAGGGAAATTCAATTGTAGCAAAAGAGAAAGTTTCTTTTTCTCCATCAAAAAAAACAGCCACTTTAAATTTACTTTTACCAGCTGATAAAGTAGGATTGCAAATTTTTAGAGCCAATATTTCATCAAACGCAAAAGAGAAAAACAGCTATAATAATATCAAGAATTTTGCTGTCGAAATCATCGATCAAAAATCAACAATTGCAATAGTTTCAGCAATAAATCACCCGGATATTGCGGCTTTAAAACGATCTATAGAAGTTAATGCACAGCGTAAAGTAATCTTGGTTAAACCAAATGATATTAATCAGTTACAAGAAGCTTTTGTTCTGGTTTTATATCAGCCGACTTACGCTTTCAAACCAATTTTTGACAACAATAAAGCAGCCGGAAGAAATACCTTTATCATAACCGGAAATAGCACCGATTTTAATTTTCTAAATCAGCAGCAAAATAATTTAAATTTCAGAATGAGCGGACAGGTTGAAGATTATTTATCAGAATTTCAATCGCAATTTAATTTGTTTGCAATAGATAATATTGGTTTTGAAAACTTCCCGCCATTGCAAAATGCGTTCGGAACAATTTCAACAAACGGAAATGTGTCCGTTTTACTTTCTTCAAAAATTAGAAACGTTTCAACCAATGCACCTTTATTGGCTTTCGCCGAAAACCAAGGAAAACGAATCGCTTTTCTTTTAGGAGAAAACAGCTGGAAATGGCGTTTACAAAGTCATATCGACAATCAGTCATTTGAAAAGTACGATGTTTTTGTAGATAAGATAATTCAGTTTTTGGCAACATCAACTTCAAAAAAATCATTGGTAGTAACACACGAAAGTTTTTATAATTCTGGAGAAGAAATCGTAATCAACGCCCAATACTTCAATAAAAATTATGAGTTTGACGAAAAAGCAAGACTAACAATCACCGTTACAAATGCCGAAACCAAACAAGCTAAAAACTATGATTTATTAAAAGGAAATAATTCGTTCTCCGTAAATTTAGAAGGATTAACAGCCGGAAAATATAATTTCACCGTAAAAGAATTAAATTCAAATACATCGTATTCCAGTCATTTTGAAATTTTAGATTTTGATATCGAAAAACAATTTGTAAATCCTGATGTTTTAAAACTGAAACAATTGGCTTTACAAACCAACGGAAAAGCTTTCTTCGAAAATCAAGAACAAGATTTAATCAATACACTTTTAGAAAACAAAGAATACAAATCAATCGAGAAAAATATTTCCACCAAAACTCCAATAATTGATTGGGTTTGGTTATTGATTTTGATTGCTGCTTTATTAACGACGGAATGGTTTGTTAGGAAGTATAATGGGTTGTTGTAGTTTTATATACATTATTATGTGAAGTCCCTACGGGACAAAATTGAATTTAAAACAATTGTTTTGCTACCGATATTTAATCTCTACGAGATTTACTTCGTTAATTTTTTTGCTGTTTTTTTGTTAAATAAAATTTTATCAAAAAGATCAACATTATAAAAAAACTCCGTTAGGAGTTTCAGGTCGGTAAAAAAAATATAAACACCCCAATACATTTGTCCCGTAGGGACTATAGAATTATTAGGTTAAAATTTTGAGAATATATTAGTAAACTCCATTAGGAGTTTGATATCGGTAGAAAAAATATGATCAATTAAATAAATTTGTCCCGTAGGAACTATACTAAATTTAATTTCGTGTAAATTCGTGAAATTAGTGTTTCACATTAAATAACAATATGGATTTCAGGCTAAAAGTTTTCTACACCGTTGCGCTCCGCCTTAATTTTACTAAAGCGGCAACCGAATTGTATATAACACAGCCGGCAGTTTCGAAACACATTCAAGAACTCGAAGAAACCTACAAAACAAAACTTTTTGAACGAAACGGTTCTAAAATTGCTTTAACTCCAGCCGGAGAAATTCTGTTAAAACATACCAAAGAAATATTCGAAATTTATCGGGAAATCGATTTTGAAATGAGTTCCTTTATCAGCGAACGCCAAGGTTTACTGCGATTAGGTGCAAGTACCACAATTTCGCAATATATCATTTCTCCCGTTTTGGCACGTTTTCACCAAAAACAAAAAGACATAAAAGTCAATTTGTTAAATGGTAATACAGAACAAATTGAAAATGCTTTAATCAATAAGGAAATTGAAATTGGAATTGTCGAAGGACAATCAAAAAATCAATCCATAAAATACATTCCGTTTTTAAAAGACGAGCTGGTTTTAGTCTGCAACAGCAATAATCCATTTGTAAAACGAAATGAAATTTCGGTAAACGATTTAAAATCAATGAAATTCATAACCCGCGAACGCGGATCAGGAACACTTGAAGTTATAGAATTTGCACTTAAAAATGTTGGCTTAAAATTCTCTGACTTGCAAATCGAAATGCAATTAGGAAGTACAGAAAGCATAAAATCCTATTTATTAAATTCAGATTGTTTTGCTTTTATGTCCATTCATGCAGTAAATAAAGAGTTGAAAAACAAAGAATTAATTGTTTTGGATGTTGAGAAATTAGCAATCGAAAGACATTTTTACATCATTACTTTATTAGGAAAATCAGATCCTTTATCAGAGTTGTTTATTCAGAATATTGCCAATCATTATAACTTGAAGTTATAGTCGATCGTATTTTACGATTGGCGAATTCCATTTAATCGACGGAACTTTGCAGAGTAAATATCAATTACTCTATTTTGAAAACGAAACAACATTCCGCATCACATTTATTTGAAATAAATCATTTTTTACAGCAGTTAATTTTTGCTGTGGTAATCTTGTTATGTTTATTTTCGATAATTTCCCCGCCAGTTGCTTTATTACTTGGCGTTATCATAGTGAATGTGTTCGGAAATCCATTTGTAGAATTCAACAGCAAAGCCATAACTTTTTTATTGCAGTTTTCAGTAGTAGGTTTAGGCTTCGGAATGAACGCATCAAGCGCATTTTCAGCAGGAAAAGAAGGATTTGTATTGACTATATTTTCAATTTTCAGCACCTTAATATTTGGTTTCCTATTAGGAAAATGGCTTAAAACTGAGAAAAAAACATCGCATTTAATTTCATGCGGAACCGCAATTTGCGGCGGAAGTGCCATCGCAGCAATTTCTCCCGTAATAAAATCAAACGAAAACCAGACTTCAATTGCTTTAGGTGTAATATTTATACTAAATTCAATTGCGTTGTTTGCTTTCCCATTTATCGGACATCAGCTTGATTTGTCTCAAAAAGATTTCGGATTATGGTGTGCCATTGCCATTCACGATACAAGTTCTGTAGTGGGCGCGGCCAATAAATATGGAGCCGAAGCCTTGCAAATCGCAACAACCATAAAACTGGCCAGAGCTTTATGGATTATTCCAATTTCACTTTTAACAGCCGTTATTTTTAAAAATAAAAATAGTAAAATAAAAATCCCTTATTTTATTGGATTGTTTGTTTTGGCAATGCTTATCAACTCTTACGTTCCGCAAATATCGATTTTTACGCCGCATATTGTAAATCTAGCTAAAATTGGTTTAACCATCACGCTATTTTTAATTGGAGCAACTTTAAATGTAAACACTTTAAAATCAGTAGGAGTAAAGCCTTTACTCCAAGGAGTTTTTCTTTGGATATTTATTGCAGGCTTAAGTTTAGTATCAATTGTTTTTCTAAATTAAAATTAAGATCAAAAACAATAAAGAATTGCTTAATGAAACTTGACAAAAAATTAAAGACAACAGCTTGATAAACTTAATGTCTTAATGGTTAAAATATTAGATTATCATTTCACATTAGAAAATTTGACAACTGGCTTACCAATCAATTTATATGATTTTCCTTTAAAAGAAAAACGTCTTTCGATCTCAAAATTAAATGATTTTTTAGTTTTTGCCATTGCAGCAATTTCATCCGGAGGTGTAACTTCAAACTCATCTTCTGCTTTAGCAGCTTTATTAAATGATCCGCTGGTTTTAATAATGATATCTCTAAAATGTTTTTTAGTCCCATCATCTATAACTGTATAAGAACCAGACCAGGTTATACTGGAAACATTGGTTAACTGATAACTATTAGCTTCCAATATTGGCTGATATTTACCATCAAAACCAGCAACAATATAAAGATAACCTTCAAAAGGACCGCCTGCACCACCATTTACGTGCAATAATGTAAAAGCATATTGATCTTCACCAATTTGCAAAAGTTTAGGTTTTGGAGATTGTGAAAAAGCACCAAAAGCAGCAACCGCAGGTTGAAAAGATCTCATTTCCCAAGCATTACCATTTTTGGCAAATTTTACCAAACCTAATAAACCGCCGGAAAAACGTCCGGTTTGTAAACCATCAGCATCATAATATGAATGATTAAAAGCCAAAATTTTGAATTGGTTTCCTTTAGAATCGGCATAATCAATGTTGGCAAGAAGTCTTGTTGCCACACCTTCAGAATAAGGAAACAATTGATCACCTTCAACGCCATTTACATCAGTAAAAGGTAAAGGTTTACAAGTTTTACATTTCCAGCTTATAAAAGTATTGTGATCAGAAAGTTTGTATAATTTTCCAGGAAACAGCTTTTGCATTGTTTTTACCCCGTCAATTGGGTCTTGCATTTTGAGAACCCGCTTAGGATTAAGAATAGTATCGTCAACATTTTTTAGCTCTATATCAGCTTCTTGAGCGAAACAAACAGAACTAATAAGAAGCAAAAAAAATAAATGTATATGGCGCATATTTATAAAACTAAAGTCACTAACAAACTTACAAATAAAAATCTTTAACATGAACTTATATCACTTATATGGTTCAAAAACTTATAAAAGTTAAATTAACATATTCTTCAAGGGTAATCTTTTAAATTATCTTTAAATACGGTAACTTTGCCTTCCAAATACAAAAACAAAATGAAAAACTTCAAAATGAGGCCAAAGTTAATTGCACTCTTCGCATTAATTATTGGTTTTTTTACTTTATCATGGGGAATTGTAGGCCATGAGAGAATTAATAAAGCAGCTGTAATGGCTTTACCACAGCAACTTCAGGTTTTCTTTTACAACCACATTGATTTTATTACGCAGGAAGCTTCTGTTCCGGATATTCGTAAATATGCTTTAAACTATAAAGACGAAAATCCAAGACATTATTTCGACATGGAAAACTTTGGTTCTGCTGACAGTATTCCGCAGTCAATGGAAGCCGCAAAGAAAAAATACGATGCTAAATTCCTGAACGATAATGGAATTTTACCTTGGTATATTGAAGATATGATGGCGAAATTAACTAAAGCTTTTAAAGATAAAAACAGAGCAGAAATTTTATTTCTTGCTGCAGATTTAGGTCATTATATAGGTGATGCGCACATGCCATTACATACTTCTGCAAACCATGACGGACAATTAAGCGATCAAAAGGGAATTCATTCTCTTTGGGAAAGCAGACTTCCTGAATTATTTGCTAAAAATTACAAATTAAATGTTCCTCAGGCAGAATATTACACAGATGTTCACAAAGCAATCTGGGATATGATAAACGATACGCACAGTTTAGCGCAGCCATTATTAGACATCGATAAAAAATTAAGAACTGCAACTCCCGAAAATCAGGTTTTTAAAATGGATGCTGATGGAAAAGTATTGAAAAGCAAATACAATACTCCAATTTTCTCTGATGAATATGCAAAGAAATTAAACGATCAGTTAAACGGAATGGTGGAAAGCCAAATGAAAAAAGCCATTACTGCAACAGCAAGTTTTTGGTATACAGCGTGGGTAAATGCCGGAAAACCAGACCTAAGTGATTTAGATTCACCAGCAGTAACACAAAGAAACAACCAAGCTTTAAAAGACGATTTATTATTGTTCAAAAAAGGAGATTTATTCGGATTGAAGAATCAAAATGATTAAATTTTTGTTTCAGGTTTAAAGTTTCAAGTTAAAGCCTCAAATTCATTTAGAATTTGAGGCTTTTTCTTTGAATCTTGCGTAAACCTTTGCGTTCTTTGCGGTTAACCAAGTTTTGGAATTATTGATTTAGATTGTAGATTTAGATTGCGTATACGCACTGCAGTGCGTCTCTACGATCAATTCATGTCGATCAATTCATGTCAATATTTTTTGTACACAACAATTATGTAGAGACGCACAGCAGTGCGTATACGTCCAGTATTTCACGCCCGCATATAAAAAATCTGTTTAAATCTGCCAAATCTGCGTGCCATTAACCGCATTTGGAATTTAAAAGATTGGAATTTAAAATTTTGATTTCGATTGTAGATTTAGATTTCGTAGACGCACTGCTGTGCGTCTCTACGATTAGTTCATGTGAATCAATCCATGTCAATATATTTTATACACAACGATTATGTAGAGACGCACAGCAGTGCGTCTACGTCCAGTATATCAAGAATGGAGATATAAAAATCTGTTTAAATCTGCCAAATCTGCGTGCCATTAACCACATTTGGAATTTGGAATTTCAGAATTGAAATTTTTACTTCTGATATTTCTTCTCCTTCAACAAAAATGAAGCAGATTGATAATAAGAAATAGTTTCATTAACCAAATCTACATTGTGCTTTTTCAACGGCATTTCATCGTACTCAACCTGAAAATCAGATGAAACACTATCTTTTGAATCTAATTTTAAAGCAAATTGTTTCACCTCTTGTTTAGGCGATAAAATAGTTAAAACATTATCCTTTATTAAACCCAAATCCTGATAAGTAGCAATAAAAGCCCTTGGTTTATACGAAGGTTTTAAAACATCCTGTCCGAAAAATTTACTGTCGTAATCAAAATGCAATAATCCGAAAAGAGTAGGCATAAGATCAATTTGTGACATTAATTTATTGCATTTTTCAGGTTTTTCATTCGGCGTATAAATAAAAGCCGGAATTCTGTATTTGTCAAGCGGAAGCTCTGTTTTTCCCGCACTCGAAGCACAATGATCAGCAACAATTACAAAAACAGTATTGTTGAACCACGGCTGTTTTCGAGCCATATCAAAGAATTTTTTAAGCGCATAATCAGTATATTTTACACCGCCGTCACGAGATTTAATATCGCCAGGAATATCAATTTTATTGTTTGGATAAGTAAAAGGTCTGTGATTACTCACCGTCATAATATGATTAAAGAAAGGCTTATTTTGTCCCGCTTCAGCATTCATCACTTTAATAGCCTTGTTGTACATATCCTCATCACAAACGCCCCAAACATTTGAAAATGTGATTTCTTCTGGAGAAAAGCTAGATTTATCGACAATTTGATAACCGTTCCCAGAATAGAAATCCTGCATATTATCAAAAAAAGCATCTCCGCCGTACATAAATTTCACGTTATATCCTTTCTGTTTAAATACAGAACCGGTAGAAAATTTGTTCTTATTGTCTTCACGTTTTACAACACTTTCTCCGGCAGTTGGTGGCAGACATAAAGTAACAGCCTCAAGTCCGCGTACAGTTCGGTTTCCGGCAGCATATAAATTCGTAAACTGTAGGCTTTTTTGAGATAAACTGTCTAGAAACGGCGTTATGTTTTCTTGATTTCCGTACGTTTTCATGAAATCAGCACTTAGGCTTTCAATCGTAATTAAAACCACATTTTTATGATTTTCAATAGAATCACTGGAAATTTTCTGAAATGTATTTTCTCCGGAAATAGTTGGGAACTGTTTCTTCAAAATAGAAAAAGCTTCCTGATTAGGCAGTGTTTTATAAAATTTGAAATAATCTAATTTGTTGTTTTCAAAAGCCAAATAGAACTTATACAATCCATTAGACTGCAATTCGTTTACAAATACATTTTTAGAATTTTCGGTCTTCGCCAAAGTTGGAATCGCAGCAAGCGAAATGAAAAATAAAACCCAGTAAATTCCAGAGATTTTTACTTTTTCTGTAAAAGAAGGAATTTCGCTAAGATAATCCTTAGACCTTTTTATTATAAAATAAGTAACAATCCCGCTAACCAAAAATAAAGCCGAAAATAAAGGAATTACAGGATAAGACTGCATAATATTTCCAATAACTTCATTAGTGTAAATGAGATAATTAACCGCAATGAAATTGTATTTTACCCCAAATTCATTCCAAAAGAAATATTCACTCAATCCGTTTTGCAGGATTAGTAAAACATATAGAAAAACGACAAACGAATAAAGCCAAAATCTTAGCTTAGTTCTGTATTTTGGCAGTAAAAGAAAAACTGTAAATAAAATTGTTTTTAGCCCTATAAAAATCAAGACAATTCTGGGTAAAGCGCCTCCGTATTCGTCAAAAATGCTTTTTCCCGAAGCCGTATATAAAAGTAATAAACTCAAAAAACCTAAAATAACATAGCCATACGGCTTTCTATATTTAGATTCTGAAAGAAAAATGAGATACAGCCAAAGAAAAACCGAGGCAATCACGAAAACAAAAAAATCTGAAAGTAATCCTAAACCAAAAATTTTCAAGCTTTCTAAAAACTTAAAAGAACTTTGCGTTATTGGATGAAAAATCAAAACAATTCTCAAGATAAAACTTACAGAGAAATAGAAAATGGCCAGATTATAAAATGGAGATAATTTTTTGAAAGAACTCATGGTATTTTTATTTTCTGCAAAATTAATTTTGATTAATTAACAACAGATGAAGTTCACCTTTTACCTTACTTATTCTATCCTTAATGTTTGCTTAAGATTATGTATTTTAACCTATTGTTATGATTTTAAGAGGTTAAAAGTCTTAAAAGCTATATCTTTGAAGAGTAAAAGAGATATTAATCCTGGATCAAAATAATACGATATGCACATTTTAATTGTTGAAGATGAGTTAGGAATCGTTCAGTTTTTAGAACAAGGACTGCGCGAGGAAGGATATAAAATTACAACCGCAAATGATGGCTCAAAAGCATTTGAATTAACTCAGAATCATAAGTTTGATTTGATTTTACTCGATTGGATGATCCCTAAAATCAATGGTTTAGATTTATGCAAAGCAATTAGAATCAAAGACCAAAAAACACCCATAATTTTTTTAACCGCAAAAGATACTGTTCAGGAAACGATAGAAGGTTTGAAAGCGGGTGCAAATGATTACATTAAAAAGCCTTTTAGTTTTGAAGAATTAGTAGAAAGGGTTAAAATTCATTTTAGAAATAAAGGCGGAAGTGAAACCCTTTCATTAGGGACTATTAAAATTGATCTTTCCAAACATATTGTTTTAAAAAATGATGAAGAAATCGCTTTAACACAAAGGGAATTTGAACTTTTGACCTATTTAATCCAAAATAAAGGGAAAGTATGTACACGAAATCAGATTTTAAAAGATGTTTGGGATATTAATTTTGAATACGATACCGGCGTAATTGATGTTTTTATGAACGCCATTCGTAAAAAACTCAAATTAAAAATAGAAGAAGATTATATTAAAACCATCCGCAGCGTAGGTTATATCGCTAATGACTTATAAATGAACCAGCTTTCCTTTAAAAACAGAATCGCCTTAAACTATATTATAACCACAGGTTTGTTGATTTTAGTGGTTTTTTCGGTTATATATTCTATCGTAAAACATACTGTTTACAGCCACATCGACGAAAATATCAAAGTTGAAATTAAAAACCATTTAGAAGAAATCAAAGTACAAAACGGCAAAGTAATTCTTATTGATGAAGAAGAATGGGAAGAGCGTGAACATAATACTGTTGATGTAAATCCTGTTTTTGTGGAGTTTTTAGATTTGAATAAAAAAATTATTGAAAAAGCACCAAATTTAAAGACACAAGCACTTGAATTTCATGATTCTGTAGAAGATTATGAATTGTTTGATACCAAAATGGGGAATAATGCCATTCGGCAAATTCAGGTTAAATTAAATGTTCAGAACAAACCGATAGGCTATATTATTGTAGCAATGTCGCTGTCAGACTCAAAATTGGTATTAAACAACTTATTTGATATCATGTTTTTATCGTTTTTAGCGATTTTAATAGTGTTGTTTTTTCTGGCCAGATTTTTTGCAGGCAGAAGTATTAAGCCTATAAATGCCATAATTAATACTTCAAAAATTATTACAAAAGATAATTTGAAAGCGCGGATTCCGCTGCCTAAAACGCGAGATGAATTGTATACACTTTCCAAAACCATAAACAATTTATTAAACCGAATTGAAGATGCTATTGAACGTGAAAAACAGTTCACTTCTGATGCTTCACACGAGTTAAGAACGCCTTTAACCGTTATTAAAGGAACACTTGAAGTGCTTATACGTAAACCCAGAAATAATAAGGAATACGAAGATAAAATAAACTATTGTATAAATGAAGTTGATCATTTGAATATGCTCGTAGATCAGCTTTTAACAATGGCCAGATTCGATAATCAAAAGCAGCAGATTAATACAGAAAAAGTCTATTTAAATGCGATAATTTTAGATGTTTTAACGCTGAATTCAGAGAAAATAAAAAGTAAAAAACTAGATGTAAAATTTGATGCCGGAACAGATTTTTATATTCAGTCTGATAATTTTTTAATCATTACAATTCTTAGAAATATTATTTCTAATGCAGTAAAATATACAAATCCAGATGGAGAAATTTCGATTTTGCTATTTAAAGAAAACAATAAAATAGTTTGTAAAATTTCTGATAACGGAATTGGTATTGCCAAAGAAGATTTAGAAATGATTTTTAATCCATTTTTCAGGTCCAATTATACAGAACATCCAGAAATTAAAGGAGTTGGTCTGGGACTTTCTATTGTAAAAAGAATTACAGAATTGCTTCATATTAAGTTTAAAATTGAAAGCGAGATAGGAGTAGGAACAACAGTAATTTTGGCTTTTAATAAAGATTTGGAAAACGTTTTCGTAAATTAAAAATTTTCAATAAAAACAGTACTTCAGATTTTTTTTAACAATAAACTATCGTTAAGTTATATTAAAAATTGCTTTTTCATGAAATTAACTAGTATATTTGCAACCGAATCAAAGAATTATAAAACAAACCAAACAATGATTTCAAATCAATTACATCATCATCATTTTCATTATTGCTCTCAAGCGATGTGTTAATGGTATGCATGTAAATCATCATATTTTAAAACCCGTTTGAGTACATCAAACGGGTTTTTTTATACCAATTCTTTGTACTCAAACTATTAATCTAACAAAAAAAGAAAAATGAGTACTTTAAAAATTGCAATTCAAAAATCGGGTCGTTTAAACGAAGACAGCATTCAAATCCTAAAAGATTGCGGTATTTCAATCAACAACGGAATCGATCAGTTAAAAGCCGAAGCTTCAAACTTTCCTCTTGAAGTTTTATACCTAAGAAATTCAGATATTCCGCAGTATTTAATTGACGGAGTAGTAGATTTAGCCATCGTTGGCGACAACCTTTTAGTAGAAAAAGGAAAAGAAATTGAAGTTGTACAACGATTAGGATTCTCAAAATGTAAAGTTTCTGTTGCAGTTCCTAAAACCTTTGAATACAATTCAATTCAGGATTTAGCAGGTTTAAGAATCGCAACTTCTTATCCAAATACAGTTAACGAATATTTCAATTCTTTCGGGTTAACAGTAGATATTCACCAAATTTCCGGTTCTGTAGAAATCGCACCAAATATTGGTCTTGCCGATGCAATTGTCGATATCGTTTCAAGCGGAAGCACTTTATTCAAAAACAACCTAAAAGAAGTTGAAGTAATCCTGAAAAGTGAAGCAGTTCTTGCCGTTTCACCAAAAGTTTCTCCTGAAATTCAAAAGCACATCGACACCTTAAAATTCAGAATACAATCGGTTTTAAGAGCGAGAAATTCAAAATATATTTTGATGAATATTCCAAACGAGAAAATCGACGCAGTTGGAAAAATCCTTCCGGTTTTAAGAAGTTTAACCGTTTTGCCATTAGCGCAGGAAGGCTGGAGCAGTGTTCACTCTGTAATTGATAAAGATACTTTTTGGGACGTAATCGACCAATTAAAAGAAGTTGGAGCCGAAGGAATTTTAGTTTGCCCAATTGAGAAAATGGTATTGTAAAAGCAAAATACCAATTTTTAAATTCCAAATTCCAATTCTCGACAGCAGCTTTGTGAACTTAGCGTTTTCTAAAACAAAAGAATAGAAAAAAAACCTTGCGAACTTTGCGGTAAAAAAAAACACAAAGTTTAGCGGTTAAAAAAAATACAAGCATGAATAAGATAGACAATCCAAAACCAGATACCTGGTCTGAAATATTAAAAAGACCAACCCAAACGATTGACGATATTGAAGTTACGGTAAAAGAAATCTTCAGAGAAGTTCAGAAAAAAGGAGATGAAGCCGTAGCAAAATACACTTCAATTTTTGACGGAATAACTTTAGAGAATTATGAAGTTACTAAAGCAGAAGTATATGAAGCAATTGCATTGATTCCAAATGAATTAAAAGAAGCGATTCAATTAGCAAAAGACAATATCTACAAGTTTCACAGCGCTCAAAAAACAGAAAGGATAGAAGTTGAAACTATTGAAGGCGTAAATTGCTGGCAGGAAAAAAGACCAATTCAAAAAATAGGATTATATATTCCGGGCGGAACAGCGCCTTTATTTTCAACAGTTTTAATGCTGGCAGTTCCGGCTGAAATTGCAGGCTGTAAAGAAATTGTGTTGTGTTCGCCTCCAGATAAAACAGGAAAAATCAATCCGGCGATTTTGTATGCTGCCAATTTATGCGGTGTAACTAAAATATTAAAAGTAGGTGGAATCCAGGCAATAGCCGGAATGACCTTTGGAACAAAATCAATTCCAAAAGTTTATAAAATTTTCGGCCCCGGAAATCAGTTTGTTACCGTTGCTAAACAATTGGCGACACAATTTGGAGTTGCAATCGATATGCCGGCCGGTCCATCAGAATTGTTAATTGTTGCTGATGATTCTGCCGTTCCAGCCTTTGTGGCATCAGATTTATTGTCGCAGGCAGAACACGGAACAGATAGTCAGGTAATTTTAGTTTCGACTTCTAAAAAATTAATTGACCAAGTTGAAAAAGAAATTCAATCGCAGTTAGAAGTTCTTCCAAGAAAAGCAATCGCCATAAAAGCAATCGAAAACTCAAAATTAATTTTTGTTGAAAATGATCAGATCGCTTTAGATTTAATCAACGAATATGGTCCGGAACACTTTATTATCTGCTCAGAATATGATGATTTTTACTGCAACGGAATCGTAAATGCGGGTTCGGTTTTTATTGGGAATTATACTCCTGAAAGTGCCGGAGATTATGCTTCTGGAACGAATCACACTTTGCCGACAAATGGTTATGCTAAAAATTACAGTGGTGTAAATCTGGATAGTTTTATGAAATCAATGACTTTTCAAAAAATATCAGAAAAAGGAATTCAAAATATTGGAAAAGCGATTGAAATTATGGCTGAAGCCGAAGGTTTACAAGCGCATAAAAACGCAGTAACACTTCGTCTGAAGTCCTGCGAGGTTTCTAAAACCTCGTAGGTTTAAATAAATTTTCGATTTATAACCTTAATGAATAATACCTACAAGGTTTTAAAAACCTTGCAGGAGCAAAACTTAGAAAATGAATACTTTTGATATAAACACAATTACACGTGAAAACGTAAAGTCTTTAAAACCGTATTCGTCTGCAAGAGATGAGTTTGAAGATTTTGATACCGCCGAAATGATTTTTTTGGATGCCAATGAAAATCCGTTTCAAAATGGCGTAAACCGTTATCCGGATCCGCAGCAGAATTCGGTTAAAGCAATTTTAGCTAAAAATAATAACACAAAACAAAGTCAGATTTTATTAGGAAACGGAAGTGACGAAGTTTTGGATTTGATTTTCAGGGCTTTCTGTGAACCAAAAACGGATAATATTATTACGCTTCCGCCAACATACGGAATGTACAGCGTTTTGGCGAACATAAATGCAATCGAAAACAGAGAAATTCTACTGACAAATGATTTTCAGCCACAAGTTGAAAAGATTCTGGAAGCTGTTGATGAAAACACAAAAATCATCTTTTTATGTTCTCCAAATAACCCAACCGGTAATTCTTTTTCTGATGAAAGCGTGGTAAAACTGCTTCAAAATTTTAATGGTTTGGTTGTGATTGACGAAGCTTATATTGACTTTTCGGACAAAGAAAGCTGGTTAATCGAAATTGACGAATATCCAAATTTGATCATTACACAAACACTTTCAAAAGCGTATGGTCTGGCTGGAATTCGTTTAGGAATCTGCTATGCATCAGAAGCTGTTATTTCGGTTTTAAACAAAATAAAACCACCATATAATGTAAACGAACTGACGCAGCAAAGAGCAAAAGAACGTTTAAAAGATTCTGAAAAAATAAAACAGGAAATAGCTTCAATTATTGAACAAAGAGAAGAATTACTTAAAGTATTACTTGAAATTGATTTTGTAGAGAAAGTTTATCCAACAGAAGCCAATTTTATTCTGGCAAAAGTGGATGACGCAAACAAAAGATACAATCAATTAATTGAAAAAGGAATCGTAATTCGAAACAGAACAACACAGCCTTTATGTGAAAACTGTCTTCGTTTTACAATTGGTACAAAAGAAGAAAATGCTGTTGTAATTAGAGAATTAAAGTTGTTGAATTAGAAAAGTTATAGGCCACAGATTTCACAGATTAAACGGATTATTTTTATTCTGTTTGTGTTTAAATTTTCGCAACGAATTGCACAAATTAGCACGAATTGGATTAGTGAAAATTAGTGCAATTCGTGGCAAACAAAAAAAATCATTTTAATCTGTGAAATCTGTGGCAGAAAAAATATAAACTATGAAAAAAGTACTTTTTATCGATCGTGACGGAACGATTGTTTTAGAACCTGAAAATTACCAATTAGACAGTTTAGATAAACTGGAATTTTATCCAAAAGCGTTCCAATATTTGGCTAAAATTGCCAATGAATTAGATTACGAATTAGCAATGGTAACGAATCAGGACGGATTAGGAACTGACAGTTTTCCTGAAAATACGTTTTGGCCAACACAAAATTTCATTTTAAAAGCTTTTGAAAACGAAGGCGTTGTATTTGATGAAATCTTTGTGGACAGAACTTTTCCTGAAGAAAATGCGCCGACACGCAAACCTAGAACCGGATTGTTAACTAAATATTTAAACAATCCAGAATATGATTTAGAAAATTCTTTTGTTTTAGGAGATCGTTTGACCGATGTTGAATTGGCTAAAAATCTTGGTGCAAAAGCGATTTTTATGAATATGACAGATGGAATTGGAAGTAATGAAATTTCATCAAAACGTGAGGAATTAGACGATACAATTATCCTGCAAACAACAGATTGGAAAAGGATTTATGAGTTTTTGAAACTAGAAGCACGTTCGGCATCAATTACGCGTAAAACAAATGAAACCGATATTTACATCAACTTAAACCTTGATGGAAATGGAAAAAGTAAAATCGATACCGGAATTGCATTTTTTGATCATATGTTAGATCAAATTTCGCGTCATGGTCAAATGGACTTAGAAATCCTTGTAAAAGGTGATTTAGAAGTCGATGAACACCATACAATTGAAGATACAGCAATTGCTTTAGGAGAAGTTTTCGCAAAAGCCTTAGGAAATAAACTAGGAATCGAGCGTTACGGATTCTGCTTACCAATGGACGATTGTTTAGCACAGGCTGCCATTGATTTCGGCGGAAGAAACTGGCTTATCTGGGAAACCGAATTTAAACGTGAAATGGTCGGAAAAATGCCAACAGAAATGTTCTACCACTTTTTTAAATCATTTACAGACGGTGCAAAAGCCAATTTAAATATCAAAGCAGAAGGAATCAACGAACATCATAAAATCGAAGCCATTTTTAAAGCTTTCGCAAAAGCCATAAAAGTAGCCGTAAAAAGAGATACCGAAAAGATGATTTTGCCTTCAACGAAAGGGATGTTGTAATGAATTTTGTTTCAAGTTTCAGGTTTCAAGTTGCTCAACAGAACGTGAAACATGAAACTTGAAACCTGAAACAAAACAAACAAAAACTATGAACGCTGATCAATTTGCAAAAGCCTGGATAGAATCCTGGAATTCTCACGATTTAGACGATATCATGAAACATTATTCTGAAGATATTGAAATTACGACGCCAATGATAAAACTTGCCGCCGGAATCGAGAGTGGTTCGTTGAAAGGAAAAGAGCAAGTTAGAGCATATTGGGAGAAAGCTTTACATAAAATTCCAGATTTGCATTTTGAATTGGTTGAATTAACTTCAGGAGTTGATTCTGTTGCGCTTTATTATAAATCAGTAATGAATAAAATGGCGATTGAAGTCATGTTTTTTAATGAAAATGGATTGGTAAACAAAATGATAGCTCATTATACGGATCTGTAAAATAAAATAATAGTATTAAATGATTGTAAGATTGAAGAGAAATCTAAAATCTAAAATCTAAAATCTAAAATAAATTGAGAATAGTAATTATAAATTACGGAGCAGGAAATATTCAGAGCATTATGTTTGCTATTGAAAGATTGGGTTTTAAAGCCGTTTTGAGCAATAATCCAGAAGAAATTCAGGCGGCAGATAAAGTGATTTTCCCTGGTGTTGGTGAAGCAAGTTCGGCAATGGCAAAGCTTCGTGAAAGCGGTTTAGACAGTTTAATTCCGACTTTGAATCAGCCGGTTTTAGGAATTTGCCTTGGAATGCAGTTGATGTGCAATTCATCTGAAGAAGGTAATACAAAAGGTTTAGGGATTTTTGATGTTGATGTTGTGAAATTTTCAAATCAGGTAAAAGTGCCGCAAATGGGCTGGAATCAGATCTATAATTTAAAATCAGATTTGTTTGCAGCTATTCCGGAAAATGAGTTTATGTATTTGGTTCATAGTTTTTATGCTCCAAATTGCCCAGAAGCCATTGCAACAACGAATTACGATTTAGAATATGCATCGGCTTTACAAAAAGACAATTTTTACGGAACTCAGTTTCACCCGGAAAAAAGCGGTGCCGTTGGGGAGAAGATTTTGGAAAACTTTTTAAAAATGTAAATTTTAAAATTCCAATTTCTTAAATCCCAAATTCCAAATTGCAATATCAAAAATCAATTTCAATCAAAATGTCAGTTTAGAAAATAATCTAAAATCTAAACTCTTAAATCTAAAATATCAAAACATGAGAATAATACCAGCCATAGATATCATTGACGGAAAATGCGTTCGTTTGTCAAAAGGTGATTATGATACCAAAATAATTTACAACGAAAATCCGCTTGAAGTAGCGAAATCATTTGAAGCACACGGAATTGAATATCTGCATTTAGTAGATTTAGACGGCGCAAAATCAAGCAAAATTGTCAATTATAAGATTTTGGAACAAATTGCGTCACAAACCAGTTTAAAAATTGATTTTGGCGGCGGATTAAAATCAGATGACGATTTGAGAATTGCTTTTGAAAGCGGTGCAAATCAAATTACTGGCGGAAGTATTGCTGTAAAAAACAGAGCTATTTTCGAAAAATGGATTTCAGAATACGGTTCTGATAAAATTATTTTAGGCGCTGACGCGAAAGAGGAAAAAATCGCTGTTTCGGGCTGGTTAGAAGATTCAAATGAAGATTTGATTCCGTTTATTCAGGATTATCAAACTAAAGGAATTCAGTATGTTATTTGCACTGATATTGCAAAAGACGGAATGCTTGAAGGCCCAAGTTTCGATCTTTATGGTAAAATTTTAGAAGAAGCAAAAGGTGTAAAATTAATTGCTTCGGGCGGAATTTCTACTTTTGATGAATTACCTAAATTAGCTGAATTTGGATGTGAAGGAACCATAATTGGAAAAGCGATTTACGAAGGAAGAATAACTTTGAAACAACTTGAAAATTATATTTTAAATAAATAAGATTATTTCGCAAAGATGCACGAAGTAAAACACAAAGATTCACTAAAAAAATCTTTGCGAATCTCTGCGTTATCTTTGTGAATCTCTGTGAAACAACAAAAAAATGTTAGCAAAAAGAATCATACCCTGCTTAGATATAAAAAACGGAAGAACCGTAAAAGGCGTTAACTTTGTTGACTTGCGTGATGCAGGAGATCCTGTAGAACTAGCAGAAATTTACTCAGCAGAAGGTGCAGATGAATTAGTTTTTCTGGATATTTCGGCAACAGAAGAGCGACGTAAAACGCTGGTAAATATGGTGCGAAGTGTGGCTGAAAAAATCAATATTCCGTTTACGGTTGGCGGTGGGATTTCGTCTGTTGAAGATGTTGAAATTCTGTTGAATAACGGAGCAGATAAAGTTTCGATAAATTCATCGGCAGTAAAAAATCCGCAATTAATTAATGATTTGGCGCAGAAATTTGGAAGCCAATGCGTTGTAGTTGCAATCGATGCGAAACAAATTGACGGACACTGGATTGTACATTTAGTCGGCGGAAAAGTACCAACAGAACTAAATTTATTCGATTGGGCTGTAGAAGTTGCAGAACGCGGTGCCGGCGAAATATTATTCACATCAATGGACAATGACGGAACGAAAAACGGTTTTGCAAACGAAGCTTTGGCTAAATTATCAACCTTAATTAATATTCCGATAATTGCTTCGGGCGGAGCCGGAAATATACAGCATTTCGTAGATTCATTTAAAGAAGGAAAAGCAGATGCCGCTTTGGCAGCGAGTGTTTTTCACTTTAAAGAAATTGAGATAAAAGCTTTAAAACAAGAGCTTAGGAATAATGGTATTGAAGTTAGACTTTAGAGAGATATATAATAATTGTTTATGGAAGATAAAGAAAGTATTGAAATTTTTGGAAGTACGGGTAAATTGATAAAACTATTGTTTTTTTCAATCTTATTTTTAATTGTCAGCCTTTGGATATTAGTATATCAGCCTACTGTTCGCAATGTAATCGTTAATAATTTTATTATAAAAAATGTTGCTTCAATTTTAGGTCTATTCATGGGATTGTTTGGAATCTATTTCACTACAAAAAAATTATTTGATAAAAAACCAGTCGTTGTTATTGATGCTATTGGAATTATAGATAATTCATCAGCAGTATCGCTTGGGAGAATTTTATGGGAAGACATTGATGCAATTAAAGAAATTACAGTTGTAAATCAAAAATTCATTAAAATTTATCTTAAAAATCCTGAAGATTATATAAGTAAAGAAACTAATGTGATTAAAAGGAATATGATAAAAATGAATTTAAAGCAATCAGGCTCTCCTGTTAGTATTTCAGTTAATGGACTAAAAATATCTTTTAATGAGTTGAAGAATATATTAATACAAAAATTTGAAGAAATTCAAGTAAGTAAAAATTAGAACAAAATAATATAAGAGTTCAGAATCTAAAATCTAAACTCAAAAATCTAAAATCTAAAATAAAAATGAACATAGATATAAAAAGCTCACACGGATTAATTCCGGCGATAATTCAGGATTCAGAAACTAAAAATGTTTTGATGCTGGGTTATATGAACGAAGAATCGCTTCAAAAAACAATAGAAACACAAAAAGTAACTTTTTACAGCCGATCCAAACAAAGACTTTGGACAAAAGGTGAGGAGAGTGGTAACTTTTTAAATTTGGTAAGTATTAAAAACGACTGTGACGGAGATACGCTTTTAATTCAGGCAAAACCTGTCGGGCCAACATGTCACACGGGCGCAGATACTTGCTGGCAGGAAGAAAACAAAGAAAACTACGGTTTCATTTCTCAACTGGAAAACACAATCAAAATCCGTAGAGAAAATGCCGATTCTGAGAAAAGTTACGTAGCTTCTTTATTCGAAAAAGGAATCAATAAAATTGCTCAAAAAGTAGGTGAAGAAGCAGTAGAAGTGGTTATCGAAGCAAAAGATGATAACGATGATTTATTCCTTAGCGAAAGCGCGGATTTACTTTTTCATTATTTGATTTTACTGCAGGCAAAAGGTTTTCAGTTGAATGATGTTGTTGATGTTTTGAAAAAACGTCAGAAATAGTTCTAAAGATATAGTTTTGTCAGACTGAGCGAAGTCGAAGTCCCGCAAAGTGATTCAGCAAACGGGACTTCGACTTCGCTCAGTCTGACAAAAAATGCGATTAACAAAAAAAGGAAAAAAAATCCGTATAAATCCGCGCTTTTCGCATAGCGAATCCGTTTCATCCGTGTGCCATCTCGTAACACTTACTCCACAAACTCAAAAACCGCAAATTCTTCCGGGTGATGAAACCCAAATTTCAAACTTTTATAATCCTGTAAAGCAAGATATTCAGTTGTATTACCGTAATCAATTCTAAAAGCATTTGCTTTCCATTTCGTACCCATTTTTGGTTTCAAAAAACCGCCATTTTCTATTTTTTCTAAGCTTGAAAAAGGGATTTTAATTTCGGTATCAAAACCTTCGGGAGTTATTTTACTGACAGCTTCTAATCCTTCAATATTAAAATTCATTGCTGTTTTCCAGCCTCCGCATTCAGGAGAAATGCACTTTATAAGCATATCGTAATTGGAAGAAAAAGCATTTACGCCAATTTCAAGATAGTTTTTTCCATCGCCATCCGGATCAATAAACACTTCTACTAAATCATCAGCTTCATAGATTTTTGAGTCTTTTTTCTGAGCCTTTCCAACTATTTTCGAATCTATAGAATGATAGGCGATATAAAGGTTTTCGTCATTCCACGAAAGTGAAACCATTGTGTTTTGTGTTGCTTTTTCACCGGAATTATGAATTACAAACGGACCTAAAAACGGTGTTTTCCAATCGGTTAAATCGCCGTCAATCGTTATTTTATCGTTTGTTTTATGAACGGGAAATGTCTGTGAATAATTATGTATTGAATACAGGAATATCAAAAGGTATAAAAAAGAGTTAGATTTCATAAAACGGGTAAATTTTAGCTAAAATAAAAAAACAATACTGTTTAGGAATACAAATCTGTAACATAAATTAAAAAAATATACTAATATTATAACTAATTCAAAAACTTAATTTATAATGAAAAAATACGTTGGAAGTGTTATAGCAGCTTTTCTAATTGGTTTTTCTGCCAATGCTCAGGGACTTATGAATAAGTCTGAAACCGTTTTTACACATCAGGATAGTTTACGCGGAAGTATCACAAAAGAAAGAGCTTGGTGGGATTTAAAATATTATCATTTGGATATAAAAGTAAATCCAGCAGATAAAACAATAACAGGTTCAAATACGGTACGTTATACTGTTTTAACAGAAAATAACAGAATGCAGATCGATTTGCAGGAACCAATGAAGATTACGAAAGTAACGCAAAACGGAAAAGAATTAAAATTTGAAAGAGACGGGAATGCATTCTTCATCACTTTAACTGAAAGTCAAAAAGTTGGCGAAACTAAAGAAATAATAGTTTCTTTTGGCGGAGTGCCTAAAGAAGCTGTTAGACCACCTTGGGATGGAGGAATTACTTGGCAGAAAGATAAAAACGGAAAAGATTTCATCGCTTCATCTTGTCAGGGTTTAGGAGCGAGCGTTTGGTGGCCTTGTAAAGATCATATGTATGATGAAGTCGAAAATATGTTGATCAGCGTGAATGTTCCGGGACATTTAATCGATGTTTCAAATGGAAGATTACAAAGCGTAAAAAAACAAAAAGACGGAACTAAAACCTTTAATTGGTATGTTTCGAACCCAATTAATAATTACGGTGTAAATATAAATATTGGAGATTACGTTAATTTCTCGGAAAAATTTAAAGGAGAAAAAGGCGATTTAGACTGCAATTATTATGTTTTAAGAGATAATCTTGAAATTGCTAAAAAACACTTTCAGGATGCACCAAAAATGCTGAAAGCTTTTGAAAGCTGGTTTGGACCTTATCCGTTTTACGAAGACAGCTATAAATTAGTCGAAGTTCCGTATTTAGGAATGGAGCACCAAAGTTCTGTGACTTACGGAAATGACTATCAAAATGGTTACAAAGGAAACGATATGAGTGGAACAGGCTGGGGATTAAAATTTGATTATATTATTATTCACGAGTCTGGACATGAGTGGTTTGCAAACAACATTACCTATAAAGACATTGCAGATATGTGGATTCACGAGAGTTTTACAACGTATTCTGAATCACTTTTTATTGAGTATTATTACGGAAAAGACGCCGCAAATGAATATATAAGAGGAATTAGAAAAGTGATTACCAATAAAAAACCAATTATTGGCTATTATGATGTAAATGTTGAAGGATCTGGCGACATGTATCCAAAAGGTGCTAATATAATTCATACGATTCGTCAGGTTATAAACGATGATGCAAAATTCAAATCAATTTTGAGAGGAATGAATAAAACTTTTTACCATCAAACAGTTACTACAAAACAAATTGAAGATTATATAAGTAAAGAATCAGGAATTAATTTCAGTCCGGTTTTTGATCAGTATTTAAGAACGGCTAAGGTTCCAACTTTTGAATATTATATTAAAAATCATAAATTGGTTTATCACTGGATCAATTGTGTAGAGAATTTTGATCTTCCTTTAAAAGTTACTTTAAACGGTGTTGAAACGTGGTTAAAACCAACAACAGACTGGAAAGCAGAAAATGTAAAGGATGATAAATCGACTTTGGTTGTTGATAAAAACTTTTACGTGACAGAATTTAATATTACCAATTAAACTTCGGAAAATAATTAAAAATTGAAACCCAATAAATTTCTTATTTATTGGGTTTGTTTTTTTATCAGGAAATCATAAAATTTTAGAAATCTTAATCCGAATGTTTACATTTGTTGCAGATTGATTTCAAAATAATACCATTTTACTAATGAAAAATTACTTCGGAAGCATTTTTACTGCTTTTTTAATTGGTTTTACTGCCAATGCTCAAGGACTTCTTAATAAAGGAGAAACAGTTTTTACACATCAGGATACTTTACGCGGAAGCATTACAAAAGAAAGAGCCTGGTGGGATTTAAAATACTATCATCTTGATGTAAAAGTTAATCCTAAAGAAAAAGCTATTTCGGGTTCTAACACAGTTCGCTATACTGTTTTAACAGAGAATAACAGAATGCAGATTGATTTGCAGGAACCTATGAAAATTACGAAAGTAACGCAGGACAAGAAAGAATTAAAATTTGAAAGAGACGGAAATGCGTTTTTCATCACTTTAACTGAAAAGCAGAAAGTTGGTGATACAAAAGAGATCGTAGTTTATTTTGAAGGAAAACCAAAAGAAGCGGTAAGAGCGCCGTGGGATGGAGGTTTCTCATGGAAAAAAGATAAAAACGGAAAAGATTTTATTGCTACATCTTGTCAGGGTTTAGGCGCGAGCGTTTGGTGGCCAAACAAAGACCATATGTATGATGAAGTAGAAAATATGTTAATCAGCGTGAATGTTCCGGGTGATTTAACGGATGTTTCTAACGGAAGATTACAAAGTGTTAAAAAAGAAAAAGACGGAACAAAAACATTCAATTGGTACGTTTCAAACCCAATTAATAATTACGGAGTAAACATCAATATTGGAGATTACGTTAATTTCTCTGAAGTATATAAAGGAGAAAAAGGCGATTTAGATTGTAATTATTATGTTTTAAGAGATAATCTAACTTTGGCAAAAGAGCAGTTTAAAGATGCTCCAAAGATGCTGAAAGCTTTTGAAAACTGGTTTGGACCTTATCCTTGGTATGAAGACAGTTATAAATTAGTTGAAGTTCCGTATTTAGGAATGGAACACCAAAGCTCTGTAACGTACGGAAATCAATATAAAAATGGATATTTAGGACGTGATTTAAGCGGAACTGGCTGGGGATTAAAATTTGATTTTATCATTATTCACGAATCTGGCCACGAATGGTTTGCCAACAATATTACGTACAAAGATATCGCTGATATGTGGGTTCACGAGAGTTTTACAAATTACTCTGAAAGCCTTTTCATTGAATATTATTACGGAAAAGATGCTGCGGCTGAATATATTATTGGATGCAGAAAAAACATTAAAAATGACACTCCAATTATCGGACATTATGATGTAAATAATGAAGGTTCTGGAGATATGTATCCAAAAGGAGCTTCAATGCTGCACATGATTCGCCAGGTAATTAATGATGATGCAAAATGGAAATCGATTTTGAGAGGAATGAACAAGACTTTTTATCATCAAACGGTTACTGGTAAACAGATTCAGGATTATATTAACGAACAATCTGGAATTAACTTCAACAGAGTTTTTGCGCAATATTTGACTACAACACAAATTCCGGTTTTTGAATACATGTTTAAAAACGGAACTTTCGGATATCACTGGACAAATTGTGTTGCTAAATTTGATATGCCAGTTAGGGTAAAAATAAATGGTGTTGAAACCTGGTTAAAACCAACAACAGAATGGCAGTCTGAAAAAACGACTAATGAAGATAGAAAAGTAGAAGTTGATAAAGATTTTTATGTTACGACTTCGAATATTATAGAGTAAATTTTTAAATTCCAAAATATAAATCCCAAATTCCAATCCCGATGCTTCGGGAGGAGTTTGGGATTTTTTTATATCTTATTAATTTGTAGAAAAGGTATGTCATTTCGAGGAACGAGAAATCTCCGCGAGAAACTCTACAAAGATTGGCTACATTCTGTACGGAGCTACTTGCGGAGATTTCTCGTTCCTCGAAATGACAAATTGTACGTAGTACCGTAAAAAGTTTGGAATTTGGAATTTAAAAATTGGAATTTTTATCTGCTATTAAGCTTCGCCTTTTCCTTAATTATATCCGCAATTTTTCGATTCTCAATTTTACTTTCAAGCCACGAAATAATATCAAGGTATAAAAATGCTCTTTTTTCGTAAGTATTCTTTTCAAGTTCTACAAAGCGGTCGTGCATTTTCTTGAATTCCTTTTTGATATCAGCAGGGTAAAAGTTGTTTAAGTTTCTTAAAAACTTGATGATTTCCTTTTGAACTTCATGTAAATCATTCATTTTCAATAAAAACTTATACGTGCTTTTTAGGTGGTTTTCTAAATAATAATCCTTTCCTAATTCATAATGTGCAATTAAAGACAAAAGTCTCGCAAAACACATTAAATCCTCACGCATGGTTAAGTTCTTGTTGTTGATGATTTTATCTAAATAAAGAATGCATTCATTGTACTTTTCATTTCCAAAATAAATCGAAGCAATTTTATAGAAAAACAACATTTCGTGATGTTCGTCAAGATGTTCGCTGTGCAGTTTTATTTTTTCTAAAATCTCCGGAATCAAATATTCGCTTTCGGCAAAAGTACCTTCCAGAATGTGTAAATTCAACTTATTGTTGTAAACATATAGAAATGATAGTGATGCAATGTTATCGTTTACCGGAAATTTTGGATCCTGAATAGTTTCTTCTAAAAGTGAAAGATATCTTTTAAAATTAGACGTATATTTCAGCATATAAAGCGATTCCAAGAAATAGTGATTTCCTTTTAAGAAAAACACCGGATTAAGATAAATCATATTCGGATTATCATAAAATAGCTGCACCCACTTATAAGCAAACTTATAACTCGCTAAAAAGTCCTGAACTAAAAAGCTGCGCCATAAATTAGCGTTGTAAAACCAATACTTTTCACGGAAACCAAATTTAGTTTCGTCCAGCTTGGCAATATGTTTGTTGAAATAATCATCAATATATTTATACTCTTCATCGCTTTTTACGTAACCGGTTTTCAGCATGATTCCGTATAATTGAAGCGAAAGGTTCGATAATTTACTGGAAATTGTATTTCGGTAATTTAATTCCTTGGCCTGAATAACAAGTTCGTCGGCGCGGCCCTGAATACTTCGGGTAATATATTGCGATTCTATCAGTTTTTCGAACTCGACAATTTCATACGCCATATATTTTTCATCATTTTCTAAAGCCTGCTGTTTTGTTTTGTCCAGAATCTTCAAACTCTGTTTATACAAACCTTTATTATATAGAATAACAGCAAAATCAATTTGTTCACGGAGTTGATAACGAATGTTCTGGCTCGGAATATTCAAACGAATACTAACTAAAATTTGCTTGTATAAGTATGATTTTAAGTTAGATAACTGTACTTTTTTGATTATTCCGCTCTTTAAAATCAGCTTTTCATCATACGTTTCAGACTTATCTAAAATATTGAATAATTCAATGAATTTAGTATTCGAACTTGTTTCTAATCGGCTTGCAAAAATTTTAAACTGCCTTTTTTCAGATTTGGAAAGTGATTTTATCAGAACAAATAAGAAATCTTTTTGATGGTTAGCCATTGTAAAAAATAATAATATAACTTATTGATTATTAAATATTTAAGTCGTTATAAATTGTGTTATGAACAGTATAATTTCATTAAAATGAATTTCGTACTGCGATTGTACAATATATATTTGTTATCAAGATGTGAAATTACATTAAATAAATGAATATGAATAGAGAGAAAGTTCAAATTTTTGACACCACATTACGCGACGGTGAACAAGTTCCAGGATGTAAGTTAGATACTAAGCAAAAATTAGTTATCGCAGAACGACTAGACAAAATGGGAGTTGATATTATCGAAGCCGGTTTTCCTGTGTCAAGTCCGGGCGATTTTTTATCGGTCTCTGAGATTTGTAAAATTGTAGAAAATGCAACCGTCTGCGGATTGACAAGAGCCGTAAAAAATGACATTGATGTTGCGGCAGCTGCTTTAAAGCACGCTAAAAGACCTAGAATCCATACCGGAATCGGAACCTCAGAATCTCATATACTCCATAAATTACAAACTACCCCGGAAGATATTATTGCAAGAGCAAAATTTGCAGTAGCTCACGCAAAAACATATGTAGAAGATGTTGAATTCTATGCAGAAGATGCTGGTAGAACAGACAATGCTTTCCTTGCAAAAGTTTGCGAAGAAGTAATTAAATCTGGTGCAACGGTATTAAATATTCCTGATACTACAGGATATTGTCTTCCAGAAGAATACGGGGCAAAAATTAAATATTTAAAAGAAAACGTAAAAGGAATCGAAAACGTAATCCTTTCATGTCACTGTCATAATGATTTAGGAATGGCAACTGCAAACTCAATTGCAGGAGCTATAAATGGTGCAAGACAAATCGAATGTACAATTAATGGTATTGGAGAAAGAGCCGGAAATACAGCACTTGAAGAAGTGGTTATGATTTTCAAACAGCATCCATACTTAAATTTAGATACAAACATTAATACAAGAGAATTAAACGAAATGAGTCGTTTAGTTTCTGAAAGTATGGGAATGATTGTGCAGCCAAATAAAGCGATCGTTGGAGCAAATGCTTTTGCACACAGTTCTGGAATTCATCAGGATGGTGTGATTAAAAACAGAGCAACTTATGAAATCATGGACCCGCTTGATGTTGGTGTAAACGAATCTTCAATTATTTTGACTGCAAGAAGCGGAAGAGCTGCATTAGCTTACCGTGCTAAAAAAGTAGGTTACGAATTGACTAAAGTACAATTAGACATTGTATATATTGAGTTCCTGAAATTTGCAGATATCAAAAAAGAAGTGGTTGATGCAGATATTCACCAAATTATCGAAGCTTCTAAAATTGAAGGTGATTTAATCAGAAGCTAGTTAAAAGAGAATAGAAGAAAGAAGTTAGAAGAAAAATAATAAAGATTTAAATCATAAAGAACGAGACGTTATGAATTTGAAAATAGCAGTTTTACCAGGAGACGGAATTGGACCAGAGGTTATTGCACAGGCCAAAAAAGCATTATACGCTATTGGCGAAGTGTACAATCATGAATTTGTTTTTGAAGAAGCGCTCATGGGTGCTATCGCCATTGATAAAACTGGAAACCCGCTGCCGGAACAAACTTTAAATCTTTGTTTAAATACAGATGCTGTTTTATTTGGTGCCATTGGAGATCCTAAATACGATAATAATCCAAACGCAAAAGTTCGTCCGGAGCAGGGATTGTTGAAACTTCGTAAAGAATTAGGATTGTTTGCTAATATTCGCCCAATAAAACCTTATAAAGCATTAGTTGACGCATCTCCTTTAAAAAGAGAAATTATTGAAGGAGCAGATTTTACTATTTTCAGAGAATTAACTGGCGGTGCTTATTTTGGAGCTAAAACATTAAATGAAGAAGGAACACACGCTTCTGATTTATGTGAATATTCAGAAGAAGAAATTACAAGAATTGCACATTTAGCTTTTAAATCGGCACAAAACCGACGAAAAAAGCTGACTATGGTTGACAAAGCTAACGTTTTGGAAACTTCAAGATTATGGAGAAAAGTGGTTCAAAAAGTGGGCGAAAGCTATCCTGATGTTCTTTTAGACTTTTTATTTGTTGATAACGCGGCAATGCAAATCATCTTAAACCCGAAACAATTTGATGTGATTTTGACAGAAAATCTATTTGGAGATATTTTATCAGATGAAGCAAGCGTAATTACAGGTTCAATTGGTTTATTGGCTTCAGCATCTTTAGGAGAAAAAAATGCGCTTTTCGAACCAATCCACGGATCTTATCCTCAGGCAAAAGGAAAAAATATTGCTAATCCAATTGCTTCGATTTTATCAGCAGCAATGTTGTTAGAACATTTCGGATTGTTTACAGAAGCAAATGTGATTTATAAAGCTATTGAAAAAGCAATTGAATATAAAGTGGTTACAGTTGATTTAAAGCCAGATTCAAAATTCGGTACAAATGAAGTAGGGGAGTTTGTTTCAAATGTCATTTTCAGCAAAGATGACCTATTATATTTCAGAAATGACAATGTTCATATCGGACAGTCGACAATAGTTTAAAGTTTTTATTAAAATTATGAATTAAATAACAAGAAGTATTGAAAATGTTGAGATTTTATTTTTTTAGTTCTTAAAGTTTCCGTACTTTTGTAACACTAAAAAAATAAAGATGCAAATCTCAATTATTATTACTTCTGTCGTTGTTGTCAATGTGTTTCGCACATCTGCATCGGGAATGGTATAAATATAATTGAAAAACTATATTACAAACCTTCCAAATACTGGAAGGTTTTTTTTTGAATAAAAATTAAAATAAATAATACAATAATGGAATTAAATAAGTACAGCAAAACCATCACTCAAGATCAAACTCAGCCAGCGGCGCAAGCGATGTTATACGGTATTGGTTTAACTGAAGAAGATTTAAAAAAAGCACAAGTAGGGATTGTGAGCATGGGTTACGATGGTAACACGTGTAACATGCACCTGAATGATTTAGCAAAAGATGTTAAAAAAGGTGTTTGGGATGCAGATCTGGTCGGACTTATTTTTAATACCATTGGTGTTAGTGACGGAATTTCAAACGGTACTGAAGGAATGCGTTATTCATTAGTATCTCGTGACGTTATTGCAGACTCTATAGAAACAGTTGCAGGAGCACAATGGTACGATAGTATTATTGCAATTCCCGGCTGTGATAAAAATATGCCTGGAGCGTTAATCGCAATGGGAAGATTAAACCGTCCGTCAATGATGGTTTACGGAGGATCAATTCACTCTGGAAAATGGAAAGGAGAATCTTTAAATATCGTTTCTGCTTTTGAAGCTTTAGGAAAAAAAGTAAAAGGAGAAATTACTCCGGAAGATTTTAAAGGAGTTATTCAAAATGCTTGTCCGGGTGCTGGTGCCTGCGGTGGAATGTATACGGCAAACACAATGTCTTCGGCAATTGAAGCATTAGGAATGAGTATGCCATACAGTTCTTCTAATCCTGCTTTAAGTCAGGAAAAAAGAGACGAATGTCTTGCTGCCGGAGCTGCAATTAAAATTTTATTAGAAAAAGATATTAAGCCAAGAGATATTATGACTCGTAAAGCTTTTGAAAATGCTATTACAATTGTAGCAGTTTTAGGAGGTTCTACAAATGCCGTTATGCACTTAATTGCAATGGCACATTCTGTTGGTATCACAATTACTTTGGATGATTTTCAGGCTATTAACGACAGAACTCCGGTTCTTGCTGACATGAAACCAAGTGGTAAATATATGATGGAAGATATTCATGAAGTAGGAGGTATTCCGGGAGTAATGAAATATCTGTTAAAAGTTGGATTGATTCACGGAGATTGTTTAACCGTAACGGGAAAAACAGTTGCTGAAAATTTAGCTTCAACTCCGGATTTACAAGACGGACAAGAAGTAATTCATGAAATTCAAAAAGCATTAAAACCAACAGGAAATATTCAGGTTTTATATGGAAACCTTGCTTCTGAAGGTGCTGTAGCAAAAATTAGCGGAAAAGAAGGAGAATATTTCGAAGGACCGGCTGTAGTTTTTGAAGGTGAATTTGAAGTAATTCCAGGTCTTCAGGCCGGAAAAATTAAACCAGGTAATGTAGTCGTCATCAGGGGTTGTGGACCAAAAGGTGGTCCGGGAATGCCTGAAATGCTAAAACCAACATCAGCGATTATTGGAGCTGGATTAGGAAGCAGCTGTGCACTTATTACAGATGGTAGATTCTCCGGAGGTTCACACGGATTCGTGGTAGGACACGTTACACCAGAAGCATATGATGGTGGTGGTATTGCACTAGTAAAAGATGGAGATATAATCGCTATCGACGCTGTGAAAAATACTATCGACCTGAAGATATCTGACGAAGAATATGCAGCTCGTAAAGCGGCTTGGGTTCAACCAGCGCTAAAAGTTGACAGGGGAGTTTTACTTAAATACGCAAGGTCGGTTTCAAGCGCATCAACAGGATGTGTTACCGATAACTAGCATTCAATTACAATTACAATTTCAAAAATCAATTTCAAATGAAAAAGATTTTGGAATAAACTATAAAAGTGTAAATCTCTATTTCTTAAAAAATAGAAATAAGAGAGAAAAAAATATACCAAATGGGAACAATTAGGATATCAGGCGCCGAAGCCGTTATTAGATGTTTATTAGCAGAAGGAGTAGACTTAATTTATGGTTATCCGGGAGGGGCAATCATGCCGGTTTACGACGAATTATATAAATTTCAGGATCAGTTACACCATGTTTTAGTACGTCACGAACAAGGTGCAACGCATGCTGCTCAGGGTTATGCTAGAGCAACAGGAAAAGTAGGAGTGGCAATTGCTACTTCTGGACCGGGAGCAACAAATTTAGTTACCGGAATTGCTGATGCTCAAATCGATTCAACTCCAATGGTTTGTATTACCGGACAAGTTGGAAGACATTTATTAGGATCTGATGCTTTTCAGGAAACAGATATTATCGGAATCTCGACTCCGGTTACAAAATGGAATTTTCAGGTAACTGAGGCTTCTCAAATTCCTGAAATCATTGCAAAAGCATTTTATATTGCTCGTTCCGGACGTCCGGGACCTGTATTAATTGATATTACTAAAAACGCTCAGTTTGATGAGTTAGATTTTAGTTATGAAAAATGTACGGCAATCAGAAGTTATGTTCCGGTTCCGAAATTAAAATTAGACAAAGTTGCCGAAGCTGCAGCCTTAATCAATAGTGCTAAAAAACCTTTTATAGTTTTCGGACAGGGAATTATTTTAGGTCAGGCTGAAGCCGAGTTTAAAGCAGTTCTTGAAAAATCAGGAATTCCGGCGGCGTGGACTATTTTAGGACTTTCGGCTCTGCCAACAGATCATCCTTTAAATGTTGGAATGCTTGGAATGCACGGAAATTATGCTCCAAATTTACTAACGAACGAATGTGATGTTTTAATTGCCTTCGGAATGCGTTTTGACGACCGTGTTACAGGTAAACTAGCTACTTACGCAAAACAGGCAAAAGTAATTCACTTCGAAATTGATCCTGCAGAAGTTGATAAAAACGTTAAAACAGAAGTTGCTGTTTTAGGTGATGTAAAAGAATCTTTAGCTGCTTTATTACCATTACTGGATGCAAAATCACACGATTTATGGCACAATGAGTTTAAAGAATTGGCTAAAATAGAATATGACACAGTTATTAAAGACGAATTAAATCCAGAAACTCCGGGACTTTCGATGGGAGAAACTATTGAAATGATCAATAAACACTCAAAAGGTGATGCGATTATAGTTTCAGATGTTGGTCAGCACCAAATGTTTGCGTGTCGTTATGCTAAATTCAATTCAACTAAAAGTAATATTACATCTGGCGGATTAGGTACAATGGGATTTGCGCTTCCGGCTGCAATTGGAGCTAAAATGGGAAGACCAGATCGTGAAGTTGTAGCTATTATTGGTGATGGAGGATTCCAGATGACGATTCAGGAATTAGGAACAATTTTCCAGACCCAGGTTCCGGTAAAAATTGTAATTCTAAACAATGAATTTTTAGGAATGGTGCGTCAATGGCAGGAATTATTCTTTGACAACAGATATGCATCAACAAAAATGATTAATCCAAATTTCACTGCAATTGCCGAAGGGTATCATATTAAATCTAAGAAAGTTACCAATCGTGAAGATTTAGATGCTGCAGTTGCCGAAATGCTTGCTTCAAAAGATTCTTATTTCTTAGAAGTCATGGTCGAAAAGGAAAACAACGTTTTCCCAATGATCCCAACAGGAGCATGTGTATCAGAAATTAGATTAAGCTAAAGAAAAAAGTTTCAAGTTTTAAGTTTCAGGTTTCACGTTCCCAGCAGAACGTGAAACTTGAAACTTGAAACAAAATAAACTAAAAAACAAAATGGAAGATAAAACATTTACCATATCGGTATACTCAGAAAATAACGTGGGTTTATTAAATAGAATATCTGGAATATTCTTAAAGCGTCACATTAATATATTAAGTCTAAATGTTTCAGAATCAGAAATAGAGAATGTTTCAAGATTTATCATTGTAGTAAATACAACGGAGAAATGGGTTCAGAATATTGTGGGACAGATTGAAAAACAAATTGAAGTTATAAAAGCATTTTATCACACAGATGAAGAAACCATTTATTTGGAGAATGCACTTTTTAAAATCGCTTCAAGTTTGTTGTTTGATGAAAAACAAATTCAAAATATCATCAAAGACAGTCAATCGACGATTGTAACGGTTTCAAGAGATTTCTTTGTGATTTCAAAATCAGGAAGACGTTCAGAAATTGAAGATTTATACCAAAAATTCAAACCGTACGGAATTATGCAATTTGTACGTTCGGGAAGAATTTCGGTTTCTAAAGAAAAAATGGAGATTTCATCATTGTTAGAAACCTTCAAATAAACAATTAATATGTGATATTACACGATCACAACCAATTATAAATAAATTAATTACTAAATTTCATTTCATTAAATATTTTAAAACAAAATGGCAAATTATTTCAACACATTACCACTTAGATTACAATTAGAGCAACTTGGAGTTTGCGAATTTATGGAGCAGTCAGAATTTGCAGACGGAATTTCAGCATTAGCAGGGAAAAAAGTTGTTATTGTTGGATGTGGTGCACAAGGTTTGAATCAAGGTTTAAACATGAGAGATTCAGGTTTAGATATTTCTTACGCATTGCGTGCAGATGCAATTGCTGAAAAGAGAGCTTCATATAAAAATGCAACTGAAAATGGGTTTAAAGTAGGTACTTATGAAGAGTTGATTCCAACTGCTGATTTAGTTTGTAATCTTACTCCGGATAAACAACATACGTCTGTTGTTACTGCGATTATGCCATTAATGAAACAAGGATCAACTTTAGCTTATTCTCACGGTTTTAATATTGTTGAAGAAGGAATGCAGATTCGTGAAGATATCACAGTTATTATGTGTGCTCCTAAATGTCCTGGTTCTGAGGTTCGTGAAGAATATAAGAGAGGTTTTGGTGTACCAACACTTATTGCAGTTCACCCTGAAAATGATCCAAACGGATTTGGTTTAGATCAGGCAAAAGCTTACGCTGTAGCAACTGGAGGACACAAAGCAGGAGTTTTAAGATCATCTTTCGTTGCCGAAGTAAAATCAGATTTAATGGGTGAGCAGACAATTCTTTGCGGATTGCTTCAAACTGGATCTATTTTATGTTTTGATAAAATGGTTGAAAAAGGAATCGATAAAGCATATGCTTCAAAATTAATTCAATACGGATGGGAAACTATCACTGAAGCTTTGAAACATGGTGGTATCACAAATATGATGGATCGTTTAAATAATCCTTCTAAAATTGAAGCTTACGAATTAGCAGAAGAATTGAAAGATATTATGCGTCCGTTATTCCAAAAACACCAGGACGATATTATTTCTGGAGAATTCTCAAGAACTATGATGATTGACTGGGCTAATGACGATGTTAATTTATTGAAATGGAGAGCTGCAACAGGAGAAACTAACTTCGAAAAAACAGCTCCACAAGAAGCTCCAATTTCTGAGCAGGAATATTTTGATAACGGAGTTTTAATGATTGCTATGGTAAAAGCTGGTGTTGAGTTAGCTTTTGAAACTATGACAGAGGCCGGAATCATTGAAGAATCTGCTTATTATGAGTCATTACACGAATTACCATTAATTGCAAACACAATCGCAAGAAAGAAATTGTTTGAAATGAACCGTGTGATTTCTGATACTGCAGAATATGGCTGTTATTTATTTGATCACGCTTGTAAGCCATTGTTGACTGAATTTATGAAAAAAGTAGAAACAAATATTATCGGAAAACCATTTTCAACTTCAAATGGAGTAGATAATAATGTTTTAATTGCTGTAAATAAAGAAATTCGTCAGCATCCTATCGAAGAAGTAGGAGCATGGTTGAGAGAATCAATGACAGCAATGAAAAAAATTGTATAATAAAATTGGGAATTTCCACGCATTCCGAATGTAGTGGAATTTGCTCTGTATCAATGTTTTAAATTAATATTTTGAATTAGTAAGCACTTATTAAGAAAATAGATATAGATGCATTTTGCATTCACTTAACTTCTGTTATTTAAGCAAGTTAAGTGAAGCGGATCCCTAAAATTGGGGTATATTTTTTAATCAAAAAATATACTTGTTGAAATTTCTATTATAATTAATAAAGCTGCTGCTATTTTCAAAGTAGGGAAAGCATTTGTAATGCAGATATTACAAAATTAATTGTTATTGAAATTTGTTAAATAAAAAGGTATGATAATTTCTTTGTCATACCTTTTTTGCGATTTAGATTTTTTCTTAAATCGTCTTTTTTTAGAATAACTTTAAAAAAAACGTATATTTTATTTATTATATGTTTTTTTTATATAAAATTTATGAATTAAATAATTTTAAGAATAGAAGCAGATTTAATACATTTATAAAAAAAATTCCACAAAACTATGAGTTATTATAAAATTGAAAATTTAGAACAATATTTTAAACATTACAATAAGTCAATAAGAGAGCCAAGAAAATTTTGGGGGAAAATTGCCGAAGAAAATTTTACTTGGTATCAACAGTGGGAAAAAGTTGTTGATTTTAATATGGCCGATGCCGAAGTGAAATGGTTTACTGACGCTAAGGTTAACATTACCAAAAACTGTATCGACAGACATTTAAGCAAAAGAGGAGAAAAAACGGCTATTATTTTTGAACCAAATGATCCGTCTGAAAGCGCTTTACATATAACTTACAACGAATTATACGAACGAGTTTCAAAAATGGCGAATGTTCTGCGTGAGCAGGGAGTTCGTAAAGGAGACCGCGTTTGTATTTATTTACCAATGATTCCTGAACTTGCCGTTTCTGTTTTGGCTTGTGCCAGAATTGGAGCGATTCACTCAGTAGTTTTTGCCGGATTTTCTGCTTCTGCAGTTTCTGCAAGAATTATCGACAGCGAATGTAAAATGGTAATCACATCTGATGGAGGTTACAGAGGAAATAAAACAATCGATTTAAAATCTATTGTTGACGAAGCTTTGGATACCTGTCCATCTGTTTCTAAAGTTTTAGTGGTAAAAAGAACAAAAACAGAAGTGTCAATGAAAGAAGGACGTGACATTTGGTTACAGCCTTTATTAGATGCCGCTCTTGACAATAGTGTTGCTGAAATTATGGATGCCGAAGATCCTTTGTTTATTCTTTATACATCAGGATCAACAGGTAAACCAAAAGGAATGGTGCACACAACAGCTGGATACATGGTTTATACAGCTTATACCTTCAAAAACGTATTCAGCCATGAAGAAAACGATATCTTCTGGTGTACGGCAGATATTGGATGGATTACAGGACACTCTTATATTTTATACGGACCATTACTAAATGGCGGAACAACCGTAATTTTTGAAGGAGTTCCTTCTTATCCTGATTTTAGCCGTTTTTGGGATATTATCGAAAAACATAAAATCACACAATTTTATACAGCACCAACGGCAATCCGTTCATTAGCAAAAGAAAGCTTAGATTATATTCAAAAATATCCTCTAAAATCGCTAAAAGTTATTGGATCTGTTGGAGAACCAATCAACGAAGAAGCTTGGCACTGGTTCAACGACCACGTAGGAGATAAAAGATGTCCGGTTGTTGATACTTGGTGGCAGACTGAAACCGGAGGAATCATGATTTCGCCAATTGCTTTCGTTACACCAACAAAACCAACTTATGCAACTTTGCCATTACCGGGAATTCAGCCAGTTTTAATGGATGAAAAACGCAATGAAATTGAAGGAAACCAAGTTGTTGGAAGTTTATGTATTAAGTTCCCTTGGCCTGGAATCGCCAGAACTATCTGGGGAGATCACCAGCGTTATAAAGACACTTATTTCTCTGCTTTCCCTGGAAAATACTTTACAGGTGACGGAGCTTTAAGAGACGAAGTTGGTTATTACAGAATTACGGGTAGAGTAGATGATGTTGTAATTGTTTCTGGACATAATTTAGGAACAGCGCCAATCGAAGATGCTATCAACGAACACCCAGCGGTTGCAGAATCTGCTATTGTTGGATTCCCACATGATATTAAAGGAAACGCTTTATATGGTTACGTTATTCTGAAAGAAACTGGAGAAGTTAGAAATAAAGAGAATTTATCAAAAGAGATCAACCAATATATTTCGGATCATATTGGGCCAATCGCTAAATTAGATAAAATCCAATTCGTTTCTGGTTTGCCAAAAACACGTTCGGGAAAAATCATGCGTAGAATTTTACGTAAAATTGCTGAAGGTGATAATTCTAATTTTGGAGATACTTCAACATTATTGAATCCTGAAATTGTAGATGAGATTATTAAAGATAGAATTTCTTAATTCGAAACTTGTATTTATAATAAAAAATGCCTCTTAAAATTTTAAGAGGCATTTTTTTATGTGTTTTTGTTTTATAAAAAGTATTGATAACATATGTCAGGCTGAGCGAAGTCGAAGCCCGTCATGCAGAATCACTTTGCGAGGGCTTCGACTTCGCTCAGCCTGACAATCGCATTGCTTCAACATGTAGTTTGTCATTTCGAGGAACGAGAAATCGCACAAGAAACTCGACAATGCATATCGCCAATCTTTGTAGAATTACGAGTGCGATTTCTCGTTCCTCGAAATGACAAGATTATGTGTGATTCTGCATGAGGAGCTTCGAATTCGCTCAGCCTGACAATTACAATTGCTTTACTAAACAATCAAAACTTAAATTTCTTATATATAACTTATATGGTGAAAAAATTATCGTATCCCCAATCTCGACTTCAATTTCAAAAACAAAAGCCCAATTTTATAAGCATCCTCCGCAGAAGAATTTCTGTCGCTTTTTGGGATTTTATAAATTTCGCATAAATCGTTTAAGGAAAACTGTTTGTCATTAATATCAGTTAATTTTCGATACATAACATCAATATCAAGAGCTTCATTTTTTAATCTTCCGCAATCTAATCTTTCGAGAGCAGCATTTAGCATTTCAATATCAAAATTAATATGATGACCCACCAGAACTGCATTTCCAATAAAATTTATAAATGCCTCTAAAGCCTCAGCTTCAGGCATTTTATTCATTTTGCTTTCAATAATGAATTCATTAGAAATTCCGTGTTCTTCTAGAAATTTATACTGAAGTAAAACCGCTTCAAAATTCTCTTTAATTACAATACTGTCGTCAATTACAGAAAAAGCCCCTAAAGATAAAATAACATCTTTATTAGGGTTTAAGCCAGAAGTTTCCGTTGACAAAACCACATATTTAGTGGGTTTTGCTTCTAATTTTGTTAAGTATTCCTTCCAGAATTCCGGATATTCCTTATTGATATTTTTAATCCAGTCTAGCATATTTTATGAGAATTGTGTCAGTTGAAATTTACTCTTAATAAGTTCCTCAAGATCCTTCATCGGGGTTAAAGCATTTTTTAACTTCTCTTTGTCTGATTTAGACATTTCTCTTAAATTAATATATTGCCCGGAATCGTCATTTTTTAAACCTTCAACAGTTCTAAACTTTGAAAGTGTTAAAAAAGCTTCGGCACAACTTAAATATATTTCAGCATTTTTAGAATCGGTAATCGCTAATTGTTTGAATCTTAAATACGTATTTTTGATTCCTTTTATATTCGCGCTCAAAATTAATAAACGTGCACTGTCAATAAGCGGCATTAAAGCACGGGTTTTAATATCGAATTTTCCTTTTTGCGGACCTTCTTCTTCAACAATAAACTTTTTGAAAAAGCTTAGAGGAGAATTTCTTTTTAAAGCATCGTTTCCTAAAAAGTCAAAGAATAAAGTATTGTTTACGGCATTTTTAAATACCACATTTTCGATAACTTCTTCAATTTTTGCTTCACCAATTACAATCTCATAATCAAAGAAAATACTGCTCAAATCATTACTGTTTTCACCTGGAGTATTCATCCAGCTGTTGTATTGTTTTGTCCAGTCGCTCAATGACTTACACCATAACATATTACTTCCCATGTGACCATTTGGACAATATTCGTAACCTACTTTTTCAAGTATGGCAGTTGTTCTTTTTGCGAGTCTTAAAAAGTAATCTTTTACCTCACGATATTTCTCCGGAGCAACATCTTCAAAAATCAAAATACTATCCTGATCTGTCAATAAAAGCTGTTCTTTACGTCCTTGACTACCAATGCTTAACCATGCAAATCTGGCAGGAGGGGAGCCTAAATCTAAAATAGATAATTCTACCGCACGTTTAATGATGGCAAGGTTAATTTCGCTTGCAATATTGCTAACGTGAGAAATTGGTATATTTTTCTGAATCGAATTCTGAATCAAATCTGATAAACGATCACGAATTTGTTTTAAATCTTTTGGAAGCTGCGAACGCTTAATTTCTTTAATTAAAACACCAGGGTTACTAGCTTGAGCCACAATTAAATCGTGCTCAGAAATAATTCCTTTCACAGCAGATTTACTTGTACCGTCTTTAGTCACACAAAGGTGAGAAACATTATGTTTCAGCATTAAAAGCTGAGCTTCGGCCAAAGAAACATTTTCAATTACTGTAACAACCGGCGAAGACATAATCTTGTCAATCGTTTCTGTAATAGGATAACGTCCGGTTGCAATTTTTGAAGATAAATCGGCATGGGTAACAATACCAATTGGATTATTTTTTTCACAAATCACAATATTGTCCACCATAGATTCTGTCATTAAAATGGCAACATCTTTTACAATATGGTGAGATTCTGTTGTTAACGGAGAATTATTATAAGAAAGAGACTGAATATACTGCATCTCATTCTGCTGATCCATGAAATTACTGTCCGGATCTAATTTTCCGTTAGAACGGGAATTATCTCGTGTATGTCTTGAATTTACTGCAAAACTTTCCAGTAAAAAATTTAAAACATCTGAATTATTAGCTACAAACGGACGGAAAACAGCAATAGGAATAGCATAAACAATACTTTCTTCGCGTGCTTTTGCCGTCATCATATAGTTATTTTTGGCAAAAAACGGGCGTAAACCAAAAATATCTCCTTCGTGACATTTGTTTATAAGAGTTTCCTCGGCATCAGCAATTGTTGTTAAATTAATGACTCCAGAAGCTACAACATAAAAGCTGTCGTGAAGCGGATCATTATTTTGAAACAATACTGCATGTTTTTCTAAATTAATGACACGAATATTTGTTGCGATATCTGATAATTCCTGAAAAGTTAAGTTATCAAACGGCGGGTATTCTTTTAAAAAATCTGCAATATGCTCAGCAATTGTATTCATATATGGTATAATATCTTTTAAAATATTGAATGTAAAAATAATAAAATAAACTCTTAGAATGAAACCATCTTGCTCAGAATCTAATTATTTTAAAGAAATGTTAAGAATTACTGAATTCAAGGCTTTAAAATAGTTTTTTGAGAATCAATTTTAAATAATTGATTGATTTTCATTGTTATAAATTTACAGTTTTATAAGCTTATAAACTAAATTATTCAATTTATGTTGTATAGTGAAAGGGGCAGCAGTTTAGATTATTCAGAATTTATAATAATGAATGATTCACCATAAGATTCTTATAATTTTCTATTTTACATAATATAAATTATAGTTCAAAAGTATCTGTGTTTAATTGGATGCTCGTGAGGCTTTATTATTTGTATTCTCTTTCTATTCATAGACTTATCTCTTGTTTCAGAATCTCATATCTCAAAAAATAATTTATCTTATTCCAAATATGAGATTTATATTGATTTGAATTCGTATCATTTTATTGCCTTAAAATTTCTCATATTTGAAAAATAAAATTTTCAAATTTCAAATAAGGAATTTATACGCGTTCAAATAAAAAAGCATCATGTACATGTAATGCTTCAAATTTTCCATATTTGAAAAATTATTTTATTTTTTTCAAATAAACGGATTTTCCGTTGAGTGAAACTTCAATTTCTATAATAGAAATTTCTCAATTCCTTGTTTAACTTTTAAAGCTCTCCATACGTCACAATTTCTATTTTAAATTTAAACCTTTATATGTCTTAATTATTTTAAGTAAAAATCCTATATTTGACATTTATGACAGATCGCAACATGACAGACAAAATAATACATCAAGGTAGAAATATAAAACGTTTCCGTGAAATGTTAGGTATTAAACAGGAAGCGCTTGCCTTTGAATTGGGCGAAGAATGGAATCAAAAGAAAATTTCTCTTTTGGAGCAAAAAGAATTGATTGAAAATAATATTTTAGATCAAGTGGCTAAAATTCTTAAAGTGCCTGTTGAAGCTATCGAGAATTTTGATGAAGATTCTGCAATTAATATTATAGCAAGTACTTTCCACGATAGCGCTGTTGCGAATACTTTTACAGATGGCGCACAGGCAAACTTCAATTGCACATTCAATCCTTTAGATAAAATGGTTGAGCTTTACGAGCGTATGCTGCAGCAGCAAAAAGAAATGATTGATAAGTTAGAAAAGTTGATTCAGGGAAAGTAAAAAAATAAATTACTACGACATTATTCGTATAATTTCTTCATAATTAATTCTTTAGGAACTAAATCATTTCCGCCTCGTTTTCTAAATTGAATGACATTATCTTCTACAACTAAAACTGCGCTTGAACTTGATCCGTCTTTATTTATCAGTTTTATTTGAGCCGTGTCGCCTAATGGATAAACATATCCCGTAATATCCAAAACTCCCGAATTTAATTCTTTAGAATCGCTTGTAAGTTCTGCAGTTCCTGAAATCGTATAATTTGACTGAGCCATTGTTATGGTAAAAATATATTGTTTTTTACAGTCTTTGCATTTTTCTGATCCCCATGTGCCGGTAAATTTATTGGTTTGAGAATATGATTGAAAGTGTATAAGAATGAGAAATAAAATAAATTTTTTCATAAATTTTAAATGTGCAGAATTATGATTCAAATATAAACGAAAAAAGCATCACAGAATTGTGATGCTTTATATTTCGCGTATTTGAAAATTTAATTTAATTTTTTCAAATAAACCGATTTTCCGTTAAGTGAAACTTCAATCTGATTTGTTTTTTCAGTAAATGTTGTTCTCAGTACATTTCCGTTAAAAAGCGAAACGTCACCGTAAACTTTTCCGGTTTCATCAGAAACATATTCAAACAATAGTTTTTTGTTGTCTGGTTCAATTCCAAGTTTATAACTTGAAAATTTTGTTCCTTTTAAATCAAATTGCTGCTGTGAATCAATAATTTTTCCATCAGCATAAAAATTTGTGATCGTTTTGCTTAAAGTAATATCCGGATAATATTGATTTACTTTTGTTAGTAATGCATATTGCTCCACATTTGCATCTTCTTGTTTTGATGAGATGGTTTGAGCAAAAGAAATTGTTGTAAAAATAAGTGCTAATAGTAAAGTGAATTTTTTCATAATCTAAATTTTATAGTTAATGTTTCAAAACATTTTCGAAACGTTATATAATAACCATTTTTGAATTAAAGTAATTATTATTTACAACAAGATAGTTAATATTTATCTTTGCACGAAATTAAAAGCAATATTTTAAGAAAATGACAACAAAAAAATATATTCAACTTATACTTATTTTAGGTTCTTTAACTGCACTTGGCCCTTTTTCAATTGATATGTATCTGCCTGGTTTCTCTGATATTGCTAAGGATTTAAATACGTCTGTAGCAAAAGTTTCGATGAGTTTATCAAGTTATTTTATCGGAATTTCTGCCGGACAATTACTTTACGGACCTTTATTAGACCGTTTCGGACGCAAAAAACCTTTATTTATTGGGTTAATGGTTTATATTTTAGCTTCTTTAGGCTGTGTATATGTCGCTGATATTGATTCGTTTATCTTCTTACGTTTTATTCAGGCTGTCGGAAGCTGTGCTGCAACTGTAGCTTCGGTTGCAATGGTTCGTGATTTATTTCCCGTAAAAGATATCCCTAAAGTATTCTCGTTATTAATGCTTGTTTTAGGACTTTCGCCGATGCTGGCGCCAACAATTGGCGGTTACGTCACACAGGATTTTGGTTGGCATATCGTATTTTTAATCCTGTTTTGTATGGGAATTGCCATTTTAATTGCTGCTCAAGTTGGTTTGCCAAATAGTTATAAACCAGACCATTCTATTTCTTTAAAACCAAAACCTATTATTTCAAACTTTTTAAAAGTCCTTAAAGAGCCTCAGTTTTATACGTATGCATTTACGGGAGCGATCGCTTTTTCCGGATTATTTACATATGTAGCGGCATCACCTATCATTTTTATGGATATTTACCACGTTGATGCTAAAACATACGGATGGATTTTTGCTTTTATGTCCGTTAGTTTTATTGGTTCGAGCCAGTTGAATTCGGTTTTATTGAAAAGATTTTCCAGTGAACAAATGATTTTTGCTGCTTTAATTTTACAATCTTTAATTACTATTGTATTCCTTATACTTTCTGTAAATAACCTTTTAGGATTGTATTCGACAATTGTAATGTTATTTTTATTCCTGGGCTGTTTAGGAATTTCAAACCCAAATACTGCCGGACTTACAATGGCTCCATTTGCTAAAAATGCCGGAAGTGCTTCGGCTTTAATGGGTGCTATTCAATTAGGATTAGGAGCTTTAGCTTCATTTGCTGTCGGAATTTTTGTTAAGGATTCTGTAGCGCCAATGGTTCTTATTATGACCGTTACTACAATTATTGCTTTTGTAGTTTTAAATATTGGAAAACGTTTTATTAAAAATAAAGTTGAGATTGCTGAAAGTGATGATGTGGTTGTGGGACATTAGATATTTAAATTCCAATTTTTTTAAATTCCAAATTCCAATTGTATTCGTATATAAAAAGCCAGATCTTGATTCTGGCTTTTTTTTATGTTCAACAGTTTGTCATTTCGACCGAAGAGAGAAATCGCACACGAAACTCCGTAATCTGAATCGCCAATCTTTGTCGACATTCTAGTGCGATTTCTCCCTTCAGTCGAAATGACAATACTTTGTGGATCTTCTACAACAAACCCGACAGGGTTTTAAAAACCTGTCGGGTTTATAAACTCAAAAAAAATCAAAATTCCTGTAATTGGAATTTGGAATTTAAAAAATTTTGGAATTTAATATTTTATTCCAATTGTTGTTTTTTATCAGGTCTAATAATCATTCTAAGAGATTGATCTCTGGCGAAATACGCAACCATCCAGTTCCAAAATGTATTAATTCTGTTTCTATATGTAATTAAGGAAATCAGATGAATAAACAACCAGATAACCCAGGCAAAGAATCCTTTAAAATGCCATTTAGGACTTGGTAAATCAACTACGGCTTTGTTTTTTCCAATAATCGCCATTGAACCTTTATCATTATAAGCAAATGGTTTCAAAGGTTTATTTTGAGTCATTGCCTTAAAGTTTTTAGCCAAATTTAATCCTTGCTGAATTGCAACTTGCGCAACCTGTGGATGTCCGTCGGGGAAATTTTTATCTCCGGCTGAAATTGCAGTATCACCAATAGCATAAATGTTGTCTAGACCATTTACCTTACTATATTGATCTGTAGCCATACGTCGGCCGCGACCGTAACTTTCCTTTGGAATTCCGTCAAAAAGCTTCGCAGAAACTCCGGCTGCCCAAATTAAGTTTTTGGTTTTGATTGTTTCTCCATTTTCAAAATGCACCGTATCATCAACATAATCAACAACACGAGTATGCAGTTTTACAACAACACCAAGTTTTGTAAGCGCTTCGAGAGTATCTTTTTGAGATTCCTTGCTCATTGGTGCTAAAAGAGCATCTCCTCCATCAACCAAATAAACATTACTCGCAGATGTTTCTAATTCCGGATATTCCTTCAACAGAATATTTTTTCTCATTTCGGCAAACATTCCAGAAACTTCAACTCCTGTTGGTCCGCCTCCGGCAACAACGATCGTTAATAATTTACGTCGTTTGCGAATATCTTTTGTAATAGCAGCTTTTTCAAGGTTTTTAAGCAATGCATTTCGCATTTCGATGGCATCATTTAAGGTTTTCATCGGGATTGCGTTTTTCATTACGTTTTCCATACCAAAATAACTCGTTTCGGCACCCGTTGCAAAAACCAAATAATCATATGATAATTCGCCGTTGCTCAAAATGATTTTATTTTCGGCAGGAACTACAGAAAGTAATTCACCTAAACGAAACTGAAGGTTCTTTTTACCAGCGAAAAATTTTCTAAAAGGATAACTAATACTTGATGGTTCTAAAAAAGCGGTTGCAACCTGATATATAAGCGGAGGAAAAAAATTATAATTGTTTTTATCGACAAGGGTTACTTGTATTTGAGGATGATTTACAAGTTCTTTTGCGAGATTTATTCCTGCAAAACCACCTCCTATAATGACTATATTCATACGTATTGTTTTATTATGTAGGATTTATGAGTAAAACTGTTTTTGCCTTAGCAGTTCCATAAATTTAACATTTTAATTCCAAATATGAAACTCAAACTTAAGTTTTCTTTTCCTTTTTTGAGAATTATTCAGTCAATTTAAGTTTCATCATAATATCAGTCTGTTCATCGTTTCCAAGTCTAAAAATGTGTTTGTCAAATTCGACAAAACCATTCTTTTTATAAAAACTTAAAGCGCGATGATTTTCTTCCCAGACTCCTAACCAAACATAGTCAGCGTTCTTTTCTTTGGCTGTTTGAATCGCTTTTTCATAAAGCAACTGTCCGACTTTTTTTCCGTGAAATTCTTTTGAAACATAAATACGTTCGATTTCAAGGGATTTTTCGTCCTGCAGTTCAGTCTGCGATTCTCCGAAGTTTATTTTTAAATAACCAATTGCGTTATTATCAAGAAGGGCGAAATAAAATTCAGAACTTTTATTCGTTAATTCTTCCGTCAATTTTTCTTTAGAAAATTTTTTTTCTAAATAACTGCGCATGTTTTCTTCAGAATTTGATTCTGAAAAAGTCTCATAAAAAGTTTGTCGGCCAATTTTTTGTAATTGGTCAATATCGTCAAGTGTAATCTCGTTTATATGAATATTTTCCATTCTAATTTATGCTGAGTTTTAGGATTTAAATTCCTTATAAAATTACAACATAAATCAGCAGATTAAAAAGCTTGAAGTCTTACTTTTTGAATTTTTTAACAGGTTTTTCTGTTACTTCAATTTTATTTTGTAAAACATAATTGGCTAACAATTTCTCAATCAGTTCTTCTTTTGTAAGATGATGAAAAACGGTTTTTACCTTCGTTTTCAAATCAGTCGAAATATCGTGATTTGGTTTTGTTTTGAAGATTTGTTTTGCCCATAAAAGTGTATTGTTTTCTTCAATACTTAAGGCTGAAGGTTTTTGGAATTTAGTAAATTTAAGTCCCAGTTCTCTTTCAAAATCAGCAATTTCTGCCACTTCCTCTTCTTGTAAAACAGTTAAAGAAAGTCCCTTTGCTCCTGCTCTGGCAGTTCTTCCGCTTCGGTGAACATACGTTTCGTAAGCATCCGGTAAATGGTAATTGACAACATAAGAGATTTCTTTTACGTCAATTCCTCTCGCTGCTAAATCGGTGGCAACTAAAATATTAATATGTCCTTCGCGGAATTGTTCCATGATTCTGTCACGAATTCCCTGTGATAAACTTCCGTGAATTGCTCCCGAAGAAAAACGGTTTATCGCCAGATTTTTGGCTAATTTATTAACGGCAGCTTTTGTTTTACAGAAAATAATACCGCGTTCCCCATCTTTTGAATTTAGAAAATGCATTAAAACATCTAATTTTTCAATAGGATCAACTACAATATATTCGTGATCAATTCCTTGGTTACCAACAGTTTCCATATTGGCGCTTACCTGAACTACATTTTTGTTTAAGTAATTCTGAACCAATTGTTTAATTGTTCCCGGTAAAGTAGCCGAGAATAATAAAGTGCGGTGTTTTTTAGGAATTTCAGCCAGAATTTCGTCCAGACTTTCTTTTAAGATCGAAACCATTTCATCGGCTTCATCTAAAACTAAAAATTGGGTTTGTTTTAAATCAACTGCTTTTCTTTGAATCAAATCAATTAAACGTCCCGGCGTTGCCACAATAATGTGTGTTGGCGATGTAAGACGCTCAATTTGAGGTTTAATGGGAATTCCACCGCAAGTTGCCGCGATTGAAATATTTGGAATATATTTTGAAAAATCTTCTAAATTTCTAAAAATCTGATGCCCTAATTCTCTCGTTGGAACTAAAATTACAGCCTGAACTACAGGAGATTCCGTATCAATTAATTGCAATAAAGGAAGTCCAAAAGCCGCTGTTTTTCCGGTTCCGGTTTTGGCTAAACCAACAACATCGTGGTTTTCAGACAGTAAAAGCGGAATTGTTTTTTGTTGAATTTCAGTAGGTTCAACAATGTTTAATTCGCCTAAAGCTTTTAAAATTGGCGCTGAAAGTCCTAATGTTGAGAATTGTTTAGACATATTTTTAGTTTTTTTTGTTTCAGGTTTCATGTTTCAAGTTACACAGAAACTCAATTAAGTTTAAAAGGAGAAATCACATTAGACTTAATTACTCTTAAATGTGATTCCTCCTTCTTGAAATTATAATTATTCAGATTTCAAGAACTTGAAACATGAAACCTGAAACTTTTTTAATTCTTATTATCAATCCGGTTCGTTCATGATTTTTTCGCGGTATTTTTTACCTACTAATAAAGTCAATCTTTGCTTGTAATCATCCAGAAGCCATTCGCGGTAGTTTTTACTACACTGACTTAAGCATTTTGCGTAACGTTTAATTCGGCATTCGATATCATCTTCTAATTCTCTTGACAAAGCTTTTGCTTCCTGAAGCGTCTCTGTATTATCAACACACATTGCAGCGTGCTGTTCCAGCGATTTGTCTAAAACAATTTTCGAACGTAAATTTTGTTTAATGGCCAATTTGTGTTCTTCTTCAACATCAAAAGTAACATCAGCAGTTTTGCTGAATTTTGCTCTTAATTCTGGCGGCATGCTGTATTTAAAGAACATTTCAATCTCAGTATCGTCTCTAAGATTCTCCAAATAAAATTCTGGAGATTTAAAAATGTGCTGCCAGTTTACCGGTTCGCTCCATAAACCGAAACGAGCGGCGTTGTTTCCTAAATCGATTACTGTAAACTCGTCTTTACCAGGTAATTTACGAGATCCACGACCAATCATCTGGAAATATAATGTCAATGATTTTGTTGCTCTGTTTAAGATAATTGTCTCAACAGTTGGCTCATCAAAACCAGTTGTTAAAATCCCCACAGATGTCAAAATTGCATCCGGCGTTTTCTTGAACCAAGCCAAAATATCTTTACGCTCCTCAGAACTGCTTGTATTATCAAGGTGACGAATATCGTAACCCGCTTCTCTAAAAGTATCGTATACATATAATGATGTATGAATACCGTTATTGAAAATTAAAGTTTTCTTGCCTAAAGAACGTTCTGTATAGGCATGAAGCAATTTTTCCTGCATTAAAGAATTGGTATACAAATCATCAGATGATTTTACGGTATAATCTCCGTTGATACCTACTTTTAATGAAGTCAAACCAACATCATAACTATAGGTTGTTGCTCTCGCCAAAAATCCTTTGTCGATCAATGAACCAATAGTGTCCCCAACGATAAGTTCGTCGTAACTTTGGTGCATTGGTAATTTTATGTTTGAACTCAAAGGTGTTGCTGTTACTCCAAGAATAAAAGCATTTTTAAATGAGTTTAATAGTTTTCTAAATGAATTGTAATGTGCCTCGTCAATAATTACCAAACCAATATTGTCAAGGTGCAGTTTCTCGTCGTTGATACGGTTTTTTAAAGTTTCAACCATCGCCACGAAACAAGAATAATCATTTTGGTCCGGTAATTCTTTTACCTTGCTGTTGATTATTTTATTGCTTACGCCAAAGCCCTTCAACATTTTTGAAGTTTGTTTGCAAAGCTCGATTCTGTGAGTTAAAACAACCACTTTTTTGTCATTATTAGATAAATAACGACGTACAATTTCAGAGAAAATTACTGTTTTTCCGCCTCCGGTAGGCAGCTGATACAATAAATGATGTTTTGGAGGAGCATTGTCTAAGCGGTCAAAAATGGCATCAATATCGCCTTTTTGGTATGCATAAAGTTCTTTTTTCTCTTCTCTTTCTATTTCTAAAGTGTTTTGAGACATTGTTTATTTTTGGATTTTTGCAAAAATACATCTAAAAAACAGTTATTCATCTTATTTTAACCTAAAATAAATGATTTTTTTAAATAAGATTTTTTATAGGAAGTGTTTTTAAAAGTCGATTTTATCCAGAATTGCTTCAAAATCATACTTATTTTTCCATTTTTGCTGCAAAGTCTGCTGGTAAATTGCATCAATCCTTGCTTTAAATTCAGCGAGGATTCCGTTAGAAATGACAAAATTTACTGCTTGTTCAAACGAATTAAAAATACTTTTGTAAAATAATTCCTGCTTAATGTAGTTGTTGGCAGAATAAGTTTGGGCAATTTCGATATTGTAAAACATCAAATCGGCAATGATAAACGGATCAACGCCTAACATTATAAAATGTTTGATGATTTTTTGTGCTACAGAACGACGCATTTTTGCTCTCGGGCGCCATTTTGCATTGGGCTTTTTTACGGGAAAATATTCATGGGAAATTTTAACCTTAGATTCCTGCAAAAGTTTATCTTCTTTTGGGTTAAAAACAAAATCGTAATACACTTTTACCGGAGCAAATTTTTCATACAGCTCAATAAGCTGTTCTTCGAGTTGCTCTTTGCTCAGTTCGGTTAAATATTTTTTTAAATCGCGCTTGCTCATTATCAAAGTTTAAGATTACAAAAGTAAATTACTTTCCTGAGACATAACTTAAAAACCAATCCTAATACTTAATTTTGCTGCTATAATCTCAAAATATATCTACATGCTTAAGATTTTTAAAGTTACCGCTATTTTAGAAGGAATTTCATATTTAGTTTTATTTGCCAATATGCTTATTATTAAAACTAACAATCCAGAACTTTACCATACTTTATTAAGACCTTTAGGAATGACACACGGCGTGTTATTTATAGGTTATATTGTTTTGGCTTTTTTATTAAAAAAATCTCAAAACTGGGATTTAAAAACATTTGCAATTATACTAATCGCTTCTCTTATTCCGTTTGGAACTTTCTACATCGAGAAAAAATATTTAGAAACTAAAGCAAATGCTTAACCTTTTGGATAAAATATTCAATTTTTTATACCCTCTTTTCAGGCATTGGGGAATGAGCCGCAATTTTGCGTCTTATATCAGCCTGATTTTTAATATTGCCATTATGGTGGCTTTGGCTTATGCCATTTATTATGTCGCAAAATTTGTTTTGGTAACGTTGACGGCCATTTTTGCCCAGCGAACCAAAACAAAGTTTGACGACTATTTAGTTCACAATAAAACCACAAAATACACCGCGTATTTAATTCCATTTTTCTTTATTTATAAAGCTGTTCCTATTATTCTGGACAAATACGAATATTGGGAATCGCTTTTTGGGAAAATCGTTGGTATTTATATCGTTTTGATCAGTTTATGGATCATCAGAACGATTTTTAATGCGCTTCGTGATTATTTAAAGCAAAAACCGGAATACAGCGATAAACCTATCGACAGTTTCATTCAGGTTATTATGATTGTGCTTTGGATTTTTGGGGTTGCGATGATTATTTCAACTTTATTCGGAATCAAAAGAGGCGAATTATTAACCATTTTAGGAACGCTTTCGGCTATTATTATCTTGATTTTCAGAGATACAATTTTAGGATTTGTTTCGAGTGTTCAGGTTGCCATAAACGATATGGTTCGCATTGGCGACTGGATTACGATGGATAAATTTGGTGCCGATGGCGACGTAATAGAAATCAATTTAACGACCGTAAAAGTTCGAAATTTCGACAATACCATTACCACAATTCCAACGTATGCTTTAAGTTCTGATTCTTTTCAGAACTGGCGCGGCATGCAGAATTCTGAAGGAAGACGTATTAAAAGACATATTTTGATTAAAAGCAGCAGTATTCGTTTTCTGAATAATGATGACTTAAATCATATGAAAGGAATTCAGCTTATTACCTCTTACATTGAAACCAGACAATCTGAAATTGAAAAGTACAATGCTCATCGGGGAATCGATAAATCACTTGCTCTCAACGGACGTAATATGACCAATTTAGGTTTGTTTAGAAAATATATTATGCAGTATTTATTAGATCATCCCGGATTAAATAAAAACATGCATATTATGTGCCGCCAGCTGCAGTCGACTGCACACGGAGTTCCATTAGAAATTTATGTTTTTTCAAGTGATAAACGCTGGGCAAATTACGAATATATAATGTCTGATATTTTCGATCACATTATGGCGTCGGTTATCTATTTTGATCTTGAAATATTTGAACTGCCTTCGCAGATTGGGGTTTTAGATCGGTAAGTTTTCAGTCGCAGTATTCAGTCACAGTCTCAGTAAAAAACTGAAAACTGAAAACTGAGACTGCGACTGAATACTATCTTTTAATTTCTTCAAAAACAAACTTAGGATCTTTATAATTCAAAGTTCCGTCAATAAAGCACGGAAGATTAAAGTAAGTTCCCACTACTCCATTTCCCAGAATCAGTTTGTTTTCTTTTTTAAGCAAAGCCAAAGGCACTCTTTTCCAGGTTCCACCGTTTGATATATAATGAAAATCACCTCTTAAAGTATTTCCGTTTATATCCCCTCTTACATCGCCGGAATCCTTCCCTACTTTATAATAAGATATTTCATAACGACCGAAAAAGCGTTTATCACTTATATTAAGTGCTAAAATTGCGGTGTCTTTATTATTTACGGCGCGATACAAAACTTCCTGATAACCATTTTTATCCTCTTTTGAATTGCAGGAAACTATAGTAACCAATATCAACAGGAGAAAAACCAAAGATTTTATATTCATGAGTGTGTGTGTTAAACCATATAAGTTATGTAAGTTCATAAATTAAAGCTTAATCTTGAACATATAAATATTTCAGTTTGTTAAGAATAAAACTTAAATTTTCTTATATAACTTATATGGTTAAATTAATTTGAAGCTTAATTTTTACATTACTTATAGAGTTAAGATTTTTTTATTTTCCTAATTACAAGCAATTTCAGCAAGTTAGAAATAAAACTTAAATTTTCTTATATCACTTATATGGTGAAATTATTTTTGCATTATATTTTTTTCTAAATTTAAATAAAAAACATGGCGGATAGAGACACTTTTTTAAGAGAATTAAGAGGCGAAACTTTAGGAACTGTAAGTGCTCAATCTTCTCCAGATGAGATCTTTCAAAATCAGACGATTAGGCCTATTCTAAAACTTCAAAACGATTTGTTTATTGCGGTTTTTATTAATTATGTCAATAAAAACAAAGCTGATTTTTATTCGTATTCTGTTGAGAAGAAACTGCAGACTATAGAAAATTCCATTCAAAAAGATATTAAGTTCAGAAATTCTCTAAAAGGAATTGTAATGGCGCTTTTTACTATTGAAGAATACGAAACTTATATTCAAAATTCATCGAGTTTAAACAAACGAATGATGAATTTATTGATTGACAGATTGAAAAGTCAGGTGCAGTTGTTTGAGGTTGAATCTGATTCTAAATAATACTAATGATTAAAGCATACCATTACCTGTACTTTCGTACTTATGAAACTATTTCAAAAACAAATAAAACATCTGCAGAATATTCATCCGCAGGATTGCTGTCTCTTATTATTTTTATAAATATCTTAAGTGTCTATTCTTTACTTTTTAGGTCATTTAACAATATTGCTTTTTACAGTTGTTGTGCTTTTGGGATAGTTGTATTAACTCTAAATTTTATGTATTTTAATGATGCTAGACACAAATCTATTCTTTATGAATTTAAAGATGTAAAAATAAAAAGGGTATATAAAATACTTGTTGATGGTTATCCATATGTGTCTTTTATATTTTTGTTTAGTTCACTTGATATTGGATTTTATACAATATATTATTTTATTGGAATAGTAATTTTGATAAAAGCAGTAAGCTATTTTTGGGAATTATAATTTAAAAAGATGTTCACTCAATTCCGAAATAAATTTCCTTTAACGGACGAAAAATGGAACGAATACACCAGCTATTTCAATCGTATTGAAGTTCCTGCCAAAACAGTTTTGATAGAAGAAGGCGAAGTTTCTAAAAAGCTTTTTATAATCGAAAAAGGCTGTATCAGGGTTTGGTTTAATAATAACGGAAAAGATTTGACTTCGCAGTTTTTTTTCGAAAATCAAAGTGTTGCTTCTATCGAAAGTTTCATTAAAAAATTTCCGAGTCCGGTTGTGGTGGAAACAATTGAACCTTCTGTTTTATGGTGGATTTCTAAAAATGACGTTGATACAATTTTGGAAGAAATAAAAGAAATTCCAGAACTTCGGGATCGGTTAATCAATATGCTTTTTCAAAGAACATTTGATTATATGAAACACTTTTTTTCTTTTATAAAAGACTCCCCTACTCAGCGTTATCTTAGTTTAATTGAAGAAAGACCTCAAATTGTGCAGCGAGTTCCGCAACATTACATCGCATCTTACCTTGGCGTGAGCACCGTTCATTTAAGCCGAATTAAAAGTAAGCTGGTTCACAAAAAATAATTAAAATTTCACCATATAAGTTATATAAGAAATTATAAGCTTGGCTTAAATTAACTTATATAACTTATATGGTTTTAAAAAAAAACTTGATAATTGTTTCTTATTTCATTTGATAACAAATGTTATCGTTTGCCCATAAACGACGCCATAATTTTGCTTCATAAAATTTAATATTTATAAAAATTATGAAAGCAGCAGTAGTTTATAAAAAAGGCGAATTGCCAAAATATGCAGAATTCCAAAAACCAATCCCGACAAATGAAAATGAGGTTTTAATCTCGGTTAAAGCTGTGGCGATTACTAATCTGGATAAAGGAATTGCAAGCGGAGAACATTATTCTTCAGAAAATGAAAATCAAAACGGATTTGTAATTGGCAGTGACGCCATTGGTTTACTTGAAAACGGAACCAGGGTTTACGCCCGAGGAATTTCAGGAACAATCGCAGAAAAAGCTTTAGTCGAGAAAAACAGAATGGTCGCATTGCCAGACGGAATTGAAGATGCAATAGCCGCAGCAATGCCTAACGCAGTTGCAGGTTCGGCAATGGCGCTTCGATTTAGAGCCGGAATAAAACCAGGAGAAACGGTTTTAATTAATGGCGCAACTGGTTTTACGGGTCAGATGGCTATTCAGATTGCGAAACATTATGGAGCAAAAAAAATAATTGTTACGGGAAGAAGCGAAAAAACGCTTCAAAGTCTTTTAGAATTAGGTGCTGACGAAATTGTTTCTTTAAAACAGAATGATGAAAGTTTTGTGTCGAAGCTTAAAGAAATTCATCAAAACACACCAATTGATATTGTTTTGGATTATTTGTGGGGACATTCGGCAGAATTGATTCTTTCTGTTTTAAAAGGAAACGGTAATTTTACTCCTAAAACGAGATATGTTTCTGTTGGTTCAATGTCTGGTGATACGATTCAATTATCAGCTCAAATTTTGCGAAGCGTTGATTTACAATTATCTGGCTCAGGTTTAGGAAGCTGGACAAGAGATGAAGTGAAAATGTTATTTTCAGAAATTCTTCCTGAGATGTTTGTTTTAGCTTCTCAAAACAAACTAAAAGTAAATATCGAGAAAGTGAATTTAGTCGATATTGAAAAAATGTGGAACGCTGATGTTTCTGATGGGAAAAGATTAGTTGTTTTAATCTAAAAAGTTTTTTTAAACACATAGAAACATAGATTTTATTTCTTGAATAAAGAATATAAAAAGAAACTAGTTTCTCACACATAGCTATGTTTGTTTAAACTAAGTGAAACGCCTTTTATCGGTTTCAAAAACTATGTTTCTATGTGTTTAAAATTTATTTATAATGTTTTAATACGCTAACAATTCCTTCAAAACTTCTTCGAAACGATTTTTCGGTAAAAATTGATCTTCAAGCGCTTTTGTAAACGGAATTGGCGAATCTAAACTGGCGACTCTTTTTACGGGACCGTCTAAATATTCAAAACATTCTTCCATAATTAAAGCCGAAAGATCACTTGCAATTCCGCCAAACATAGTATCTTCTTGATAGATAATTGCTTTTCCAGTCTTTTTAACCGAAGCAAAAATAGTTTCGGTATCAAGCGGCTGTAAAGTTCTTAAGTCAATTAAATCTGCCTGAATTTCAGGATTATTGGCTAAAGTTTCTAAAGCCCAGTGAACGGGAGCTCCAAAAGCAATAATAGTTACGGCAGTTCCTTCTTTTAATAAAGCTGCTTTTCCAAACGGAATAGTGTAATAATCTGTTGGAACGTCCTGATAAATACTTCTGTATAATTGTTTGTGTTCAAAAAACAAAACCGGATTTGGGTCGTTAATGGCGGTATTTAATAAACCTTTTGCATCATAAGGAAATGCCGGATAAACAACTTTTAAACCTGGAGTTTTAGTAAACCAGGCTTCATTTGTCTGTGAGTGAAACGGGCCGGCTTGTGTTCCTCCGCCACAAGGCATTCTAACCACAACATCAGCTTTTTCGCCCCAGCGATAATGTGATTTTGCTAATAAATTGACAATTGGGTTAAAACCTGTCGAAACAAAATCAGCAAACTGCATTTCGACAATGGCTTTATAATTATTGATGGATAATCCCATTGCAGCCGAAACTACGGCACTTTCGCAAATTGGAGTATTACGTACGCGATCTTTTCCAAAAGCATCAACAAATCCATCTGTAATTTTAAAAGCACCACCATATTCAGCAATGTCCTGACCCATTATGACTAAGTTTTTATTACGCCACATAGATTGTTCTAAACCATTTCGGATGGCATCTATAAAACGAATATTTTTTACTTCTTCGCCATGAGTATATTCTTCATATTCAAAGTCTTTATAAACATCATCTAATTCTCCGCTGTAAGTTGGTTCTATTTCAGGTTCGGCATTTGCCATTGCCCAGTTTTCATCAATTTCCAGCTTGATTTCAGCACGCAATTGTTCGTCCAGTTTTTCGGTAAGAACTCCAATTTCTGTTAGATATTTTCTATAATTGGTAACCGGATCTTTAGCTTCCCATTCATCCATTAATTCCTGCGGAACATATTTTGTACCACTCGCCTCTTCGTGCCCGCGCATCCTGAATGTTTTAAATTCTAATAAAACCGGATGCGGATTCTCGATCATTTCCTGTTTTAACTTCGATAGTTTGTTGTAGACTTCAACAATATTATTTCCGTCAATAATCCAGCTTTCAATACCATAACCAATTCCTTTATCGGCAAGGTTTTCGCATAAATATTGTTCGTTTGTTGGTGTAGAAAGTCCGTAGCCGTTGTTTTCAATAACAAACATAACCGGAAGTTTCCAAACTGCTGCAATATTCAATGCTTCGTGAAAATCTCCTTCGCTGGTTGCACCTTCTCCGGTAAAAACCGCTGTGATTTTTTTATTGTCCTGAAGTTTATTGGCCAGCGCAATTCCGTCAGCAATTCCTAATTGCGGACCCAAATGCGAAATCATACCTATAATATTGTATTCCTGCGTTCCAAAGTGAAAACTTCTGTCACGGCCTTTTGTAAAACCGTTTGCCTTTCCCTGCCATTGCGAAAAAAGTCGGTGCAATGGAATATTTCTGGTTGTAAACACACCAAGGTTTCGGTGCATTGGTAATACGTATTCAGATTCGTCTAAAACAGACGTTACCCCTACTGCAATAGCTTCCTGGCCTATTCCTGAAAACCATTTTGAAACTTTTCCTTGTCGAATTAAAATAAGCATTTTCTCTTCGATCAAGCGAGGTTTCAGGATTTTTTTATATAAATCTAGTAATTTTTCGTCAGTAAGGTTTTCTCTGTAAAAGATCATTTTTGTAGTAAGTTTAGTTTTTCAAATATAAAAAAATATAACAATTTTATATCTAATTGTTAAATAATTTAAAAACGCATATCATTAATTCTATAAAAATAGAAAATAATTTGCAGTTTTCGGTTTAAAAAAAGCGAACACAAATATAATCGGTTTTTTTCGTCAGACCAGTATTTTTTATAATATTTTAGCTACAAAAAATAAATGCATTAATTTTTCAGTTTTTAAAATTTTAATTCAGAATTTGTATTAAAAATTGGATATAAAACTAAATTTTATGGTAATTTATAAAATTCAAATATAAAATATTCTCTACCTTTGTTATTGAAAGGCTTAATGCGCCTTTTTTTCTTAAATAAAAATGTAAAGTATGCAAAACATTCCTAGTGTAGACTTACGTGATTTCCTTTCGGACGACCCGAAACGTAAACAAAAATTTGTAAATGAAATCGGCAGTGCATTTGAAAACATTGGCTTCGTTGCCTTAAAAGGTCATTTCTTAGATGACAAATTGGTAGACGAACTTTATGGTGAAATTAGAAAATTTTTCGCCTTGCCAGTAGAAACTAAGCATAATTATGAAATTCCTGGAATTGGCGGTCAAAGAGGTTATGTTTCTTTTGGAAAAGAACATGCTAAAGGACGTAAAGAGGGAGATTTGAAGGAATTCTGGCATTTTGGCCAGTATGTTGACAAAGATTCTAAATGGGCTTCAGAATACCCTGAAAATGTAGAAGTTAAAGAATTGCCTCGTTTTAATGAAGTTGGTAAAGAGGCTTACCAAATGCTTGAAAAAACAGGAATTTATGTTTTAAGAGCTTTGGCTTTACACCTTGGACTTGATGAGTTTTATTTTGATGATTATGCAAAAGAAGGAAACTCTATTTTAAGACCAATTCATTATCCTCCAATTACTTCTGAACCAGAAAATGCCATCCGTGCAGCGGCTCACGGTGATATTAATTTAATCACTTTGTTAATGGGAGCTCAGGGTAAAGGACTTCAGGTTCAAAACCACGATGGTGAATGGATTGATGCTATTGCGGCAGACGATGAATTAGTGATTAATGTGGGTGATATGTTGTCAAGACATACTAATAATAAACTTAAATCTACAATTCACCAGGTTGTAAATCCGCCTAGGGAATTATGGGGAACTTCTCGTTATTCAGTTCCGTTTTTTATGCATCCAGTAAGCGATATGCGTCTGGATTGCTTAGATAACTGTATTGATGCAGAACATCCTAAGAAATATGAAGATATTTCAGCGGGCGAGTTTTTACACGAACGTTTGGTAGAATTAGGTTTAATTAAGAAATAAAACTTTAGTAAATTCCAATATTAAAATTCCAAATTCCAAACTCATATTGGAATTTGGAATTTAATTTTTAAAAGCCTTAATATTTGGAATTTATTTTTTAGAATAAAAAATTTATGGACTTAAAAGATCAGTTAAAAAACTTATTTCCAGATCACGAAGAATCAAACGAACCTGAGGAAATTCAGGAACAAGATCATGTTTTGTATGTACAAAAAGAACCAATGATTTGTAAATTTGAAAAACGCAAAGGAAAACCAACAACTATAATTGAAGGTTATGAAGGAAGCGATGAAGATTTTAAAGTATTAGCCAAAGAAATCAAAACAAAATTGAGCGTTGGCGGTACTTTTAAAGATGATTCGATCATCATTCAAGGCGATTACCGCGACAAAATTATGGCAATTTTAAAAGAAAAAGGATTTAAAACGAAGCGTGTCGGAGGATAAAAATTCCAAAATTTAAATCCCAAATTCCAATTTTTTATTTTAACGCAAAGTTCGCTAAGATTTTTTACTTTGAGTTTTTTATAAAAATGCAAAGTTCGCAAAGCTTTGTCTAAATTTGAGTAATTGGAATTTGGAATTTAAATTTTGTAATTTTATAGATGAACAGCTGTGCGCCTCTACAGAAAAACCTTTGAATCTTTGTCTCTTGCAACTTTGTGCCTTTAAAAAAAACTCAGAATCTTAGTATCTCAGAACCTTAGTAACTAAAAAAAAAATGATAAAAGCATCAGAATTAATACTTAACCCGGACGGAAGTGTTTACCACTTAAACCTTCGTCCTGAACATATTGCCAACGATATTATTTTTGTTGGAGACCAGAATAGAGTCGAAAAAATTACTCAGTTTTTTGATTCGATTGAATATTCGACACAAAAAAGAGAATTCAAAACCCAAACCGGAATTTACAAAGGAAAAAGAATCTCTGTAATGTCAACCGGAATTGGGCCTGATAATATTGATATTGTTTTAAACGAATTAGATGCTTTGGTAAACATCGATTTAAAAACACGTCAGCCAAAAGAAAAATTGACTTCTTTGAATATTGTCAGAATTGGAACTTCGGGTTCTTTGCAGGCAGATATTCCTGTAGACAGTTTTGTAATGTCAAAATTCGGATTGGGTTTGGATAACATGCTTCGCTCCTATTTAATTGACGAAGTTTCGAATACGGCTCTTGAAGATGCTTTTATTCTTCACACCAACTGGGATATTAGAAAAGGAAGACCTTACGTAATTCCGTGTTCAGAGAAACTGGAAAAAATTATCGAATCTGATAAAATTTTTAAAGGAATAACTGCTACAGCCGGAGGATTTTATGGTCCGCAAGGCCGTGTTTTGAGATTGAATATTCAGGATGAAGAATTAAACAATAAAATGGATAATTTTGATTTTAATGACAATCGCATTACTAATCTTGAAATGGAAACGGCAGCAATTTATGGGCTTTCTTCTCTTTTAGGACATAATGCCTTATCTTTAAATGCAATTATTGCCAATCGTGCTTCGGGAACTTTTAGTGAAGATCCTTATAAAGCTGTTGATGAATTGATTACTTATACATTGAATAAACTTTCAAGCACTAAATAATGCAGGCAGCTATTCTTAAATTTGAAAAATTACTGAACGAAAATGTGAATCATTTTTCAACATTAAGTAACGAAGTTTTAGAAGCTAAAGCAGCTGGAAAATGGTCTAAAAAAGAAATTTTAGGGCATTTGACAGATTCAGCAATTCATAATTTGGTACGTTTTACTGAAATTAATTATCTAGAAAAACCTTATCAGCACCGACCATATAATCAAATAGATTTAGTGAATTTAAATCAGTATCAAATAATGGATCCTGATGAGCTTTTGCAGTTGTGGCTGGTATTAAACAAGCAAATTGTGAGACTCATGAAATCTGTTGACGAGAAGACTTTAGATTATAAAATTGTTTTGAATGATGAATCTGTGATTGATTTAAGGTTTCTTATGACGGATTATGTAGAACATTTAGAACATCATATCAATCAGATAAAATCTTAGATTATGTTTTTAAGAGTAGCCAGACATACGAATGATTTAAAAAGAATTGAAGATTTTTACGTCGATATTCTCGGTTTTGAACAATTAGGAGGTTTTGAAAAACACAATAATTATGACGGAATTTTTATTGGAAAATCAGGTTTAGACTGGCATTTTGAATTTACACAATCCAATGTAAAAGCCAATCATTTTTTTGATGAAGACGATGTAATTGTGCTTTATCCCAAAACAATTTCAGATTACAACGAATTAATAAATAAGCTTATACACCATAATATTGCAACGATAACTGCAGCTAATCCGTTTTGGAACGAGAACGGAAAAATGATCCAGGATCCAGATGGTTATCGTATTGTAATATCATCCTTAAAAGCCATAATAAACGAAATAGAATAATGCAGGAAACACATAAAAAAATATTATTTAAGTATTACAGTGATTATTTAGAAGAAACAGTTTCAGAAACGATGTGGGCCGAAATTGTAGATTTAGAAAAAGGACTTTTTAAATTAGATAATATCCCATTTTTCGGACCGTTGATTGCTACTGATGATTTATTTTATGCCGAATTTGATGAAGAGGAAGATCGCCTGGTTTATAAAGAAACAATTGAAAATTCAGGAAATTCAATTGTTCAGGTGATTATTTTGGAAAAAGGATTTGACAAGGAAATCATCAGAGAAAAACTAAAGGCAATAAATTGTTTATCAGAAGGATTAAATGATAATTTTCTTTCTGTAGAAGTGGTTCGCGATGTTGATTATTCGATTGTGAGAAGTATTTTAAACGAATACGAATCTCAGGAAATTATTCAATATGCAGAACCTTGCCTTTCAGACAAACACAGGGCTGATTTAATAAAAAACTAAACTTACAAACTTAAAAATACGCATACCAAACTTAACTTAAACTTAAACTATAATGAAAACTGTAAAAATTGTAGGTGTTCCTGAACACTTCAATCTGCCATGGCATTTATGCATTGAAAATGGTGAATTTGAAGCAGAAAATATCGATTTACAATGGAAAAACGTTCCTGAAGGTACCGGAAAAATGTGTCAGATGCTGCGCGACGGTGAAGCTGATATGGCCGTTATTTTGACAGAAGGAATTGTAAAAGATATTACGGCAGGAAACCCAAGTAAAATTGTTCAGATTTATGTGCAGTCACCTTTAATTTGGGGCATTCACGTTGCAGCAAAATCAGATTTCGAAACTGTAAAAGATTTAGAAAACAAAAAAGTTGCGATTTCAAGAATTGGTTCAGGTTCCCAATTAATGGCTTATGTAAATGCAAATGAACAAGGCTGGAACAGCGATAATTTGCAATTTGAAATTATTAATACTATCGACGGCGCTGTAGAAGCCCTGACAAACGAAACTGCAGATTATTTTATGTGGGAACGTTTTATGACAAAACCGCTGGTTGATCAGGGAATTTTCAGACGTGTGGGCGACTGTCCTACTCCATGGCCTTCATTTGTAATCACGGTTCGCGACGAATTCTTGAAAAAGAATCCAAAAGTGGTAGAAAAAGTATTGGAAATTATCAATAAAACGACGCATGATTTTGCGCAGATTCCTGATATTGACAAGACTTTAGCCGAATTATTCAATCAGAAAGTCGAAGATATTCAGGAATGGCTGAAACTAACACAATGGTCACAAAAACATTTAAGTGAAAAAGCATTTATCAAAATTCAAAATCAATTATTTGATCTGGGAATTATTGATAAAAAAAGTACTTTTGTTGAAACGGTGAAAGCGCTGTAAAACTGCTTTTGATTCTTATGATAAATTTTCCCAAAATTGACCTACCGCAGCTAAAATCCAAATTACAGGTGAAATCACCTTGGGATAGGATTATTATTTCTGTGTTGAGTCTTTTTATTACGATTCCCATATTTATCATTTTGCATCAAAACCTTATCGATCTGGAATGGGCTTTCAATCTGGATCGTGTTTTTATATTTATTTTTGTTTTTGCTGTTGTTTTCTTTTTACTAATGTATCTGCGAACCATAATCATTTTATGCGTCGCGGTTTATTTATTGGTTTTATTTTACGGATCAGTAATTGGGAATTATGGCTTCAGTGAGATTTCTGAAGATTATAATTCGATGATTTATACCATGTCAGACAATCCATACCCGCAGGATATAATTGTAGCAAAACTGCTTCCGTTTCCCAATAAATCAAAAATTATAAGTGCTATTGAATATCAAAATCCGAAAGTTCGAAATTTTGCTATTATGGCTACTTCAAAGCATTTTAAAGGAATAAAAGGTTATTCTGATTACAGAACGATAATTCAGTGTTTTGCTGTTTTTAAAGAAATAAACGGACGCTGGAATTATGTCAACGATCCAAAAGAAGGCGATTATATTGCTACTGCCAGCGAATCATTAGAATATTTTTCGGGAGATTGCGATGATCATTCTATTTTAATGGCGGCGGCAATTCGCTCTATTGGCGGAACTCCAAGACTTATACACACCAAAGGCCATATTTATCCCGAAATATTAATAGGCTCAATGATTGATCTGGAAAAGGTCAATTATTTAATTAAAAATGTACTTTTTCCAAGAGAAAGTTATGGTAAAAACCTGCATTACCATATTGATGAACGTGGTCAGGTCTGGATGAATCTCGATTATACAGCAACTTATCCCGGAGGCCCGTTTATGTATGAAGAAATTCTGGGAGCTTTGACCCTGAATTGATTTTTTGAAACTCTTGAAAAGCTAGGTTTTTCTATAAGATATTAGAAATCAGACGACTCAATATCACTTTCTGTAGCTATATCGTTATAGATAATATTTTTTTTCGTACCTTTTCATTTCTAATCTTTAATCACAAAATCATGAAAAAATCTAAATTATTTATCTTCGCGCTTGCATTGGCTGCAGTATTAATGATTTCATGTTCTAAGAGAAATACACTGGTAAGCTCTTGGAAAATTACAGCGGTAGAACCGAAAATGCCCATTTCGGATTCTTTAAAAGCTGTAATTTTAACGGATGGAACTTTAACATTTACAAAAGATGGGCATGTTACCGGATTCTTGACAAGAGAAATTACAAATGGTACTTATGCATTGACAAAAGGTGGAAAAAATTTAGTAATTAAAGATGAAGTTGGCACCCCATACCCTTGTGAAAGTACTATTACCAGTGACGAGTTAATTCTGGACAGTAAAGAAATGAAACTTACGCTCAAAAAAATATAAGCTTTGCTATCCTGATATAACCACAAAAGCATAAAAAACTCCTTAAATATTTTAAGTAAATATTTAAGGAGTTTTTTATTGTTATGAATTCTTTAAAATTTTAAAAACGTATTCTTTATAACTCGCTCCAATAGGAATTTCAATAGTTCCAATTTCAACATCATAAGGCGTAAATGCCGTGATATTTTTTAAATTAATGATAAAAGAGCGATGAATTCTCAGGAAGTTTTTATCCTGTAATTCTAATTCAATATCGCTGATTTTATATTTGGCATTTAATTTTACGCCATCTTTTTGATGTACAATAATGTAATCTTTGACACTTTCGATATATAAAATCGTGTCGACGTTTACTTTATTGAATTTTGGCCCGTTTTTGATGTAAATATAATCTTCCTGCGAAGGCGTAATAATCTTGCTGTTTACAGGTCCGCTAATTCTTAAATAACGATCTGCGGCTTTAAAAAAACGATCGAAAGTAACCGGTTTTAAAAGATAATCTACAATATCGAGCTCGTAGCTTTCTAAAGCATATTCGCGGTAAGCGGTAGTAAAAATAACAGCCGGCGGATTCTTTAATGTTTTTAAAAAATCTATTCCCGTAATCTGAGGCATTTTTATATCTAAAAACATCAAATCTACAGCAGTTGTACGCAAAACATCGGCGGCTTTTAAAGCGTTTGGACAAGTGCCTACCACTTCAAAATAATCTAATTTACTGATATGATTCTGCAATAAGCTGATTGCTAAAGGCTCGTCGTCGACTAATAAACACTTTATTTTCATTTTAAGCTAAATTATATTCGGTTGCTAAATTAATCTGTAAATAAGCCGTAAAATCCTTTTCGGTTTTAGTAACATCAAAAGTATAATCTTCCGGATAAATTTTATCAAGCTGCTGAATAATATTATTTAATCCAATTTTTCCGTTTCCAGATTCGCTGTCAATTTTATTGATGGAGTTTACAATTTTAAACTCAAAACGATCACCTTGCAGTTTTAAATCAATTTGAATGTTTGGAGAACTTCCTGTATCCTCTCCTGCTCCATGTTTAAAAGCATTTTCGACCAACGAAAGCAAAATCAAAGGCGCAATAGATTTATTATGATCTATGGAATGATTGAATACTACGCTTAAATGCTCATCATATCTTAGTTTTTCGAGCGTAATATAATTTTCAAGCAAGGAAATTTCCTGAGAAATGGGAACATAAGTCGCACTGCATCGGTATAAAATACAATCTAAAATCTCAGATAAAACAGCAATTGATTTTGAGGTTATTGGAGAATTTGTGATGGAAAGCGAATAAATATTATTAAGCGTATTAAACAAAAAATGAGGGTTTAATTGTGCTTTCAGGATTTTTAATTCGGTTTCTGCTTTTTGTTTTTCAAGCAGTAAAGACCTTTTTTGAACGACATATTGATCTTTTATCAATTTTATAAAAATAAAAAATATGGATAACGAAAGAATATGCAAAAAATAAGCTCCAAATAAGGTAGGTAAATCAGTCAGGATTTCGGCAATAGGTTCCTGATTAAAAGGTCGTTTGCGCGTAAGAGTTTCCAAGCCGTACACCATTGCAATTCTGGCAATAACTGAGATAGCATAACTTCCCAGAACCAATTCTGCCCAAACCCAATTATGCTTTTGTGTAATCATTAAGCGGGGTAAAATTCTATAAGACATAAAATAAGCCCCAATGATAGAAAACAACTCATAATATAATGTGTATGCTATATCAACCCATAATTCTTCTGGTTCAGAAGAAGTGTTTTTGCTAAAAAACATAATAAAAATAAATGTCCAAAAAATAATATGGGTACTTATTCTGTGCTCTTTAGAGAACTTTATAATTTTTTCGAATGGTGTCATGTTTTTTTTAAGTTGCGGAGTTGCTAAGGGTCTAAGATTCTAAGATTTTTTCTAAAGGTTTATTATTCTTTTCTAAGTTGCTGATTTAAAAAAAAAACTTAGTGTCTCAGAATCTTAGCAACTAAAAATCTAAGTAAATCAAAGTTAACATTTATTTAGAAAGACAAAATAGTTGTCGATGAACATACTAAAAAAAGATACGAACATATAAAAATTGGCTATAAACACGATTTATGGTTTCTATTGGATTGTTTATACGCAATAATTGCCCTTATATCATGCGTGAAAATTTTGAGTGAAATTAAAAAGGAGTTTTGCTTAAAATTCTAAACCAATCAAAAAATGAAACAGTTAACATTATTAATCGTATTACTATTCGGCTTCACATCTGGAGCACAAACATCACAATTTACTATCAAAGGAAAAATAGTAGATTCTAAAACCAAACAAGCCTTACCTTATGTAACGCTTTTATTATCATCTGCAGAAAATAAAAAAGAAACCGTTACAGATGCTGATGGAAATTACATTTTAAAAAGCAATCCTGGAAATTATCAGTTAAAAGCTGTTTATATGTCGTACAAAACTTTTACAGCTGAAAACATTCAATTGAATAAAGATATTGTCATGAAAGACATTCTTTTAGAAGAAAGCATCAATCAATTAAACGAAGTAAATGTTATTGCCGAAAAATCAGCGGTAGAAATGAAAATCGATAAAAAAGTCTTTAATGTCGGCAAAGATATTTTGTCCAGCGGCGGGTCTGCAAATGATATTTTAAACAATGTCCCTTCGGTAAACGTTGATATTGCAGGAGTTGTAAGCCTTAGAGGAAACAGCAGCGTTACGGTATTAATAAACGGAAAACCTTCTATGCTGACCACAAATAATGGTTTATCGCAAATAGCAGCGGCTAATATTGAAAAAGTTGAAGTTATTACGAATCCTTCTTCGGCTTATGAAGCGCAGGGCGGTGCGGGAATCATTAATATTATTATGAAAAAGAACACGATGAAAGGTTTTAACGGTTCGCTTCAAGCCGGAATTGGAAATCCTGCAAGACATAACGTAAATGCCAATGTGAGTTATAAAACAGAAAAAGTGAATCTTTTTGGAAATTTAGGGTATCGTTATTTAGATATTTATGGTTATAACAAACAGTTTCAAACGAATACAGATAACGGTACAACGACTATTTTAAATCAATATGATGATATGAAACGAAGCATTAGCGTGTATAATATGTACGTAGGCGGAGATTATTATATCAACTCAAAAAACACATTAACCGGAAGTTATTACCGTAGTAAAGACAACAATAACAACAAAATGCATTACAACTACAATTATGCAAATGCAAATAATGTTACGGATAGTATTATTTCGAGATCTGAAAAGTATAAAGAACCTCAAATTTACAATGCATTAGAATTAAATTATGTAAAAACGTTTGACAGAAAGGATAAAAAATGGACAACAAGTTTACAATATGATTTTTGGAATGATGATGAAAACCAATATATTACACAGCAAAAAACATTTCCTTTTAATGCTTCGGTTTCTAATTTGTATTCAAGAGATATTGAAAGCAGTAATGATATTTTTATAAAATCAGATTTTGTAGACCCAATTTCTGAAAATTCTAAAATTGAAATGGGAATTAGAAGTGATCTGCGTGCGTTAAGAAGTGATTATCACACTATTTTAGATAATGTATTACAGGAACAATTTACCAATAAATTAAAATACGATGAGAATTTATACAGTGCTTATTTTCAGTTCTCAAGCAAATATAAAAAGTTCAATTACCAGTTAGGACTGCGTTCTGAACTGTCTGATATAAAAATTGCGGATACTAAAAACACGTTTAACAATGCTAAAAACTATATTAACCTCTTCCCTACGCTGCATTTTGTATATAATTTAACCGAAAAAACAGATTTACAATTGAGCTACAGTAAACGTATCAATAGACCAAGATTCTGGCAGTTAAATCCGTTTTCGGGAGTCTCAGATTTAAGAAATTTAACGGTAGGAAATCCTGATTTGAACCCTATGTTTACCAATTCTTTTGAGTTTACATTATTAACAAAACCGGGAAAATTCAGCATTAATCCGTCTGTGTATTACAAGCATACAACTAATTATTTTGAATACATAGTAAAACGTACTGATGAAAATTATTTTGTAAGCACGCCTGTAAATCTTGATACTGAGGATCGTTACGGTGCAGAAGTTTCGACAACGTATAACCCGACAAAATGGCTTAGACTTGCTTTAGATTTTAATTATTACAAATTTAAACAGCAGGGAACTTTTGAAAACGTAAATTATAATGCCGAAGATCAAACCTGGCTTTCCAACTTTAGATCTGTAGTGAAGTTTCCTAAAATTATTTCGGGAGAATTCAGTTTTAGATACCGAGGAAAAAATCAAGGAGTTCAATCGCTTACAGAGGCTCAGTATAGTGCAAATTTAGGTTTAAGCAAAGATTTTCTTGGAGATAAAATGTCGGTAACTTTAAACGTAAATAACTTATTCAATTCGCAGATTACGACTGAAAAAATTACAACTCAATATTACTATTTGGAATCTGAAGCCAGATCGCAAGGAAGATATATTAATCTTAATGTTATTTATCGCTTTAACAGAAGTAAAAATGATGCTGACAGGCTGCCTGACGGAATGTAAAAGGTTTAAAATTCCAATTTTTTAAATTCCAAATTCCAAATGTTGGTTTAATTAAAAAGCCGTTTTAATTTCTAAAACGGCTTTTTGTTTTTTATTCTCTTAGGATTTTTTCCATTTTTCTTCCTTTCGCCAATTCATCTACTAATTTATCCATATAGCGAATCTTTTGCATTAGTGGATCTTCGATATCTTCTATTCGGTAACCGCAGATTACGCCAGTAATTTTTGATACATTGGGATTTAAGTTTGGTGCTTCTGCAAAAAAGGTTTGCAAATCTGCTTTCTTTTCGATTTGATCTCTGAATTGTTTATCGTTATAACCCGTCAGCCAAAGTATAACAGTATCTACTTCTTCAGCCGTGCGCCCCTTTTTCTCTACTTTTTCTTTGTATAATCGATAAATACTCGCAAATGAATATTGAAATACTTTAGCATTATTATTCATGTTTTCTTCTTTTTTTTATAGAATTTAAAATTATAAAAAACGTCTGTAAATACTCAGAATTTCAAAAAATATAAAATTTTTCGTAAAAAATATTGTGCAGTCAAATGACTTCATTATATTTGCAGTCAAATAACTGCATAATGGAAATACGTAGAGATGTTTTTCAGGCAATTGCCGATCCAACACGAAGAGCAATTTTAAATTTGGTAGCCATACAAGCGATGACGCCGGGAACTATAGCGGAAAATTTTGATTCGTCAAGACAGACCATTTCGAAACATATTAAAATATTAACGGAATGTGAACTCCTTGACCAACAGCAAAACGGACGCGAGATTTATTACTATATAAATCCGAAGAAAATAAAAGAAGTTGCTGATTTTATTGAGCCATTCCGCCAAATGTGGGACGATCGTTTTAATAAATTAGAAAGTATAATAAAAAACTATAAACTGAAAAAAGATTAATTTATGGAACGTAAAACAAAAATTAATGCCGAAAATGGCCAGCAGGAAATCGTAATTACAAGAGAATTTGATCTTCCGGTTGATTTACTTTTTAAAGCTTATGCAGAACCAGAAATTGTAGAACAATGGATGGGAACAAAAGTGGTAAAATTAGAAAATAAACAACACGGCGGCTGGCAGTTTGAAACCAAAGACCCCAACGGAAATGTTGTTTTTAGTGCCAATGGCGCCATTCATGATTTTGTTCCAAATGAAAGAATTACCAGAACTTTTGAAATGGATAATGCCAATTTTGCGCCTCAATTGGAGTTTTTGGAGTTTGAAGAACTTACAAGTGAAACAAGCAGACTTACCATGCAGATTATCTACAAATCTGTAGAACACAGAGATCAACAATTGAAATTGCCTTTTGCACAAGGTCTGAATTTCGCACACAATCGCTTACAGGAAATAGTAAACAAACTTAAATAAATCGTCATGAGTAAAAGAAACAAAATTATTTATTGGATTGCCACGCTATGGCTTGCATTAGGAATGACTTCAACCGGAATTGTGCAATTAATAAAAATGAAAGAAGAAGCCGACATGATGGCACATTTAGGTTATCCGCTATATTTTTTAACCATTCTTGGCGTTTGGAAAATTTTAGGCGTGATCGCTATTTTAATTCCGAAGTTTCCTTTATTAAAAGAATGGGCTTATGCAGGATTCTTTTTCGCCATGAGCGGCGCTATTATCTCTCATTTTGCCGTAGGAGATTCTGGTATAGCGTATTTCGGGCCAACATTATTATTGGTTTTAACTGTTACTTCATGGTATTTTAGACCTGTTTCGAGAAAAACGGTTATTTAGTCTCAGTTTACAGTCGCAGTTTTCAGTCATAGTTTATAGATTGTCAGGCTGAGCGAAGTCGAAGCCCTCGTTTCGTAAAAAGCCCTTCGACTTCGCTCAGGGTGACAGCAGTTTTCAAAACTGAAAACTGCGACTGTGACTGTAAACTAATAAACTTGATTAAAAAAACCAGTTAAAAACTGTAAATTACTTTCTACATGCATAGCGTCGGTCATTTTTAAAGTATCTTCTGTTATTTCTTCCATACGACTGCGCATTTTATTTTCAAATAAAGAAACAGCCTCTTCTATAGTTTCATAATTACCAAAACAAAATATTTCATAAAAATCTAAAGCATCGGCCATAGCCTGATTTGCTCCTTCTCCTGCATAAGGCGGAATACGATGTGCGGCATCACCAATTATGGTAAGATTAGGCAGCGGTTTCCAATATTGGTCAATCGGGAAATGATACATAGGTCTTGGAATAATAGAAATTTCATTGGTTTCAAAAATTTCCTGCCAATCAGTATTCCAGGTTCTGAATTCGTTTTTAAACCATTCAGCAACCGAGCTTTTATCCTTAAAATTAATTCCTGAATTGGTAACCCAATTATCTTCTGTTTTTATTCCAATTAAAATAGTTAAGGTACCATCAGCTTTTGAGCTGCAAAAGAATGTTTTGCCTTCTTCCAGAGCAAAAAGTTTTCCGTCGTTTACAAGCTTCCAAAGATTTGGTGCGTTTTTTTCTGCCTTATAAATATTAATTTCAACCGCTGTAACGCCCGAAAATATAGGCTCGATGTCTGTAAGATATTTTCTCACACGCGAATTTGCGCCGTCTGAAGCAATTACAAAATCGGCATAAGTTGTCGTTCCATTTTCAAAAGAAATTTCCCAGCCAGTTCCTGAAGGTTTCATTTGGGTGAATTTAGAATTCCAAACCACATTTTCTTCTTTAAGCGAGGCAATCAGTAAATCACGCAAAGGTCCGCGGTCAATTTCTGGGCGAAAATGTTCATTCCCGAAATCTTCTTGAGGTTTTTCTTCCTGATCATCAAATACAACATTCATATCTTTATCGGCAATTCGCATTTTATCAGCTCCGGGACGATAGTATTTTTTAAACTCTTCCATTAATCCGGCTTCCTGCATGGCTTTTAAACCTGTATCTTCATGCAAATCAAGCGTTGAACCTTGCTGACGGACATTTCGGTTTTCGTCTCTTTCATACACTTTTACGTTTAACCCTTTTTCCTGTAATAATCGGGCAAGAGTTAATCCGCCTGGGCCGCCGCCAATAATGGCAATCTTTTTATTATCTAGTAACATAATTGTATCGTTTTTACTTTGTTTAAATTTTCATTACAAAATTATCTGTATCTTTATAGGTAAAATATCTTATTTTGATATCAAAATAGTCGTAAATGAAAATTGAAGTTATAGATAAAAACGGTTCAGGAATCCTGCAGAAGTTTGCCGATGCAATTGGAGCTCGTGTACGCGGACGTTTTATTGATATTCCACAGCATCTGGGAGAAGGCTATATGACTGGTTTTACATTGGGAAATGACTTGCGAATGATGATCAGGAATTATTATTTAAAAGAAGAAATTGTCCTTGAACGTAAAAATGAAATTCCTGAAGGGCAAGAAAATGTGATTTTTTTTCTCAGCGGTATTTTTGATTTATCTAACCAAAAACAAGGCGCCATAATCGCAGAACAGCCCAATGTTTTCATCGCCATGCAATCTGTTTCATCTGTAATGGCGATGCCTCAAAATACTTTTTTTAGAAGTATAACTATTTCAGCATCAAGAGAATATTTGCAGGAACGATTTGGAGAATTAAAACATCCTATAGTTTCGAGCATTCTTTCTTCTAAAGATACTTTTGCTTACGAAATAGGAATTTCTTCCGCCATGATTACAACTGCGAGCGAAATGCTGCATCAATCCATTCCCGAAAGTTTAGAGAATCATTATAATAAGCTAAAATGCGAAGAACTGCTCTGTCATATTTTTGCTTTGTTATTGCAGCGTGAAGAAACACCGGCAAGCGGAATACATATAAAAGATATTAAAGCAATTTATGCCATAAAATACCATTTGCAATCTAATTTAGATAAAGCACCAGAGATTAATTCGCTTGCAAAAGAAGCCGGAATGAGCGAACCCAAACTTCGAAAATTGTTTAAACAGACTTTTGGTAAAGGCGTTTTTGAATATTATCAATATATGAGAATACAGGAAGCTGCAAGGCTTTTAAAGGAAAAACATTTATCAGTATCTGAAGTTGGTTATCAATTGGGATTTACCAATCTCAGTCATTTTTCAAAGGTTTTTGAACAGCAAATTGGGCTGAAACCCAAGAAATATTCGCTAACATAATCAATACTTTATGTGTTAAAAATGATGTAAGGCATTTTAGAAATAGTTTTATATTAGCAAAAAAGAAATCAGTAACCAAATCACGGTTTTAATAAAGATATTTGATTATAATCTCAAATGATAAACAGCACTTTCAACTTTGTCAAAATCTTTATTTATTTCTTGCTTTTTTTATTTTCAATTCAATTTTCTGCTCAGGAAATAAAACCTGTTTCCAATCAGTTTTTAATGAATATAGAACTAAGGCCAAGAGTTGAATATACTTCTAACTATTTTCTTCCGCCAAACGATTCTATAGATTCTTATTTTTATACAACACAAAGAAACCGAATATCGATGTCGTATACGGCAGAAAAATGGTTAATAAAGTCTGATATACAAGAAATTCATGTTTGGGAAGAACAAAATTTAAAATCAAAAATTGGAAGTATAAATTTCTATCAATTATATTTTGAAACTAAATTCAAATCATTCAATATTCGGCTCGGAAGACAAAGTATTTTATTAGACAACGGAAGGCTTTTTTCTGACGCACCCTGGGCACAGCAAGGCAGAGCGCATGAAGGAATACGATTGATGAAAACGGCAAAACATTTCTCTAATGATTTTTTCTTTTTGTTTACCCGAAAATACGGAAATGAATTTGACCCGGCCTACTCTCCCGTGGCTTCTAATAAATACAAATATTTAGCCGTCAATAATTTCAATTATAATTTTGACAATGGATTTTCTTTTAATTCTTTGAATGTATTTGATTTATTTGATTTATTTGAAAATCCTGCATCTGGAAATAGGTACGGGCGCGTCACATCTGGAGGAAGAATTGAATATAAAAGCAATAACTGGTATTATACATTAAATTCTTATTTGCAATTTGGACGAACATCTCAAGGCAAGAAATTGTTTGCCTATTATTTTCAGCCGGAAATTCGCTTTTCTTTCAATACAGCAATATTACGTTTAGGTGCAGAAATAATCAGCGGAAACCGTTCACAATTACCCGCAGATGAATCTGAAAGTTTTGATGTGCTTTATGGCGTGACATGGAAATTTAACGGAAATATGAATGTATTTACCCGTTTTCCTGCAGATGTTGGTGGCAAAGGTTTAGTAAATCCGTATTTATTTGCTTCATTTCCTTTAAATGATAAGCTTTCTGTTCGTTCTGATTTTCATCTTTTTTACAATCAATTTCCCTTAAAAAATGATGAAGGGCAAAATGTAAAAAAGTTCCTTGGATTTGAAAATGATCTTTCATTAAAATATACTCCAATAAAACAATTAGAAATTAATTATGCGTTTTCGTGGTACAGTTCAACAAATGCGATGCAGTATCTTCCTAAAATTCAGGATGAAAATAAACTCGCATTTTGGAGTTATTTAATGGTTTCCTATTCTTTTAATGCCGTAAATACGAAGCATTAAGAATAAATAGTACTTTTGAATTACTTATTAAAAGTAAAATGACTTTATTAATTCAATCAGCTTTACCAGATAATTCTATTTCGCATTTTGTTCACAGCTTTTGGATGTTTGAGAACAATACTGGGAAAGAAATTCCGTCAACTATTTTGCCCAACGCAATGGTTGATTTTGCGGTTATGAATTCAAATGCTGATAATTGGAAAAAAACGATTCGGGGTTTAGATACAATTCCGAGTCAGATTATAATTCCTATTGGAACAAAAATGTTTTCTATTGGTTTTAAATTGCTTGCGGTTGAATATTTATTTGGAGATTCTATCAAAGATGTTTTAAATGATGACAAAATTATTTCAGACGAAATCTGGCAATTTGAAACAGAAGATTTAAAAACTCTTGAGAACTTTTGCAGTAAAGCAACCCAAATAATAAACAGCATTACAACATCAGATATTGATAACCGAAAAAGAAAATTATTTGAGCTTATTTATGCTTCAAAAGGATCAATAACGGTAAAGGAACTATCTGAAAACGTGTTTTGGAGCAGTCGCCAGATTAATCGTTACTTTAATCAGCAATTTGGGATTTCGTTAAAAGCTTATTGCAATATTCTGCGCTTTGGTTCTTCGTTTAAACCTATCAGCGAAGGCATACTTTTTCCCGATCAAAACTTCACAGATCAAAATCATTTTATTAAAGAAATCAAGAAATACTCCGGCGTTACGCCAAAAGAATTAAGCAAAAACAAAGACAATCGTTTTATGGATCTTGTCGCGATTAAAAAAATGAATAGCAAAAACGACTGATTTTTACTATTTCATCTGCTGTAGTCTTCTCAATTTTGTAACCTAATTAAACAATAAAATTATGTTACTTACAAATAAAAAAATAGCCATTATTGGCGCAGGCCCGGTTGGTTTAACAATGGCAAGATTACTACAGCAAAACGGTATTGATGTTACGGTATATGAAAGAGATAAAGACCCAAAAGCAAGAATTTGGGGCGGAACACTCGATTTACATAAAGGTTCCGGTCAGGACGCGATGCAGAAAGCGGGATTGCTTGAAACGTATTATAGAGTGGCAATTCCGATGGGTAGAATTATGACTGATTATAAAGGAAATGTATTGTTTAGTAAAGAAACTACTGAAGAAGAACAATACGACGCTCCTGAAATAAACCGAAACGATTTAAGAACATTACTAATCGACAGCTTAAAAGAAAATACAGTTTTTTGGAATAGTAAACTAACTGATATTGAAGAACAAAACGGAAAATGGCTTTTGCATTTTGAAAACGGAAAAACGGCAATCGCTGATTTTGTTATTGGTGCAAATGGCGGAATGACTTCTATTAGAAAATATATCACAGATGCCGAAGTTGAGTTTACCGGAACTTATATGATTCAAGGCGAAGTTTCTGCTTCACAAGCAAAATCTTTAGGTTTTTATGACTTGTGTGGCGATAAAATTTTGATGACTTCTAACAATGGTAATTTATTGGTCGCCAATCCTAAAAACAATAATGCTTTAAGTTATAATGTAATTTTTAAAATGCCTGAAACCTTAGAAATCGATTTTCAAAATATAGAAAACGTCAAAGTATTTCTTTTGAATAAACTTTCTGATTGGGGAGAATCGTATAAAGAATTATTTCGTGCCACTTCTCTCTTTACCGGATTACCTACTAAAAAGATTTCTTTAGAAAAAGTATGGAAAAATAACCGCCCCTTGCCTATTACGCTTATTGGCGATGCAGCGCATTTAATGCCTCCTTTTGCCGGACAAGGTGCTAATATTGGACTTCTGGATGCGTTGATTTTATCTGAAAATCTATTAAACGGAGAATTTCAAACTATTGAAAGTGCTATAAATGATTATGAAGAAAGAATGTTTGTTTATGCCAAAGAAGCGCAGCAACAAACCAGAGAAAATGAAATAGAAATGCTTAAAACGGATTTTACTTTTCTAAAATTTGTTGATTGAAAATTTACCTTTTGTGATGAAAATAATTTTATCTTAGTCAAAGAAAACTAACCTTTAAAACGAAGAATATGTCAGACTCACAAAATCAACCAGACGATATAACTCCAAAAGTTACCGGAATTGGCGGTATTTTCTTTTTTCTTGAAAATCCGAAGGAAACTAAAGATTGGTATGCTAAAAATTTAGGATTAGAAATCAACGATTGGGGTTCGGCAAGTTTTGAATCCAGAAATCTTGATAAACCAGAGCAGATAGAATCAACGCAATGGTGTCCTTTTAAAAAAGGTGATGAATATTTTTCTCCATCAAAAAAAGATTTCATGGTGAATTACCGTGTTCAAAATATTGAAGGTCTTGTAGAAAAACTGAAAGCAAATGGCGTAACGGTTCTTGATGAAATTGAAGCCTATGATTATGGCAAATTTGTGCATATAATGGATACTGAGGGAAATAAAATTGAGCTTTGGGAACCTGTTTATTAAATTAATCAAAATTAGTTTCATAAATTACAAATAAACGCTCGTGCCTTTTTTATGAAAAAAACAATAGTTAAGATTATTAGCAATGGATTTTTATATGGAGTGTATGCTTTTTTGCTTTGCTTTTGTTTAGGAATTATCATTGCTCATTTACCACTAGGATTATTTCTGGAAATTTCTATACCTATAGCTCTTTGTTCCATGATTTTAAATGGAGCAATCTACACAAGATTTACAAAACCAGTAAAAATTCTCGAAAAGATTCAAATTAATACAGAAGACTTTGAAAATGTGATGATACAAGCGCCTGCAAATCATTTAATAGATAATGATATTGTTTCGGGAAAACTATGTTTGACAGATAAAAGATTGCTTTTTAAAAGTCATGAACAAGAAGAATTTGTTTGGGACAAAGAAGAATTGCATACAATGGTTTTCTATCGTTCTTTTAAAAATAAAGGTGGAGAATTTACTCTAAAAAATAATGAAGATCGAAGATTAATGTTTGAAGTTGACCAGCTTAAATCTTGGAAAACGCTATTACAAAATAACTAATTAAAAAAAGCAATAATTTAAACCAATGAACGAAATATTTAAAATTAAAGAAAGCGGATTTAGCGAAATAAGAAAGCAGATAATAATAAAGTCAATACCTTTCTTTCTGTTTGTGGTTTCTTTTGGATTTGCCCTAACTTATTTTAATGCAAAAGACAAAGAAAATGTTTTAAGTAGTATGCTATTTACAATTCCAATTGTTGTTTTGTCTTTGGCTTATGGGCTTTCTAAAGCTCTAAAAAGACAAAAAAAAATATTTGAAACTTATAAATTAGTATTTTCAGAAGGTAATATTCTTAGAGAACAATTCAATACACCAACATTAAATATTCAATTTAACGAGATTCAATCTATCATTAAAGAAAATAAAGGAAATTATACTATAAAAGGAAAAACTGCAGTAGAGACTATTTTAATACCTTCACAGATAGATAATCATGAAGAATTAGAATTGTTATTTGATAAAATTAAACCAATAGATAAAACTATCCAGCGTACATTTGATGAGAAATATAAAATCCCGATTTTTTTTATAACGTTTTTTTCTATGGGAGCAGTTTACATTGCAACCAATAAAATTCTTGTTGGAGTTTGTGGATTATTGGTGACTTTCTTTTTTTTGAGGGCATTTTTCCAGATTAGAAATAATAAGAATATTGATAATAAAACGAAACAAGGGAGTTATTTTATATTTTTAGTTCTGGCATCTATTATTGCAGTGACAATTATGAAGATTACTTATAACTTTTAATTCATTTTAAAATGACAGGAATTGCAAATCAATTGGAAGAGACAATTAAAAAAGCGTATACTGCTTTTAATGAAAGAAACATCGATAATGCGTTATCGACAATGCAGGACGATGTACAATGGTCAAAAGCCTGGGAAGGCGGCTACATAAGTGGACACGATGAAATCAAGCAATATTGGACAAGACAATGGAAAGAAATAAATCCAAAAGTTGAACCAGTTGGTTTTAATGAAAGAGATAATGGAAGCCTGGAAGTAAAAGTCCACCAAAATGTAAAAGATTTACAAGACAATTTAATGTTTGACGGCTTGGTAAAACATGTTTATACTTTCCAAGACGGACTTATAAAAACTATGGATATTGAACTGGTAGAGAATTAAATGGAAAACTTTTTTAATACTTTAAGCAAGCTAAGTCAACGATTAATAATTATTGCAGCATCACTTTTAATTTATGGATACTTATCCAGAATTTTGAATTTGTATTTTTTTTGGGAAAGTAAAACTATTGGCTGGTTACTTCTTTTTATTGCAATTATTACTATATCAATTGACAAAATGAAAACCAACAGGATAGAAAAAAGAAATACGCTTTTGCAAAAAATTATTATTGGTATTAGTGTCTTTGTATTATTTATACAATGCATTGGATATATTGTATTAAGCAAAGCTGATTCTAATAAAGCGGCAGAAAAATTTATTTTAAATGATAAATCAATTAAAGAGAAAGTTGGAACTATAAAAAGTATAGTTTTAATTCCTGTAGGCGGTATATCTATATCTTCTAATTCTGAAGGAAGTGAGGGTCAGGCTGATTATAATTTTATAGTTAAAGGAGAAAATGAGTTTATGGATTTAAACTTAATTATGTTAAAATACTTGAATACTGATTGGGAAATAGTTGTAGTAAATGATTAAAAATACTAAGCTATAAGGATTTATTCCAGATATTAATTCCCGGCCAATATAAAAAATTGAATTTATGACCATCAGGATCGGCAAAACCAAAGGTATAGCCTACTTCAAAATCTTCAGGTTCGGAGAAAATTGTGCCACCAGCTTTTTAACTTTATCAAGCCAAAGATCTACTTCTTCTCTACTGTCTGCAGATAATGAAAAGATAATTTCATTTTCAGCATTTGTATTAGTCAATTTACCTTTTAAAGCCCACTTAAATCTTTTTGGAGTAAAAAAGTTGATAATAAAATTACTGTCTGCAAATGAAAAACTAACTAGTTCATTTGTTTCTTTTCCGTTTTGTTTGAAACCTAATGCTGTATAAAATTGAATTGTTTTTTGTAAATCGTGAGTAACCAAGTTTCCCCAAATCATTCTAGTTTTCATAACTTCAGTTTTTTATAAATGTTTAATATAAAATAAAGTTAGGGAATTAAAATCAGCATTTGTAAAGCTTTTTATAAATAAACTCCAAAATCAAATGACTTTGGAGTTTTAAAATTCTGTGAAGTGTCTGAGACAGTAATCGAACACTTAATTCCAATCTTGACATTTTTTGATGATTAAAAACTTAAAAGTATTAGTTTTCAAGTCTGTTTAGTATCATCATTATAATCTACTATATCTTTTTTTTGATAAAATAAGTTGCCAAATCAGTGTTAGAAAAATTAGTAAAGCCTATTTGTCGCAACATTGTTATTAATTGTCCTCGATGATAGGTGGCATGATTATTTTGATGTAGTACAGTTTGAGCAAATTCCATGCTCCATTCTTCGTCTCTTACGCTGAAAGAAATTATTTGTGTGTAATTTTCTTCTGGATAACCCTCAATAAAATTGTCATAATCATCCATTGTTTTTTTCCAAATTTCAATCAATTCTTTTTTTGTACCGGTGAAATTAGCTGAAAGAAAAACAGGATTAGGTGTGTTTTTCCAAAAATCGATCCAAACTTTTTTAGCACTAACAATGTGTGTTACTGTTTTTGCAACAGAATTAAAACTGCTTGTAATTTCTTTATCCCATTGTTCATCATTAATTTGTTCGAGCCATTTAATTATGCTGTTATCAACCCAATTACTATAGTTAGCAATTTCCATAAGATACCTTTTATTCATTTTTTTTGAGTTTAAATTTACTGCAAAAATAGAAGGCGTTTATGTTGTAGAGTTATCGCTAATCATTCAAAAGTTGTTGAGTAACATTCAGATTTCTTTGCTGAAATTGTTTAGGACTAATGCCTTGAACTCGTTTAAAAGATTGTGAAAAACTTGAATGATTTTCATAGCCAACTTTGTAAAACACTTCGCTTGGATTTTCGTTTTGCAACAATAATAATTTTGCCATTTCTATTTTTTGTTGCAGAAAGTATTGGCTTGGTACAAGATTGTAGATTTTTACAAATTTCCGCTTAAAAGTAGAAACGCTTGTATGGCACAAGAAAGCCAATTCTTCTATTGTAAGATTGTTTGTTATATTTAGTTCGACGGCTCTTCGTATTTCAAAATTAGAATATTCTTCCAGATTTTTTGTGTGGAATGAAAGAATTTCATTCGGATATATTTCAAGAATATGAAGCATTAGTTCTTCAAATTTCAATTCAAGCATTTTATTAGAAAATATTGCAGGTTTGGATTGGATAAGTTTAAGTGAAGTGATAAAATTTCTAATAAACTGGTCTTTTTCGAATATTGCAAATGGCTTAATTATTTTGTTGGGATTAGGTGAAATTTCGTTAATAATAGAAGCATATTTTACAAAAAAATTCTTTAAGGCTGTATTGCTAAAAAACAACATAGTGCTTCTATAATTATTGTTCACCGGAAGTTTTTCGGTCATTAAGCAATTTCCCGAAGAAAGTATCACAAATTGGTTGTTCGTAATAGATATTTTATTATCAGAATAATATACAACTTTCTCGCCTTGTTCTAAAAATGAAACAAGGTTTTGTGGAAGAAAGATTTTATTTCTGGGTGTTTTTTGATATGAAATATAGTCGAATGTGCTAAATGTGTCCATTTTAGATTTTCATGTCTGTTTGTGAATTTATCCTACTGTTGACTAACGTATTTCGACTTTGTATTCTGTCGCAATTTGAAGGTGAAACGTTTAGCTAATATACAAATTTCAACCGTAGAAAATATTTTTGAATTTTGAACTTCAACGCGCCTGATATTAAATATGAGCTTAGTACTATAGAGGAAACATAAATTAAAAATATAGACATAAAAAAACTCCTTAATTTCTTAAGGAGTTTCTTGGTGGGCGATGAGGGGTTCGAACCCCCGACCCCCTCGGTGTAAACGAGGTGCTCTGAACCAGCTGAGCTAATCGCCCTATTTTACTAGGCTGCTATCATTTCGTGATTGCGAGTGCAAATATACAGCTAGAATTTGTATTTGCAAGTATATTTCAAAAAAAATCTAATATTTTTTTCATGCGTTTATTTAGCAACCTATTTTTCAGCTTCTTAAAAAAGAAATAAAATTTCCGGTTTTCTTATAATTTAGTTAAAAAACGAAATCTGGATCTCTAATTATTAATATTGCTTTGTAATCTTTTGCTATAGTCATACATTTGCATACCTAAAAACAGTATATTCTAATGGCTAGATATAAAGAAAACGATTTACCTAAATCAAAAATTACAGCTACTTCTCTTAACAAAGCAAAAGCAATATTTACATACGCAGGAAACCACAAATGGAAATTTTTCATCGGATTAATTTTTCTGCTTTTAACTGGCGCTACTGCCCTCGCCTTTCCTAAATTAATGGGAATGCTTGTAGATTGTGTAAAAAACAAAAACAATGACGAAGCTAATAAAATAGCTTTAGGATTAATTGTAATTCTTTTTTTACAGTCATTTTTTTCTTTCTTCAGATTATCATTGTTCGTAAATTTCACCGAAAATACGCTGGCAAACCTGCGTTTAGCTTTGTATACCAATTTGGTAAAGCTGCCAATGACTTTCTTCTCTCAAAAAAGAGTCGGAGAATTAAACAGCCGTATCAGCGCCGATATTACACAAATTCAGGATACTTTAACCACAACAATTGCTGAGTTTTTACGTCAGTTTATCTTAATTATTGGTGGTGTAATTTTATTAGCTACAGAAAGTTTAAAATTGACTTTATTAATGCTTTCAGTTGTGCCTTTAGTTGCTATTGCTGCAGTAGTTTTTGGAAGATTTATTAGAAAATATTCTAAAAAAGTACAAGATCAGGTTGCAGAAAGTCAGGTAATTGTTGAAGAAACGATGCAGGGAATCAGCATTGTGAAAGCTTTTGCTAATGAATGGTACGAAATTGCACGTTATAAAGGTAAAATTAGCGATGTTGTAAAACTGGCTATTAAAGGCGGTAAATACCGTGGTTATTTTGCTTCATTTATTATTTTCTGTTTATTTGGCGCAATTGTAGCCGTGGTTTGGTTTGGTGTTCGATTGAGTATTGCCGGCGAAATGAGCGTTGGGCAATTAATTTCATTTGTATTGTATTCTACTTTTGTTGGTGCTTCATTTGGAGGAATTGCCGAGTTATATGCCCAAATCCAGAAAGCAATTGGAGCTACAGAACGTGTTTTTGAATTATTAGACGAAAGTCCGGAAAAAATAAATTCATATTCAAATAAAACTCAGGAAAAAATTAAAGGAAACGTAACTTTCAATAACGTTGCTTTCAGCTACCCAACACGTCAGGAGATTCAGGTATTGAAAAATGTGAATTTCTCTGCAGAATTTGGACAAAAAATAGCAATCGTTGGTCCAAGTGGCGCCGGAAAGTCTACTATTTCTTCTCTTTTGTTACGTTTTTACGATATAACTTCGGGAGAAATTACTGTTGACGGAAAAAACATTTATGATTATGATTTGGAAGCTCTTCGTGGAAATATGAGTATTGTTCCGCAGGATGTTATTCTTTTTGGCGGAACTATCAGAGAGAATATCGCTTACGGAAAACCAAATGCTTCTGATGAAGAAATAATATTGGCAGCAAAACAAGCAAATGCATTCAATTTCGTGGACGGTTTCCCAGAGAAATTTGAAACTTTGGTTGGAGAACGAGGCGTTAAATTATCTGGCGGACAGCGTCAGCGTATTGCAATAGCAAGAGCTTTACTTAAAAACCCAAGTATCTTAATATTAGACGAAGCAACTTCATCTCTAGACAGCGAAAGCGAAAAATTAGTTCAGGAAGCTTTAGAAGTATTAATGGAAGGAAGAACAAGTATTATCATTGCTCATCGCCTTTCGACGATCAGAAATGCAGACAAAATTTTAGTTCTGGACAACGGAGAAATCTCAGAAGAAGGAACGCATCAGGAATTAATAAATCTGGAAAACGGAATTTATAAAAACTTAAGCAACTTACAGTTTAGTAATTCTTAAATAAATTCCAATTATAATGCAAACCCGACAGATTTTAAAAATCTGTCGGGTTTGTTTTTTTTTGGATATGAACATGTTAAACCGGACTGAAGTCCAGCTCTACAATATAATTTGTTCCTTCGGAACTACTTAAGAGCCTTTGTC
>NZ_JBMDIY010000028.1:0-81622 GCF_057808895.1 Flavobacterium sp. FG68
CTAAAGTTAAGATTTAGTTCTTAACTAGAACTCCATGCTAAGTTAGCACATCCATATCATCTTTAGTATTATCACTATCATTACTTGCATCACTTGAACATGAAAGGAATGTAAAAATTAAAATTAAGAAAAGAAGTAAATTCTTTTTCATTTGGCATGTATTAGATTTATACAAACAAACATATCGCACACCACTTAAAAAAATGAGCTATTCCTGTCATTTTACTATTATAATAAGGTATTTTTTATCTCCAGAACTAGTTGATGCATTCTATTCTATTCAATAATAATCTTTATCATTATAAATATAATTTCTCAAATAAATACCAATACTTGCTCATTGTGTTATTAAACAATAATCCCTTCGATATAAGCTAAAAATCAATTATTAAAAATTTACATTTTTAATAACAAAAATCAACTCCATCAAGACAAACTATTGCTTACTTTTGCATCTTCCATTTTTTTATACTCTATATGAAATTATTATATTCTTATATAATCAAACACAAAATGCTTTTGCTTTTTGCTTTGATTATGGCCTCCATAAACATTTGTTTCAGTTTATCAGACTCTATTATTACCGGTAAATTAATGCAGGATTGCGGTGTTGGATTACACAAATACGAAGGAAATCCAACTGGTTTTATCAAATCACTTTCTTTCTGGCTTGGGCTTTCGCTTGGTGCCGCGATGATTTCCAGAATTACCAAAAACTTCCAGGATTATTTCACGAATGTTGTAATCCAGAGAACCGGCGCACAAATGTATACCGACGGAATTAAAAAATCCCTCGATTTACCTTACGCCGAATTTGAAGATCAGCGAAGCGGTGAAACTTTGAGTAAGTTAACCAAAGTTCGGTCTGATTCTGAAAAATTAATTACACTTTCGATTTCTTTGATTTTTCAAACCGTTATCGGATTCATTTTTGTAATTCTTTATGTTGCCCGAATTGATTTTCGAATCTCACTTATCTTTTTAATTACAGCTCCAATTATTGCTTTGGTAAGTTCTTATTTAGGTAAAAAAATCAAAATTGTTTCTAAAAAAATTGTCAATCAAACGAATGCTTTGGCGGGTTCTACAACAGAGAGTTTACGAAACATCGAATTGGTAAAAAGTCTTGGTTTAACCTATCAGGAAGAGAAACGTTTGAACTTAAACACTTTTAAAATTCTGCAATTAGAATTAGAAAAAATCAGATTTATTCGAAGTTTGAGTTTTATTCAGGGAACAACTGTTCACTTTTTAAGAACTTGCGTTGTTTTCACTTTGTATTATTTCTTATTTGGAGGAAAAATTATTGTGGGTGATTTGCTGACAATGGTATTCTTTACGTTTTTCATTTTTGGTCCGCTTCAGGAACTTGGAAATTTCATTATTGCTTTGAACGAAACTAAAGTTTCGATGGAAAACTTTAAAACACTATTAAGCGCTCCAAAAGAATTCCGTCCAAAAAATCCAAAACATGTTGGAGCAATTCAGTCTTTGTTATTTTCGAATGTAAGTTTTCAGCATAAAACAGCAAAATTCAAAGCGGTTGAAAATATCAATTTTGAAATCAAACAAGGCCAAACTGTTGCATTTGTCGGCCCGTCTGGTTCAGGGAAAACAACTTTGGTTAAGTTATTAGTTGGTTTATATACTCCGGCCGAAGGCCAGGTTCTTTATAATGATATTGATTCTACAGAAATTGATTTACTAGACTTAAGAAAACAATTAGGTTTTGTAACGCAGGATGCCCAATTATTCTCTGGAACAATTCGCGAAAACTTATTATTCGTTAAACCAAATGCAACTGACGAAGAATTATATGATGCCTTAAAAAGAGCCAGCTGTGATAAACTTCTTAAACGTGCCGAAGATGGTTTAAACACTACAATTGGTGAAGGCGGAATCAAAGTTTCGGGTGGAGAAAAACAACGTTTATCTATTGCCAGAGCAATTCTTAGAAATCCAAATTTATTGATTTTTGATGAAGCAACTTCTGCTCTGGATTCTATTACTGAAGAAGAAATTAATGCTACAATTAGAAATATATCTGATAAAAACAGAATCACGGTTTTAATTGCACACCGTTTATCAACTGTAATGCACGCTGATAGAATTTTTGTTTTAGAACAAGGTAAAATCATCGAGCAAGGTAAACATGATGATTTAATTGTTGAAAGAGGTTTGTATTATGCTATGTGGCGTCAGCAAATTGGGGAACGAAAATAGTTGCGCGTAAAGAATCTCGCAAAGTCGCAGAGTCGCAAAGTTTTTTTAAGCTTTGCGACTCTGCTTTTATTTAAAGTTTTTTAAGTGTTTAATTAAAGATTTGAAACTACCCTTTTTATACCAAATTTGATAATTGGTACATTGAAGTTTATAAGTAGACCTAGTTTCATTTTTGTGATTTTAAGATAAGTCAGCACTTGTTTTGCGTGGATATCTGTTAGCTGTTCTATTGATTTTATTTCTAAAATCACTTTATTTTCTACTATTAAATCTGCTCTAAAACCAATATCTAAATTTATTTGATCCCAAATAACAGGCAACGTTTTTTGTCTTTCAACACTCAACCCTCTCTTTGTCAATTCATGATGCAAAATAGCTTCATATACTGACTCCAACAATCCAGGCCCCAATTTTACATGTATTTTATAACAAGCATCAACTACAACAGCCGAAATTTCATTCTCAGTCATTTTAAAATATTAAAGTAAAAACTTACAAATGTAGTTTATTAAACCAAAAAAAATCGCAAGGTTTAAAAAACTTTGCGACTTCGCGTCTTTGCGAGATTAAAAAAAAATTAATAAACTCAATACTTAGCGAGCAAGACTATTCCAAAAAAAATCGCAAAGCTTAAAAAAACTTTGCGACTCTGCGTCTTTGCGAGATTAAAAAAAAACTTACTTTAAAAACTCAACCGCCTTAGCCAAAGCTTCTACAACTCCAGCAGCATTTTTACCTTTTCCAGATGCGAAGAAAGGCTGTCCTCCTCCATTTCCGTCAATATATTTTCCTAATTCTTTGATAACTGCATTAGCATTTAAGCTTTTACTTGCGACCAATTCTTTAGCGATATAACAGTGAATATTTGGTAAACCATCTTCAACAGAAGCTAAAAAAACAAACGAATCCGGTTTTGAACTTCCTAAAGCCGAAGCTAAATCTTTTGTAGAAGCCATACTTAAATCAACTTGTTTAGCAAGGAAATTTACTCCGTTTACCTCTTGGAAATCTTTCTCTAATTCTGATTTTAAAGCGCCTACTTTTTCTTTTAATAATTGCTCAATTTGTTTTTTCAACTTCGCATTATCATCCTGAAGAGAAGCAACAGATTTCAAAATATCCTGTGGATTTTTAAGCGTTTCTTTTATCTCTGCCAATGTATTTTCCTGGTTTAGATAGAAGTTTTTCACCGCATCACCAGTTATCGCTTCAATACGACGAATTCCTGCCGCAACTGCACCTTCAGAAATAATTTTGAAATGCCAGATCTCTGCTGTATTTTTTACGTGAATACCTCCACATAACTCTTTACTTTCACCAAACTCAATCATACGAACATTATCTCCGTATTTTTCACCAAATAAAGCCATTGCGCCTTTATCTAATGCTTCCTGAATTGGAATATTTCTATGTTCAACCAACTGTAATTGCGCTTCAATCTGAGCATTTACAGAAGCTTCAACTTGTTTAATTTCTTCATCAGAAACTTTGCTGAAATGAGAGAAGTCAAAACGCAGGTAATTTGGATTTACCAATGATCCTTTTTGCTCTACATGCGTTCCTAAAATGCTTCTCAAAGCCAAATGCATTAAATGCGTAGCTGAGTGATTTTTTGAAGTTGAAGTTCTTAAATCAGTATTTACTTTTGCTACAAAACCTGCTTCTACATTTTCAGGAAGCTGTTTTGCGAAATGTAAAATCAAGTTATTTTCTTTTTTGGTATCGATAATTTCAATCGTTTCGTTTGCCGAAACTAGTGTTCCTTTGTCACCAACTTGTCCTCCGCCTTCTGGATAAAAAGGTGTATTATCTAAAACGATTTGGTACAAAATACCATCTTTTTTAGAATCAACTTTTCTGATACGAGTAATTTTTACTTCGTTTTCTGTTTTATCATAACCCACAAATGTTTCTACATTTCCGGGAATCAAAACATTCCAGTCTTCTGTTGAAACTTCAGAAGCTGCACGAGAACGTGTTTTTTGTTTTTGTAATTCAACTTCAAATTCTTCTTCATTATAAGAGAATCCTTTTTCTTTTAGAATTAAAGCAGTCAAATCTTTTGGGAAACCGAATGTATCATACAATTCAAAAACCTTAGCACCAGAAACTTCTTTTCCTGTAGTTTCTGCAACTACATTTTCTAACAATTGTAAACCTTGATCTAAAGTTCTTAAAAAAGAAGCTTCTTCTTCACGAATTACATTGGTAACTAATTGCTGCTGTGATTTAATTTCAGGGAAAAATTCTCCCATTTGGTTTGCCAGAACTTCTACCAATTTATTGATAAACGGTTCTTTAGTATTCAAGAATGTAAATCCGTAACGAATTGCACGACGTAAAATTCTACGAATCACATAACCAGCACCAGTATTTGACGGTAATTGTCCATCGGCAATTGCAAAAGCGACCGCACGAACGTGATCTACAATAACACGAATTGCAATATTGGTTTTATTTTGTTCTTCGCTGATGTTTTTTACTTCATCAGATGTATATTTTAAACCTGTAATTTGTTCTACTTTTTCTATAAGCGGTGTAAAAACATCTGTATCATAATTTGATGTTTTTCCTTGCAAAGCCATACACAAACGCTCAAATCCCATTCCGGTATCAACGTGTTGTGCAGGAAGTTTTTCAAGAGATCCGTCAGCTTTACGGTTGAATTCCATGAATACATTATTCCAGATTTCAACTACTTGCGGGTGATCATTATTTACCAAACTTTTTCCTGTAACTAAAGCTTTCTCAGCTTCCGGACGTAAATCAACGTGAATTTCAGAACAAGGTCCGCATGGTCCCTGATCTCCCATTTCCCAGAAATTGTCTTTTTTATTTCCAAGAATAATTCGGTCTTCATCGATTAATGTTTTCCAGATATCCCAAGCTTCCTGATCAAATGGAACATTATCTTCTTTGCTTCCTTCAAAAACAGAAACATAAAGATTTTCTTTTGGAATTTTATAAACTTCTGTCAAAAGCTGCCAAGCCCAGTTGATTGCTTCTTTTTTGAAGTAATCTCCAAAAGACCAGTTTCCTAACATCTCAAACATAGTATGATGATAGGTATCAAAACCTACATCTTCAAGGTCATTATGTTTTCCAGAAACACGAAGACATTTTTGCGTATCGGCTATTCTTGGACTTTTTGGAGTTCCGTTCCCTAAGAAAAATTCTTTAAACTGGGCCATTCCCGAGTTATTGAACATTAAGGTTGGATCGTCTTTAAGAACGATTGGAGCCGATGGAACAATAAGGTGTCCATTGCTTTTAAAAAAGTCTAAAAATTGCTTACGTACGTCTTGTGATTTCATATTTAAATTAGAAAATGTATCTGTTTACAAATGTGTCAATTTGATAATGTGATAATTAGAAATAATCTCAAATTAATAATGCGTTAATTTTAAAATCGAAAATTAAAACTTATGCTTTTCAACAATAAATTCCCTATTTTGCGCATTATATAATTATGTAATTCCCCCAAATTATCAAATTATTTTGTTCTTGTAAAAAAGCTGTCAACAATTGAAACATTTAGCACTATTGTTCGACTAATTGATTTTACAAGCTGCAAAAATAGCGTATTTTAAAATATGGCGAAAGTAAAATATTATTACGACTCAGAAAATCTGGCTTATACAAAAATAAAAACCAGAAAAAGAATCAAAATCGGTTATGCTTTACTGTTTTTAGTGGCTTCGGCATTGTTTGGATTTTTAGTTTTTGTACTTTTAATTAACACTCCGTATTTTGAAACGCCAAAAGATCGTTTACAGGCACGTGAAATTGAAAATTTAAAGCTGCAATATTCCATTTTGAATAAAAAACTGGACGAAATCGACGCTGCCGCAGAGGCTTTAGAAGAACGTGACAATAATATTTACAGAGTATATTTTAATAAAGCCGAAATTCCGGATTCTATTAGAAAAGCAGGTTTTAGAAATCCTGAAAGATATAAAACATTAGAAGGTTATAACAATTCGCAGCTGGTTTTGAATACGACAAAAAGAGTCGATAAACTTTCAAAAGAATTGGCGATTCAGTCGAAATCATTAGATGAAATATTGAAATTAGCCGGTGCAAAAGAAAGTTTATTGTTAGCGATTCCGGCGATTCAGCCCGTGCGAAATGAAAATTTGAAACGTGTTGCATCTGGATTTGGATACAGAATCGATCCTTTCACGAAAGTGCGAAAAATGCACAACGGAATGGATTTTACTGCCAACACGGGAGCGCCTGTTTATGCCACTGGCGACGGCGTTGTGGCAAGGGCTGACAACACAGCTTCGGGCTTTGGGAACCATGTTGTGATCAGGCATGGTTTTGGATATGAGAGTTTGTACGCGCATTTAAGCAAATATAACTGCAGACCCGGACAACATGTCAAACGCGGTGACGTAATTGGTTATGTAGGAAGCACAGGAAGATCTGAAGGGCCGCATTGTCATTATGAAGTACATAAAGATGGTAATGTTGTCAACCCGCTGAACTTCTATTATGGCAATATTTCGGCGGCAGAATACGTGGCAATTTCGAAAATGGCAAACCAGGAAAATCAGTCATTAGATTAATACTACAAAAAGTATTATTTTTGAAATAAATTAGAAACAAAAAAACATGCATATTGAGCTTTCAAAAGATAAAAGATATTACAGCATTGGCGAAGTTGCCAAAGCTTTTAATGTCAATGCATCCTTGATACGATTTTGGGACAGCGAATTTGATATTCTAAAACCAAAAAAGAATGCCAAAGGCAACAGAATGTTTACGCCCGAAGATGTAACCAATCTGCAATTGATTTATCATTTAGTTAAAGAAAGAGGTTTTACACTTGAAGGTGCCAAAACACATTTAAAAGAAGGTCAGAAGAAAACATTAGATAAATTCGAAATAATACGTAAATTAGAGACCATTAAAACACAATTGAACGACATCAAAAACGAATTGTAATTAAAAATAGAAATAAACTTAAATCAAAACAAATATGAAAAAGTGGTTAATCCCTGTAGGAATTATTATCGTATTTATTGCCATTATCGCATTTTGGTCGATTGGAATTAAAAATAGTGCTTTGCAATACAGCCAAGCTGTAAATAAAGAATGGGGTAACGTACAAACGGCTTACCAAAGAAGAAATGACCTTATTGGGAATTTAGTAAATACAGTTAAAGGTGCTGCTGATTTTGAAAAATCAACTTTAACAGCAGTAATTGAGGCTCGTGCAAAAGCGACTTCTGTAACTGTTGATCCAAGTAATGTAACTCCAGAGCAATTAAAAGAATTTAATCAGGCTCAAAGCGGTGTTTCTTCTTCTTTATCAAGATTATTGGTTTCTGTGGAACAATATCCAACATTGAAAGCAAACGAGAATTTCTTGAAATTGCAAGACGAATTAGCAAGTACCGAAAACCAAATTTTAACGGCTAGAACTCGTTTTAACGAAGCGGTACAAGGTTATAATGGTTACATCTTAAAAATTCCAAACAACTGGTTCCTGAGCGAGTACAAAGAAAAACCATACTTCGAGGCTTCTACCGGAGCAGATAAACCAGTTGAAGTAAAATTCTAAGAATTTAATATTTTTAGAAAATAATCTAAAATCACAAATCTAAACTCTAAAATATTTCACATGTCAAAAGTAGAAGATTTTTTAACCAAAGCAGAAGAGCAGGAAATTGTTGAAGCTATTCGCATGGCCGAAAATAATACTTCTGGCGAAATTAGGGTTCATATAGAAAAAACAACTTCTAAAGCTCATTATGACAGAGCTTTAGAAGTTTTTCATGAATTACGAATGCATGAAACCAGACTAAAAAATGGTGTATTACTCTATTTTGCAGTTGAGGATAAAAACTTCGTGATTTGCGGAGACAAAGGAATCGATGATTTGGTTGCTGATGATTTTTGGGATTGTACCAAAGACATTATGACCAATCATTTTAAATCTGGTAACTTTAAACAGGGAATTGTTGATGGTATTTTGAATGCCGGAGAACAGTTAAAAAAGCATTTTCCTTCATTAGCAGACGATACAAACGAATTATCTAACGAAATCTCAAAAGGATAAATAATGAAAAATTCCAATAATAAAATTTTAAATTCCAACAGAATTTTTCAGTTTACTCTTTTGTTTATCACGCTTTTTATCAGCAATAGCATTTTTGCTCAATTTGATATTCCAAAAAAACCGGATTTTCAAACTTCTGTTTACGATTACGCCAATGTTTTAAGTGCTGCTGAAAAAACGCAGTTAGAAGAAAAACTAGTTCGTTATTCTGATTCCACTTCCACTCAAATTGTAGTCATTACTATCGAAAGCTTAAAAGGTGAAGATATTGGAATTCTTACTCCAAAATGGGCTCAGGAATGGGGAATTGGACAAGCAAAAGAAGACAACGGTGTTTTAATTTTATTGGCTAAAGCCGAAAAAAGAATCTGGATTTCGCCTGGTTATGGATTAGAAGATCGTTTAACCGCAGGAATTGGAGGAGAAATTACCCGAAACATTATTATTCCCGAATTTAAAGCCGGAAGTTATTATCGCGGACTTGATAAAGGTGCCGATGCACTTTTTGATGTTTTTAAAGGCAAATACAAAGGCGAACGCAAGCAGTCTAAAGGAAAAGACTTTCCTATACTTCCATTTATCGTTATTGTTGTAATTGTTTTAATTTTACTTTCTCGCGGCAAAAGAGGAGGTGGAAATTCTGGCAGCAGTGGCGGCGGTCCAAGCCTGATGGATGTAATCCTTTTAAGCAGTCTTGGCAGAAGCAGCGGCGGTGGATTTGGAGGTTTTGGCGGTGGTTCATCTGGCGGAGGCGGCGGTTTCGGCGGTGGATTTGGCGGAGGCGGATTCTCCGGAGGAGGTTCTGGCGGAAGCTGGTAGAAAAAGAAAAACAGTTTGCAGTCGCAGTTTTCAGTTTCAAGTTTAAATTCATACATTTACATTTTACAATTAATTATATAGATGTTATCACATAAAGCAAAATACGCCCTTAAGGCCTTACTTTATTTAGCAGAACAAGACGAAAATCACATTTCTAGAACTATAGAAATAGCTGATGGCGCTAACATTCCTAAAAAGTTTTTAGAACAGATTCTTTTAGATCTAAAACGAGGACGTTTTGTGAGCAGTAAGCAGGGAAAATTTGGCGGATATTACCTGATAAAATCAAAAAATGACATCACTTTGGCAGAAATTCACCGATTATTTGACGGTGCAATTGCACTTTTGCCATGCGCTTCTTTAAATTTTTACGAGCCTTGCTCTGATTGTAAAACCGAGTCTGAATGCAGTCTGCGTCACGGTTTAATGCTTATTAGAGATAAAACTTTAAAGGCTATGGAAGGTATCACTATAGCTTCATTGGTAAATAAATAAAAAAATATTTTCTAATTCCTAGCAAATCTATAGAATTAATATTTATATTTGCACAAAATAATTAACTAACCATTTACAAAATTTTTAACATGAAAGTACATTTTAGTCCATCGGGTGTATCAAAATTTTTGCAAAATAAACAAACAGGGCTTTCTGCTCCTGTAAATAGAAATTCATCTATTATATGTATGTGCTGTTGATTTAAAAAAATTTTATTTTAAATTCTACTAATCATATATACTTACTATAAAATATGAAAAATTCCACTAAAAATATACTTACAATTTTATTCTTTTTAACCTTCTCTATTTCATTTGCACAAAACATTGAAGGTGTTGTTACAACAAGCGAAAATATCCCTTTAGAAGCCGTAAACGTGGTAATTAAAGGAACTACAACAAGTGCCGTTACAGATAACAGCGGTAAATTTACAATCGATTCAAAAGGAAGATTGCCATTAACACTTTTAATTCAGTATGTAGGTTATACAACATCTGAAATTGAAGTTACTTCAATCCCTGTAAATCCAATTCAGGTTTTGCTTAAAGAAGAAAACGAACTTATTGAAGTTGTGGTTTCTTCAAGAAGAAGAATTGAAAAAGTTCAGGATGTGCCAATTGCCATTTCTGTTATTACAGGAAAACAAGCAGAACAAACGGGAGCTTTTAACGTAAACCGTATTAAAGAATTAGTTCCTTCAGTTCAGCTTTATTCTTCAAATCCAAGAAATACAGGTATTAATATTAGAAGTTTAGGTTCTCCATTTGGTTTAACAAATGACGGTATCGATCCGGGAGTTGGATTTTATGTTGACGGTGTTTACTACGCTCGTCCGGCAGCTACAACTCTTGACTTTATCGACGTAGAACAAATCGAGGTTTTACGCGGACCACAAGGTTCTTTATTCGGAAAAAATACAACTTCCGGAGCATTCAATATTACAACTCGCAAACCAAGTTTTACTTCAGGCGCTGACTTTGAAGTGAGCTACGGAAATTATTCTTTCCTGCAGGCAAAAGCTTCTGTTACGGGTGCTTTAGGAAGCAAAGTTGCAGGTAGATTATCTTTCTCAGGTACATCACGTGATGGTTTAGTTGATAATGTTGCAACCGGAAGATCTACCAATACATTAAACAATCAAGGTATTAGAGGTCAGTTACTTTGGACTCCAACTGTAAATACTAACGTTATATTTGCTGCTGATATTACAACGCAGCGTCCTGATGGATATGCACAAGTTGTGGCTGGTGTTGCTCCAACTCAAAGAGCTGCTTACCGTCAATTTGATGCTATCATTAAAGATTTAAATTATCAGCTTCCAAGTCAAAATGCTTTTGATCGTAGAATTGATCAGGATACACCTTGGCGTTCTAATCAGGATATGGGAGGTTTATCTTTAAATGTTGATACAAAAATTGGAGGCGGAACTCTTACTTCTACTACTGCATGGCGTTTTTGGAACTGGGATCCATCAAATGACAGGGATTTTACAGGATTACAAGTATTGGCTAAATCTCAAAACCCAACAAGACAAACTCAAATTACGCAAGAGGTTCGTTACGCAGGACAGTTAACATCTAAAATTAGCGGTGTTGCCGGAGTATTCTTTATCGATCAAACATCTCAAACTGATGGAACAGAAGAATCTGGAAATGCACAATGGAGATTCTCTCAAAGTACAACAAGTGCATTATGGAAAACTCCGGGTCTTTTTGAAGGATACGGAATTAAAACTGATGCAAGAATCAGAGCTTCGAGTGCTGCAGTATTTGGACAAATTGACTGGGCAATTACAGATTGGTTACACGTTTTACCAGGTTTAAGATATAACTTTGATAAAAAAGACGCGCACTACGCTCGTACAACATACGGAGGTTTACAAACTACTGATCCGGCATTGTTAGCCTTGAAAAAATTAGTTTATTCTGATCAGGCTTTTGATTCAAGTACTGATAACACTGACTTTTCTGGAAACATTACGGTTACTTTTAAAGCAAATGACAGAATCAATGCTTACGGAACTTTTGCAAAAAGCTACAAACCGGTTGGTGTAAATGTTGCGGGACTTCCAACAGATTCTAAAGGTGCTCCTTTATTAGATCTTGCGGTTATTAGACCTGAAAAAGTATATCATTATGAAGTTGGGGTAAAAACTTCTCCTTTCAAAAATTCAATCTTCAATATTGCTGCGTTTAAAACAGACATTAAAGATTTTCAAACTAACGTCCAGGCTGCTGAATTGGGTGTAAACCGTGGTTATCTTGCTAATGCAGATAAAGTACGTGTACAAGGTGTTGAATTAGATGCAAGTTTTGTAGTAAGTTCTCATTTAACTATAAATGGTGCCGCAACTTATACAGATGCGATTTATGAAAAATTTACTAATGCGCCGCTTCCGTTAGAAGAAACCGGAGCTCCGGTATCTTTCAAAGATGTTTCAGGAACTAATCTTCCGGGTGCTTCAAGATGGGCAGGATCTTTAGGCGGTGAACTTTCTGATAGTGCAAGATTCTTTGGAAACGCAGGAAAAGTTTTCCTTGCTATTGATTCTTACGCTCGTTCTGAATTTTCTTCAAGCCCTTCGGCTTCAAAATATTTAGTTGTACAAGGTTATGCGATTTTTAATGCTCGTTTAGGTTTCCGTGCATCTCAAGGTTTATCTGTTCATTTTTGGGGACGTAACCTTTTAAATAAAGATTATTATGAGCAGTTATTGCCTGCAGGAGGTAACGCAGGACAATATGCTGGTGTATTAGGTGACCAAAGAACTTACGGAATCACATTGAAATACAACTTATAAGAATAAATAAAAATTAAAACTAAAAACTAATTAACGGGATACGGTAAAACGTATCTCGTTTTTTTTTTGCAAAATGTTTCTTCAAAGCATAAATTACCTTAAACTGTTATTTTAAAAACTTACAAAGGCTTCCTTTTTAGTCTCAAACAATGAATTTAGTATTTCATAGCAATGATTTTTCTTCTAGCCAAAAGATAATCAGCAATATAAAGAGAATACTAAATGCCGAATTACTATAATTTCACAGTTTCAGCGAGTCAAATGTCATATAGTCCTTATTGGTATGTAAAATCAAATATCATTTTAAAATGCATATCGGGAATTTTAGTTTTGGCTTCCGGATTTATTTTATCACACTTAAGTGATTTCAAAATCGGATTTATTATCTCTATTTTTATAAGTGCTGTTTTAATATTTAATGGCATTTACAAATTCATGATTAAAAATAAAAAGACATTTATTTTTGATAAAACCGAAAACGCTTTGTACAAAATTACGCTGCGGGGTAAAAAGAAAGTGATTTCACTTAACAATGTAATAGATATTGTTACAAAGTCCGGAGCAATGAGTTATCATTATGTTCTTACTTCTAAGGACAGTAATAAAATTAAAAAGATCAAATTAACAGCCCGCATCAAAAACGAAAATAAATCCAATCCCGAAGTACGTTTTTTAGAAATGGAAATCATACCGCAGCTGGAATCGTTTTTAAACTTAAATAGTAAAGTCATCGTTTTCGACTCCAAATATTGTTCTACAATTTAGATTTTATTGTAATTCTAAAATTAACAGACAATTACAAACATTCATAAATATCCTTTTTTAATATTTTTTGAACTTTTAAAAGCCCTATGAAAAGCTCCTAAAGAAGAAATTTACACTCGGTTTTTATCTTTTATAACATCCTGAAATCATCTGTTTATTAAAAAAATAAATTTCGATTTAGGCAATAACTATTTTAAAAAATAATATATCATGATTGTTTACGGAACACGAACTGTAAAAACAAAAAAGGAGCAATCAAACAATATATCTTGTGCAGACTGCAAAAAAACACATACTACTCAAATTCAGTATTACCAAAAATATTATCACATTTGGTTTATCCCTATTATACCTCTTTCCCGCTCAGGAGTAACCGTATGCACCAGCTGTGGATATAGTACTGATGACCATACTATGCCGTCTTCTTATACAAAAGAATACGAGACAAAACTTCCAGCTCCAAAAATATGGTTCTTTACTGGTTTAATAATTACAATACTACTTATAGCTGCTGTTTATCTGCATAAATTATATAACAGCCATTTAGCAAATTAACCTCTCTTCTTAACTTCAAATGCCAGATCTGGCAAGAATTAAGTATTACAATAAAATATTATGAAAAAAACATATAATTCAAGTGCATTAAATAGTAATTTATTAATGGCTGTTGCAATATTATGCCTAACAATTGGTGCAGCTTGTTTTTTCTTCTTGTTTAACCATTCTGCTGAGATATCAGAATTAGCAAACAAATCAAAAAAAAGCATTTTTCTTTTTCTAATTGGCGGTATTTTCTTTTTCGTATTATCACGCAAAATGTTACCAAAAGTAAACTTTGAACTTTCAGAAAATGATATTACAATTATAAATCGAAAAACTAAAAAAAGAAAACAGATTTCTATTAGAGATATTACAAATGAAGTAAGTTTTTATAGTGGCAAAATGTCATTATTAAATCTTGCATTTCAAAAAAATGATGGTGAAGAATGGTATATAATTAATTCGGATGTTAAAAATTATATGGAATTAATAAATCATTTTAAGAATCTTTATCACGAACAACGCACACCAATTTTGGCTGAGCAGCTAGACAACGGAAACAATATTGTTTTTAAAACATCAACGGATAATAACCCAATAATGAATCAAATGGTTCATGCACCTCTTTCAAGATTAAGCAAGTACAACAAAAATATAGTTTTATCTAAAACAAAAGTTATTATCAACAACAAAGACTTTTTATTTTCTGATATGAAAACCGTTACTCTTACCCAAGACGGCAATATCGCAGCATTTAGTAAAAACGGAGATGAAATGTTTATTGTTTTATATTCTCAAATGACAAGTCCTGATGTTTTTTTAGAACTTCTGAGAAAAGGTCTGCAAATAACTGCTTCATAATTCCTGCAATGGAGAGAATTTCATAAATTAAAATGTAAATTATTCTAAATGTAAATTCAAAAAACAGAAATAGTAAATAGCAACAGATGTAAAAAATCAAAACATAAATAAAAAGAATTATTTAATAAATAGAAAAATCCTAAATCAAATAAATTTGATTTAGGATTTTTTCTATTCTATGTTCCTTTGAACCTTTGTCCCTTTGAGCCTCTGAACCTCAAAAAACCTACTCTCTCTGCCTTCTCTTTCCTCCTTTTTCAGATCCTGTAAAGTTTCCGATTTTATAAGCCAGGGAAAACATTACATAACGTCTTAAAACAGTATTTTCTTCATCGCGAATTGCGGTTGCAGAAATAGTTCGTGTAGCACTTAAATTTTGGTTTAAAACATCATACACTTTTACTTTTGCATACAGTTTTTTATCAAAGAATCCGTAAGATAAACTGGTGTTCCATAGATAAAAATCTTTTTTGAAATCACCGGAAATATTCGAATTATAAGTATATCCAAAATCATTTCCGAAGATTAAATTTTCCGGCCAGTACGTTGTCGTCTGTAAATTGATTCGGTGAACCACATTTGAGGTCGCATCTCTTGAATAATTTTCATATTTCGACTGATTGTATGATAAATTATAAGATGGCGCAATAGTCAATATTTCTCCATAATCGTATGACATATAAACTTTTGGAGTAATCGAAGTTGATTTTGCATTGTACAAAACAGCATTTGTAAATCCTTTGTCAAAAGAATACCCTGCGTTTAATCCTAAACCGTATCGTAAAGTATGTGCTCCGCTTTTTACCGACTGATTCCAGTTTGCACCAATAGAGGCATTGTAAACGCCGGAAATATTTACATACGTTGTATTTCTTTTTCCACTTTCATCATAAATAGAAGTCGACACGATATCATTATCATAATAATCTCCTTTTAAATATAAACTGTAACCGGAACGTGAACGGAAATCGTAATTTTTGAAATTGAAATTTACACTACTTTTTTCAACCGGATACAAATTAGGATTTCCAACAATTGTATTTAGCGGATTGTTAAGGTTTACAACAGGCATTAACTGCGTTGCTGACGGCAGCGCGTTTGAATAATCATATTTAAGCGATAAATTTTTAGAACGCGTAAACTTGTATCTAAATATGGCTGTCGCAAATGGCAATGCATATTTTTTATTTAAATCTGTCGCATTATTTAAATATAACGAATGATTATCAAAATTTACGATTGAAGTTCGGCTGTCAAGATTTAATGTAAACTTGTTTTTTTGCAGCGTAATTCCAACTTTTGGCGTAACTGAATTTTGTACAGAACTTGTATAATTACTTAAAGACAAATTCAAGTCACTATATTCTTGTGTATCAGGATTGAAATTAAAAGTCTTTTCATCATTTACGCTAGTATTCCAATCAAAATCAGATCCAAATCTTACTCTTAAAGAATCGGTTATGGGTTCTGTATACTCGATATCTGCAGAATAAGCATCACTGCTGTTTTTCTTTTTTGTAGTCTGATTTCTTTCATCATTTGGCTGATTGTCCTGATAGAAAATTGTTTCAGAAAGATTCAAACCATTAGAATCCGTACTTGTATTATTATTGGTGAATACAAAACTTAGATTTCGGGATTTCTTTTCAAAAGTTTTATTAAAGTTGATTGTGTTGCCAAAATTAAAATTATCACTTTCAGAATATGATTTAGAATTGCTTTCGTTTAATGCATTTCCGTTTTCATCTTCAGAAGAACTTGATGAAGTCGAATTGCTGTTTGTTCGCGATTGATTCAGCTTTGGCGCCACCACAATTCGCATACTTGGATTAATTTTATATTCTAATTCAAAATTGACATTATTCCCGGTGCTTTCGTTTCTTGTTTTAGACTCTGCCTCAGTAATAATATTTCCAGTTGGCAAAAAACTAAGCTGATTTGATTTACTGTCGTTATTATTAATGGTATTCGAAAAGTTATAGCTTCCCATTGCCAGCAGATTTTTCGTCCAGTCGTCAGAATAATTAAGTCCCACTAAATTTGACTGTGTAATCCCCTTCCCGCTTCCGCCAGAATTTGTACTTCCACCTCTTCCGCTGCTGTTTCTCCCGCCCGACATATTATCAAAAACATCATCCATAGAAAATCCGGTTGCGTTGATATTATTGGAAGAAGCCAGCAAGCTTATTTTTTGTTTATTATTAAAATAATTCAGGTTTACATTGGCTTCATAACGATCATCTGTACCATAACCGCCCATTATTTTCCCGAAATATCCTTTGTTTTTCTTTTCATCAATAGTAATATTAATACTCGAAAAATCTGAAGTAGATTCTTGTTTTGCCAGTTCTTCTTTCTTGGTTTTAAAATCAGAAACCTGAATCTTTTTTATAATATCTGCCGGTAAATTTTTAATCGCAATGGCTCCGTCTTTATCAAAAAAGGTCTTTCCGTTTACTAAAACCTGATTGACCTCTCGCCCATTTACGGTAATTTTTCCATCATTATCGACATCAAATCCGGGCAATTGCTTTAGTAAAGTTTCGACATTAGAATCCGGACGGACTTTATATGACGCCGCATTAAATTCTAAAGTATCTTTTTTGATTGTTATGGGCGCTGCTTCTGTTTTAATAACAACATCATTTAAGGCGTTTACATTTTCAAGCATGTATATTTTACCAAAATCTTTACTTTCTGTAAGTCCTTTATATTCTTCAAAATAGGTTTGATATCCCATATAACTTACCTTCAAAAATACAGGTTTATCATATTTTTTGATATCCATTCTAAAAGCACCATTTTTATCTGTGGTGGCATATTCAATAACAGTAGAATCTTTAATTGTGGTGAAATAAACAGTTGCCATTTCCAGCGGCAATTGGGTATTAACATCTAAAATTGCCCCTCTAATAGTAATATCATTCTGCGAATGGGCTGTAAAGACAAAAAGGAAAAAAAACGAAAGAAATGAATAAATCTTAGTCATAAAAAATTTGGTTAGTTAGATGATTAGACTACATAAAAGCCAAAAGGTTTAATTGTAGTTTTTACATTTATTCAAATAGTATGCCATTTTAGCTTCTATTAAGGTAACAAAAAATATATCAAAAGCTTTATTATTATAAATAAATTATTGATTTTCAATATTTTAAACCCTTTAAAAAAGGGTAAAACCGCCCTTTTAAAAACAGTATTAAGCCTTACATCTATTTCATCAAAATACAAAAACTTTGCGACAACAATAAAGGAGAATTCAGAAAATCCTAAAACAGAGTATGACAGAAAAGTCGAAAACTGATAAGAGTAGGCAACTTAAAACCAATTACCATGAGAAATATTTTTAAAGGCTCCTTAAGAGGATATGTATGTGAAGATTGTCTTGAAGCCGTATCTGAAGTAGAAATTCTAATTTATCATCCATACAGAAATGCTAATTCTACTGCCAATGCGGCCTCAAATGTAAAAGAAACATTTCGTTTTGTTTCAAAAGAAGAAGCGAAACAAAGAGCAGAATTACTTGTTTATAAAGCAAAAACAGATGCAGAAGGTAATTTTCAAATTGAAGTTAGTGAAAATCATCTTGATTCAAGCTTCGATATTGATTTTGTGTGCGGCACTGTTCCGCCAAAACATCCAAAACCAAAAAGAGATGAAATAGTGCAGCTGCATATTACAACTTTCTCAATGCGTTTAGAGCTTGAAAAACAAGCAAAAGATGAAAAACACAGATGGGAATATGCTATTGCTTATAAATGGTGGTGCTATATTCGCGGACACTTTTTTGATGCTTGGGTTATCTGCGGTCATTTAATGAACTGTCAGACTAATAAACCAATTGCTAATGCGAAGGTTACGGCAATGGATGCCGATTTTTTTACCGATGATAATTTAGGAACGGCAACAACAGATTCAAACGGACATTTTAGAATTGATTATACTTCTGCCGATTTTAAAAAGACATTTTTATCGCCTTGGATTAACATAGAAACTGATCCAAGTTTTCTTTCTTTCCAGAGCGGGCCTGATGTTTATTTTAAAGCGGAATTAGGCGGTACAAAATTAGTTGACGAAACCAAAGCTGATGCACGCAAAAATGTTGGTTTTTGTTTATGCGTAAATTTATGTTCTGATGTAAATGTGGTAGATCCAAACGATCCTAATTTCCCAAGTGCGTGGACAGGAATTGGAGCTGCTTTTAGTTCTTCATACGGATCAAGCTCTTATGATTTTGATGCTGATGGTTTTGCCGGAGCTGGTAAAAACGTTTTATACTCTGTTATACGATTAACGGGACAAGCTGCCTTGAAATCAGGTTCAGGAAACCCTATCGAATACCGCTTTAGAGTGAGCGACACAACAGCACCAAATAATACGGTTAGTTTACCAGAGTCTAATTTTACCAAAATTGTTGGTGTAACTCCTGGATTATTTACTTCAAGCATAGTTTCTAAACTAACCCGTAAAGTTTTCTCTTTTATTCTTAACGATATTTTTGTTTGGAGTGATCAAAGTGATTTTGATTCCGAAGGCTGGTTTGATGTTAATCATGCTATTGAAAGAACTTTAATTGCCGTGGGATTAACTCCTGCCGATTTAGCGCTTTATAATATTATTGAAGAAGATACGCTGATTTCGCTAAATACTACAGCACTTACAACAGCTCCGAGTATTCCGGCAAACAGTATCAATGCAGGACAGAATATTCCAGCTGGAAGCAAAATTCCGTTAGAAAAATTTGCTATCAGATTTGAAATCAGAGAAGTGATCGACAAGCCTTCTAATAATTTTGGTGTTATTGGCGGAAACGGAAAAACATTGAATTCTGTCGTGATGAATAATAATCCTATATATAGAAAATTATCTATTAAGGAATTAGACGAAAGCAGTCTTTGCAGTCCAATAAGCGGAACAATTCATGGACGATATACTGTTTATCATCCGTATTTAGCAGGCTGTAGTTTACACTTGAATAATAATAGCCATTCGGTTGAAAGAGATATTCTGGACGGTGTAATAAATGCACTTCCGGCTGTTGACGAAAGAACCAACAATAGTTCGCAGCTGAACAATCCTCCTGCAGATATGACGCGTTGTACATATACATTAAAACTGTATTCATCAACCAGAAAACATAATGGTGATTATGGAGATTCTGACGGCGGAACGCCTCTGGAACAATTATTCTTTTATGATGTTTAAAATCATTTTGTAAATCAAAAAAGCAGTATTTCGAATTTGAAATACTGCTTTTTTATTTTGATTAGATTCCTGAAAATCTATTTCTCTCTGATATAAATATCGATTGGAACTCCTGAGAAATCCCAGTTATCACGAATTTTATTTTCCAGATATCTTTTGTATGGTTCCTTAACGTATTGCGGCATATTAGCAAAAAACACGAACTGAGGCGTCTGCGTTGGTAATTGCATACAATATTTAATTTTTACATATTTTCCTTTTGTCGCTGGCGGAGGATAAGCTTCAATAACTTTCAACATATATTCGTTGAATTTTGAAGTTGCAATTCTTTGTTTTCTGCTTTCAAAAACCTGAACTGTAGCTTCTAAAGCTTTTAATAAACGTTGTTTTGTTAAAGCCGAAACGAATAAAATTGGCACATCTGTAAATGGCATTAATTCTTTACGAATTTTCTCTTCGTAATCGCGGCTTGACATGGTATCTTTTTCAACTAAATCCCATTTGTTTACTAAGATTACAACACCTTTACGGTTTTTCTCTGCCAGCCAAAAAATACTTTGATCCTGCCCTTCAAAACCACGAGTTGCATCAATTACTAATATACAAACGTCAGCATGCTCAATTGCTCTTACAGAACGCATTACCGAGTAAAACTCTAAATCTTCCTTAACTTTTGCTTTACGACGAATTCCCGCAGTATCAACCAAGTTAAATTCGAAACCAAAACGGTCAAATTTTGTATCAATTGCATCACGTGTTGTTCCTGCAATATCAGTTACAATATAACGATCCTGACCAATTAAGGCATTGATAAAACTAGATTTTCCAGCATTCGGGCGACCTACAACTGCAAAACGAGGTAATTCTTCTGTAACCTCAACAGGTTCTTTTTCTGGAAAAGCATCAATTAATGCATCTAATAAATCTCCAGTTCCGCTTCCAGAAATACTTGCGAAAGTAAAATAATCTCCTAAACCAAGATTATAAAACTCAATCGCATCTTTTTCACGCATTGCGTTATCTACTTTGTTTACAGCCAATAAAACTGGTTTTGTTACTTTACGAAGTAACTTTGCAACCGTTTCATCCATTGGCGTAATACCTTCTTCTACATCAACTACAAAAATAATAACATCTGCTTCGTCGATAGCAAGCTCTACTTGTTTACGGATTTCACCTTCAAATACGTCGTCAGATCCGCGAACGTATCCACCCGTATCAATAACAGAAAACTCTTTTCCGTTCCACTCGCTTTTACCATAGTTTCTATCACGGGTAACCCCAGATACTGAATCTACAATAGCTTCTCTTCTTTGTATCAGCCTATTAAAAAGGGTTGATTTCCCTACATTAGGTCTTCCTACTATCGCAACAATGTTATTCATTTTTTTGAATTTTAGATTTCAGATCTCAGATTTTAGATTTTTAGCTTCCTAAAAACCTAACCATCTGTAATCCAAAATGCTTTATTTTAATTTTTTGCAAAGGTAGTTAAAAAAGTGACTAAGTCGCTAAGTTTCTAAGTACCTAAGTTTTTATTGTTTTTGTTTCAAGTTTCAGGTTTCAAGTTGAGCCCTGATGTTCAACTTGAAACCTGAAACTTGAAACAATTAAACTCTATTGATTATAACCAAATCGTTTCAACATATTCGCATTGCTTCTCCAGTCTTTATTCACTTTTACGTAAAGCTCAATGTGAATTTGTTTTCCGAAGAATTTCTCTAAATCGGCACGGGCCTCGGTTCCAACTTTCTTTAGTGCTGCACCTTTATGACCAATGATAATTCCTTTTTGAGTATCGCGTTCGACCATAATTACAGAACGAATTCTAATAATTTTCTCGTCTTCATGAAATTCTTCTGTTACAATTTCTACTGCATACGGAATTTCTTTACTATAATTCAATAAGATTTTTTCACGAATGGTTTCGTTTACAAAGAAACGTTCCGGTTTGTCTGTTAATTGATCTTTTGGATAATAAGGTGGAGATTCTGGAAGCAATTCGATAATTCGTCCAAAAACTTCCGGAACATTAAAATTCTGTAAAGCCGAGATTGGGAAAATTTCAGCGTTTGGCAGTTTTTCTTTCCAAAAACCAACCTGTTCTTCTAATTGTTCCTGATTTGAGTTGTCGATTTTATTCAGTAATAGTAAAACCGGGATTTTAGCATAAAAGATTTTATTAAAGAAATCTTCATCTTTTAAGTTCTGCTCCCCTATTTCGACCATGTAAATTAAAACATCAGCATCTTCAAAAGCCGACTTTACGAAGTTCATCATCGACTCCTGCATTTCATAAGCCGGTTTTATAATTCCGGGAGTATCTGAAAGTACCATTTGAAAATCTTCGCCATTTACGATTCCCAAGATTCTATGACGTGTTGTTTGTGCTTTTGATGTTATGATTGATAATCTTTCTCCAACAAAGGCATTCATTAGTGTCGATTTTCCAACATTTGGATTCCCGATTATGTTTACAAAACCTGCTTTATGTGACATTTGCGTATTATTTATTTTGCAAAGGTAGTCATATCAAGTTAATACAGAAAATAAAACATTTTTTAAAATTTTCGTTGGAATTCTCAAAAATCGGCGTATCTTTGCACCCGAAACATCGCGGGATAGAGCAGTAGGCAGCTCGTCGGGCTCATAACCCGAAGGTCACAGGTTCGAGTCCTGTTCCCGCTACTAATTGGGACAAAGAAGAAAATTTCTTCTTTGTCCCTTTTTTATTTAGCCCTATCAGCCTGTTAATACTGTAGATGAGATGCACCACTTCATTTACTCTAGCGGTTCGAAACCCGTTTTCTGAGATCGTAAAATTCTCGGGAAAAATCGAACCTAATAAATCTCTCGATTCAATCCAGTTGCCATTTTCATAATATTCGTTAAGCTTCATTAGATTCTCAACTCCTGCTTTTAAAAGCTCTTCGATATCTTTATTTTCATCATCAATGCCAGATAATTTAAGTTCAAGCCTTCTTACCATCTCACCGTAATCTGACTTCATCTCTCTGTAGTCCGAAGCATCTATCTGCTTTGTTGCGAGAAGATCTCTTGCATTTGAGATTCTGGTTTCATAATCTTTGATCTGGCTTATGATTTTAGTTTTTTCTTCCAAGACATCCTTAATCTGTTCTTTATAACAGTCGCCTATGACATTGGCATAGATATTTTTAATTTCAGGAATAGGAACATATTTTTTCAGGTTTTGTATAAATATCTCATTGGCTGTTTCCGAATTAATCCTGTATCTGCAACCTGCACTGCAATGATAATATGGATAATATTTATGTCGTCCTTTAGATATGCTTCCAGTCAATATTTTCCCGCAGTCGGGACAGATAAAAAAACCTCTCAGCGGAAAAGGCTTGGCTGAAAGAGTTTTTGGAAGATATTTGCGGGATCTTCCGTCAAGCACATCCTGAACTTTATAGAAAAGTATTTCCGAAATTAAAGCTTCGTGCTGTCCTCTCACTAAAGTGCGTTCCTCTTCCTTATATTTAGGAACTTCTATCTTTCCACAGTAAAGAGGATTGCGGATCGCTCTCCAAAAATGGTTCTTGCCTGCTTTAAGCCCCTTTTCTTTTGCCATGTGAAGCACCTGTTCCGTATTGAAAATTCCTTTGGAAAGTTCTTCAAAAGCCCATTTTAAAATAGAGGCTTCTGGCTGGTCGAATGCAATATATTTTGTGCCATCTTCTTTTACTCGGTTAACATATCCAATGGGAGCAATTCCCATGTATCTTCCCTCTTTTCTAGCTCTTCTCATTCCGTGAAAGGTATTCAGGGCTCTACGGTCATTCTCCACCTCGGGAGCAGCCAGATAAAAAGCCAGCATCATTTTATTCTCAGGTATTGATAGATCCAAAGGCTGTTCTATTGCCTGAGGCTCAACTCCCAATTTTCTGAGGATACTAATCATCTGGTATGCATCTCCCGCATTTCTGCTGAACCTGTCCCATTTGGTAAACAGGAGAAGATCGGTTTTATTCTTATGCTTCTTTAAATCCGCAAGCAGTTTCTTCCACTGCGGACGGTTGAATGTCTTTGCCGAATGGTCTTCATAAATAACATGTCTTATTTCAACTGCATTTATTTCGCAGTACTTGCGAAGCATTTCTTCCTGATTTCTCTGTGAGTAGCCCCTGTCTGCCTGCTCATCGGTACTCACTCTCACGTATAGGTCTGCTATTCTTCTCATCTTTTCTCTTTAAATAGTTTGAAACTGCCATATTTGCCAGTTTTCTTAAAAATTCTAAAATCATTCCCGCCTGTTCCAGCGTCACTTCCACTCCTTCATCTTTCAGCATTTTTCTGGTCTTTTCTGCCGTCATTTTTCCTCTTTCTTCTCTTCCATCTTTCTCCATTTGAAATTCCTCTTCATTAAAAAAAGACCGAGCCTCGGTCTTTTTTGTTCCACAATCACTGTCCGCTCTAAAGTTAAAAAACTTTTTTCATTTTATCCTGATCAAAATATGGTGGGGATAATACAAATATAAAACCTAATCCACTGAGGATCATAAGCAAAATTTACCTATTATAACTCAATCCTTTTTCAGATTATTATAAAGATAAGCCTCTTTTCTCTCAATGTCATGGACATAATATGTACATAAAAATAGTTCTGCTACTATTGACAAACTTCTTTAGCATAGCATTCAATTAACTTCACTCTTCTCATTCAGCATTCTGTATATTTCATCCAAAACCTCTATTTCGGCACTTGGAATTAATTGAAGAGCAAGTTCCAGAACAGAGCCTATGTAAATATCCCTGTTATCAAGTTCGTCCGAATAAATGATATTCAGGCACATGCGGATAAGATTCACTCCCAGACATGTCATATCTGCGTAACCATAAAATTTTATCTCACGTATTGATTCACCGCCTTTGTCCCCAGCAGGTTTCAGCAGTTTAAAATGATAGGATGCAAAATCTTTAAATTCTTCCAGTGTTTTTATTTTATCAGTTTCCATAATTTTAAATATTAAAACTTAATGTAGTCTATTCTGTTTCTTCTTTATTTTCTGAAAACAGATCCGTAATCTCATTTAAAAATTCAAGTTCATCAACTGGAAATAATTGCAGTGCAATTCCCAGTATAAGCCCAACATCAATGTATTGGTTTTGAATCGTAGGCGGAACTTCTGCGCTGTCCTGATCTAAAGCGATAATGCAGAGCTTCATTAGGTTTCTAACAACTGAACCAAGTTCGCAATAGCCATAAACCCTGATCTCTGCATTATACATCCCTCTTTTATCCTCTGCTTTTTTCAGGGTATTAAGCAGTTTTCCGCTTAACCCCCTGATGTCTTCCAGTTTTTTGATTTCATCAGTTTTCATGACTTTGGCTTTTATGCTGATAAAGCTTCTTCCAGATGAATTCTCTCAAGCCTCTCCAGTTCTTTCTGAATCAGAACTTCTGCCTCTTTCATAAAATCACGGCATCTGTCTTCCATCAGCCCATAGTACAGATAATCAAAACTGTTCCTTCTGCTGAATCGAAGCGTGTTTGGGTTCTTTTTCAGAAGCTTGAACATATTTTTTTCATCCCTGCTGTTTCGGGGAAAGTATTCAGAAGTCAAGCTCGTGAAGTATTCGCAAAGCTCAAATAAGTAGCCAAGAGAAAAATGATTAGGAGTATATCCCAGAAATACCCTTATAAGGGAAAGGCAGGTCTGTTCCACTATCTGATGAAGGGAACTCATTCTGACTTCATAGGAAAAATACTGGTCATTATTGTAAATAAGATCCCAGATCGATGCAGAAACACTGCTTCTGTCTCCAGCATATAATGTGGTGCTTTTTACATGGCGTATCCCAGAATGAATGTCAATTTTAGGATGCTTTTCGGCATCAATAAACAGAGCCTGCGAACTCCTAATAATATTACATAAGAATAACTGCTGGTCGCCGTATAATTTCACAATATTTCGCACGCTGTGCATGAGGATGGTCACTGTTATCAGGCCTTTCGATCTGCCCTTTATCTTATCGGTAATATCATTGGCAATGTTATCCTCGAACTCTTCCGCTATGACCAGCAGATAAAGATGGACATGCTTTTCTTTTTTAATGGGCTTTTGAAAAGGCTCATTAAAAGTATTACTGCTTTTCTTCTCTGCAAAACAGTAAATGCCTATCGGATCGATGTTCTGCGAAATAACTCGATAAATTAAATCGGATGTGGTGTTTTGGATTGCTTTCATAATTTTACTCATTTTAGTTAATACTTGTCTGAAAAATTGTATTTTTGTTTAACACACAGGCAAGTAAGCAATTACTTGTACCGTACCGTATCAAATTTTACCGTACCGTACATGAGATTTTTTGTATCATACATGAATCCCGCTTTTTTATTGTTAATTATTATCTTTGAACTATGAGTACACTAACAAAACCAAACCACATGGGGCGCAAAATCAGCCGTATCCGTGAACTGAAAGACATGAAACAGGAAGCGCTCGCGCAGGCTATGGGTACAAACCAGCAGACTGTTTCGATATTAGAAAATAGTGAAGATATCGACGATGAAAAATTAGCAGAAGTAGCAAAAGCCTTGGGAGTAACTGTAGAAGCAATTAAGAATTTTTCTGATGAAGGTGTGATTAATTATTTCAACACTTTTAATGAAGCCGTTGCAAATAATAATTTTGGGCGACAAGATACAATTAACTTTAATCCTATCGACAAGGTTGTTGAGCTTTATGAACGATTAGTTCAAGCAGAAAAAGATAAGGTTGAATATTTGGAAAAATTACTAAAAGGGAAATAAGCCATTACAAAGGACATATTGATTCACAAAAAAAGAGGCTTAACAGTCTCTTTTTTTTTACAATAGCTCTCGTTGTTGTTTTAATTTATTCAAATACTGCTTATATCCTTTAAATTCTTTATCAGAAGAATTTAATTGAAGTATAAAATTTATTTTTCCTAACAAATGCTCGAGATAATTTGATTGCAATATCTTTTGATGTTTCATATGATCTTCCAATCCGAATTTTTGTATATAATACATTGTTTGTCTTAATTCATTTCTTTTATGAAAAACAACCTGAGGCTTCTCGTTTACAACAATACCTGTAACAGTTTGTCGAGAACCTTGCTTCATAAGTTTAACTTTTTTATAATTTATCTCTAAATTCATTTCGGCGATAATTGAACTTACAACATTCATTAGTTCATTTTCATCGAAATTACCCGAAAAACTCAAATCATCAGCATAACGAGTATATCTTATTTTCTTTTCTAAACAATAATTTGCTATAATTTCATCAGCTTTTATCATATAAATATTAGAAAGATAAGGACTGGTAGGAGAACCTTGAGGCAAACAATTTTCTTTACAACATAACTTTGCTAATAAATTAGCAATTAATCTCGAATAACCTAAATTCAAAAAAATTTCATTAACACAGTCAAGTGTAATTGACGGAAAGAAATTTTTTAAATCAATTGTAAAAACTTTAGCTTGCTTCTTATGAAACTTAAGATTTTCCATAAGCTTAACATTTTGTTTATAAGCTTTAGCATATGAACTTACTTTAACTTCATTTAAAATATTTTCAAGAATCCAAACTTGTATTTCCTTTAAACTTGGCAAGGGTTCGGATATTATTCTATATGTTTTATTTTTTTTTAAGATTTTGTAATCATTGTAATAAAACGAAGTATATGTTACTGCTCTCTTAAGGTATTTTGTTTTGTACCCAACTAATCCAGAAAGATGGGAAGTGTTATAAATTACTGGTAGATTTTTATTTATTAAAGGTTCAGCATAATCTAAACATCTTTGAATGTTTAATTCAGAATACCCTGCTGAAATAGCCGCTTTTATAAATTCTTGTTTGTAGTATGCAAATTCCATTTTAGTTCTTTAATTGAATGTGGAACAAAGTCCCACATTCAAATTATGATTAAAGATTTTAAAGTTCTGGAGCTCTGCGGAGGAACTTTAAAATCTTAACGCTTGAAAAAGCATTCAATTACAGAACAGTGACCTCACGGTTCCGGTGTCGTATAACCGACACGATTTAATATTTTAAGTTAAAATGTTAACGCATTTTGTCTAGGTAAAAATATAGAATTTTTTTCTATTTTGGGAATTTTATTTTCAACATCAATTTCAATCCACTCTTCTTTATTTGTTTTCTTATAGTGCTTCTCCAAAACTTCGAAACTTTCTAATCCTAGCTCTGTCAGAACTATTTTATTTTCAACATTTGTAATTAAGCCTTTTTGTATAGCTTGATTCGTATATTCAGCTATTTGATTAAATGTTATTCCTATACGAGTCAGCTTTTTAACAGAACCACTCTTTTTTATAACATCGAGAAGTAAATATAAATTATTATCCATTTTAAATTCTTGAAAAGGGTGCATCATATTTTTTACTATCTTTTTTATATTCTTTCCAGAAAATAGGAAATGTATTATCAGGAGTGCGAGATAATGTTATTAATGCTTCAGACTCATTATATCCAAATCTAAAGTGATTAGCTGGTATTAAATTTTCAATTTCTTGCATAACTTTCACCTTTTCTTCTAATTCAGGAGAAGAATAAAAATCACTTATTCCTTTTCTTTGTATAAAGTCAGTATAAAGAGAAATGCCTTGCTCTTTTAAAAATTCTACTGATTCTTGCTGTGATGCCAAAGAAATTACGGTTATCATTTCTGGTTTGATACTTGTATTCTTCAATACTTCTGCAACTGAAGCCTTAACAGTTTCTCCAGATCCTAAATAGTCATCTAGCAAATAAATTCTCTCATTTTTTTTAATCTTAAAGTCTTTTTGATGAAGTTTTTCGTATTGTTCAAGATACTCAAATTCTATCGTTTTAAACTTTGGCAACAATCCTTTAAGACCTTTTATAATATACAATACAGTATTTCCACTTTTAGTATCATCTTCATGCTCAGGCTTTATAACTGGAAAAATAGTAATTTTAGAAACATCTACCAATTCACTATCATTAATTCTATTAAAAATATTTAAAAGCCTACCTTGGTATTCTGCCAAAGTAATCCAAGTGTAACGCTCAGCTAGCTCAAAAATAAGATTTCTCTGTACCTCCGTTAAGTTTAATAATAAATTGCAAAAATTAGTAAATACTATAGTATTTCCGTCATTACCGTGCCATTTCTTGACATTAAAAATTGAGTGTATTTTAGCTATTACTTCAATATCCATAGATAACAAATATAAAAATAAATTAGTACAAATTCCTTTGCAAGATAAAACATTGTAAGGGATGAATACTTGATAATGATAAAGTAAATAAAGTAAAGCAAGGTATTGGACACAGCCAGAGAAGTGCGCATAACATTTTTTTTCGTTCCTCAAAAAATGCCCTTCGGGACTTATAGCACTTCATCTGTCTGCCTGTCCAATTCAAGACTGCTTTCTTTTTTTTCTTTTTCTTTTTTAAGAATTTATTCATAGTAACATTCTACAGCCATCATGACCATATTTTGCGTATGATCGATTCAAATATTTTCCCTAAATTAGAAGCCTGCTTTTAAAAATCTCAAAAGATTGCCACGTTCCTGCAATCAGCAAGATGAAACGGTTGTTTAACAACCGCCTATCTTGCCACGCATTGCCTCGGAACTCGGCGGTGGAGAAACTTAAAAGAAAAGAGTTTGATAACAATGAAAATGAAAGATGATGAAAAGAGAAAATTCAAACAGAACGCGAATTGTGGGACTGCGATTCACTCCTTTGGAGTATGCCGAACTGGAAAAAAGATTCAGAGCAAGCACCTGCCGAAAATTAAGCGACCACATCAGAAGCCACTTATTCAACAAACCAATTGTAGCCACCTACAGAAACCAGTCTTTAGACGAACTGATGGAAGAGACAGCTGTACTTACTTCCGAATTACGGGCAATCGGCAATAATATCAATCAGATTGCCAGAAAGATAAACACGCTCAAAACGATTCCAGATTTCAAAGGACATCTTTATCTGTTCGAGATCCAGAGAAAAAGACTTTTTGATAAAATGGAAGAGGTTTCAGGCCATACCCAGAAAATAGCAGAAAAATGGTTGCAGTGATAAAAACAAGCTCGTCCATAAGAGGCATTCTGAATTACAATGAAAATAAAGTTGAAATCGGACAAGCGGAATGCATCAGTGCGGTAAATTATCCACTGGAACTGGAAAAACTGAGTTTCACTTCAAAATTAAACCGCTTTCTAAAACTGGCAGAACTCAATACCAATACGAAGCGGAATTCGGTGCATATCTCGCTAAACTTTGATCCTTCGGAGAATCATTCGAAAGAAAAACTGGCTGAAATTGCAGACACTTATATGGAAAAGCTGGGATTCGGCAGACAGCCTTACCTTGTATACCAGCATTATGATGCGGGTCATCCGCACTGCCATATCGTGACAAATAACATTCAGAGAGACGGAAAAAGAATAGATCTGCATTTATTAGGGATCAGAAAATCAGAACCTGCCCGAAAAGAAATTGAAGAAATGTTCGGCCTTGTAAAAGCCGAAGGAAGAAAACAGAAAGAACAATTTTCGTTAAATCCGATAGATGTCGGCAAAATTCAATACGGAAAAGCAGAGTCCAAAAAGGCGATCAATTCAGTTTTAAACAAGGTTTTATTTGATTACAAATATTCAAGCCTGCCTGAACTCAACGCAGTTTTAAACCTCTATAATGTTCATGCTGACAGAGGAAGTGAGGAATCCAGAGTTTTTAAAAACAATGGACTGCTTTATAAAATACTTGATAAAGATTTAAAACCAGTCGGCGTGCCGATAAAGGCCAGCGAATTCTACAGCAGACCTACCTTAAAATTTCTGGAGGAAAAATTCAGGGTAAATGAAACAAAGAAACAATACGGCAAAAGCCACGTCAAAAATGCTTTGAGACAGGCTTTATTGGATCAAAGAATGACTTCTGTCGAGAGGTTATCCGAAAGGCTCAAAGATGGAGCGATTCATACTATTTTAAGAAAAAGCAGTGAGGGAAAACTTTACGGAATTACTTTTATCGACTTTAAAACACAGTCGGTTGTCAATGGAAGCAGTCTTGGAAAAGAATTCAGTGCAAAAGGAATTCAGGAAAACTGTGCCATGAATATTCTTTCCCTTGAGAGAAAGTATCAAAACTCTATTTCAATAAATTCAGAAACATTTCAAAATATTGAGTTAAATGAGTATATAAAAGAAAATCTTGCCGATATACTTCTTCGTAGTGAAAAAGTAAACGACTATGTTTCGAAACATTTTAAACAAAAAAAGAAGAGGAGACATTATAATGGAATCTAAAATATTTAAGGATGCAGACCTGAATCCTTAAATATCTCTTCAATTTTGCTTGCTCATACAATGATTATTTAGGTTTAATTTTTGGTTAATAATTCCACTAAATCCGCAAATGGCTTGTTACGGCTGTTACCCTGCAGTAGCTTTTAGTTTAAAAAGGTAGGAATTACATTTTCCACTTCTTTTGCCAAGTCAGTGTACATTCCTTCAAGTATTAACTTTTCTACTCCATACGCTATACCAATGTCAAATAACTTACCTTTTACTAATTGAAACCAATTATGTTTTCCTAAATTAAAATGGCTTTTAAGTTCATCAATTTCATCGAAAATAATTTCTTGACCATAGCCAAGTTTTTTTAAGTTTTCAGCCATTTCATTGAGCATAGTATGCAGTTTAGATTCTTGAATTATGGTAAATGAATCTTCTGATTTAGCGATATAAGTATAATATGAATTTATGTTGTCAATTTCTTGTTCAATTGCAAATAATCCAGTATTCCGAGATTTGTCAAAGGAACAAGTACAGTTTTGAGGATGTTTTTTTTTGGCTTCTATTGTTTTTTCGTAAATGATTCTGAGAAAATCAAGTTTATCACGATCACGATTAAAATCATAAAGCTTTGAAGTAATTATTGATTTAATTCCACTTAAACTATCAACCCCATTGTAAAGTTCAAATCTAAAAAAAGTATCAGCTTCTTTTTCTATAATATTCATTTTAGTTTTTTTTTTAAATTTATTAAATCGTTTGTTCTTTATCTACTGTTATCTGTGCTATTAGAGGTTACATTACTGCTCTTGGGGAGGTTGCGAAATTTGGAACTGCTTATTTTCTGTTAAAGATAAAATTTCTTGCGAAACGTGAACTTGATTTTACCGAAAAATTCGTAATCTCTCCAAACGCATGTTAGGCGACGTTTTTTTATGTTTCTTTTAGTTTGTTCTTTTCGTAATCAATGAAAATGTTATTGTCAAATATTTTTTTGCTTCTTATCATGTTTATTACTTCATCTTGAGGCACTACAGCTGGTATTAGTTTTTCTAGTTTGCGTATTGCGGAACTAGGAATTCCAAATTCCGACAATATCGCTAAATTTTCTCTAAGAAATTCATTTTCTATAAGATTAGAATAATAAGAATAATTACCAGGTTTAAGTCCTTTTTCAATACAAACAAATTCTTGAATTGAATTTAAAACTGATAACCATTTAGGGATTTTGTATTGAAACCAGTGTTTTTGAATCTGAAAGTTCGTCATGATTACTTCTTCTAAAATATCTTGCTCAGAGAATGCAGAATACCTTTGTCCATAATTAAGCATAATAGTATTGATTTCTTCATCTTCAGAATTTTTATATTTTTCATAATATTCAATTGACTTAATTGTGTAGTCAATATCAGATGTGATGAGTCTACCTAAGCTTTGGTGTAAACCATAATTAAATGTTTTGTTGACCAGCTTATTTATACCTAACGATTTAGATTCTCCCTTTTTCATTAAGTACTTCCAACCCAAATTTAAACAATACATCAATTGTTTGTAATCTGGTGTTGTATTCCAAAAGATTAAATGATATTTACTAGATATATCTTCTCTTAATGTATTAAAAATGTTTAATTGGCCATCTACCTGAACTCCATTTCTTTTAATAATTCCTTTTTCTTCTAAAGGAATACCCTTGATTTTTTTGTATTGAGTTGAATTGATATTCTTTACTTCATTTTCATCTAAATGAATTAACACTTCATCCGAAATTGGATTTTGTTCAAAAAAAGGAATGTCAATTACAACTTGCTGATTGGGAGGAATTGGGTTAAAATTATATATTGTTCCAGTATAATGAATCATTAAACGTCCAGCTCGACCTTTTATATTTGAATAATCAAAATAATCTATTTTGGTATTAACTCCTTTTGTTCCATCAAAAAAAATAATATTTTTAGCACTTGTATTTACTCCTTCGATAATTGTAGTTGTGCAAAAAAGAAAATTTATCTGTCCTCTATTAAAATAATCAATTACTGTAGTTGTAATATGCTTTTGTAATGCACCGTCATGGATTCCTATATTGTTTTCTAATAACGATATTAAACTCCAATTATCAGATATATTTTGATTAATCCATTCTATTATATCTAAATTAGAGTCACTTTTATTAATCCCTTTACCAATTAAGAAATTACAAAATTTTTGAGATAAATATCTAACCCTATTGGGTGATGAGCAATATATTATTGATTGCTCATCTTTTTTTTCAAAAAGTAATTCAAATAATTTATCTTCTTTAAATATGATTGCGTCTTTATATCCATCTTTACTATGATGACTGGTCTTATCAAATGTTTCTTTATTTGGAGTGTATAAATCAATACTTTTTACATCAACTAAAGAAGATTGAGTTTTATAAAATATTGCATTATATTTATCTTCAAATCCTTGAGAAATACCATCTATGTTTGGTCCTAATAAATAAAATTTACAGTTAAAAGTTTTAAGAATATAATGCAAAGCATTATTTAGTGAATCCGCTCTTTCATCATCTCTTTTTGAACTAAGTTTATAAAACTCATCAATAATAATAAAATCAACATCAATAAACTCTTTATACTCATTAACTCTTTCTGCTGTAAAAAGGTATATATTTCCTTTTTCAATTGAGGTTTCTTGAGAAGTTCTAACAATTAGCTTGTAATTGTCATCATACTTTTTTAGTTTTCTCCTCGTCTCATCTAGTAATGCAAGTGTTGGTTGAATTATTATTACGTTTTTAAATTTTCTTGATGCAACAATTTCTTCAATTAATAAACTTTTCCCAAAACTTGTTGGAGCACTAACTATGACATTTTTATCTGAATTTAAAAGGGATAATAAGTGCTTCTGATCTTCATGCAAATATTTGTCTAAATTATCTGAATGATGATATACTTGCCTAATTAAAGCGTCTGTAGAATCTAATTTAAAATTTTCCTTTTCAATATATGGATAGAAACCGACTGCTTCTATTAAATCAGTTAATATTAAATTTAAGTTTGGATCAAATTTACTTTTTTCATCGAGGATGTTTATAATAAGTTTTTGAGCAATATTTTCATTCTCAATTATTAATTGACTACATTTTTTGTAAAAATCGAATGTTTCTTCGTAGCTGAAATAGTCTTTAGACTTGATTTCTAAAAGTAAATTTTCTATCATTCCCCTAATTGTTGAATTAATGAAAGTTTATTATGTAACCCTTTTACAAGTTCTTTTTTATTTTGAATTGGAAATAAAATAAGAATAATATTTAATTTAGTTTTTAATGGATGTTGATTATTATCTTCGAAATATTGTTTTAACAATCTCATTTCCTTTATATATTCATCTACAAACATTTGGTTATTCTCATCATTATGTGAAGAAAATAAATCACAATGATAAGTACATAAAAGTGGGATATTTATAGCGCTTAATTGGTTAATTAATTTTTTTGATTTACTTATCAAATCTAACCAATAATCTTTATCAGGAATATTGTCAATTTGAGTAAGTTTTTTTGATATAAGCATAAATTCAGAATTTAAGTAGTCACTTTTAAAATGTTCTTCAATATCTGTAATTAATGCTTTTAATCCTGCTTTCCCGTTAGTATATAATTTAGATTCTCCCAGCCAAAGTGTTTTTGTGTTAGGCTCAATATGTACTGCATCAAAACCATGTACTGCATGACCAAGAGAATCTTTAAAATAAACTTTTGATAAGAGTGGAATTGTATTATGAAAATCTCTCAACAAAAGGTGTAAGATTAACTCTCCGAATTCTCCACGTCTTAAAAATTTATCATCTACATCATCATCAATAGAACCATTATTATCATATATGTCTTTTACTTTTTGAAATGCATCAATTTTGTAAATTGATTGAGCCGCTTCAATTAGCTTAGAATATGTTTTAGTATTTTCAGTTGATTCACCTTCATGAAAACCAAAAGCAAATTCTTGCAATACATCACATAATTTTTGAATTAATGGTTTTAATCTGTATACAGGAGTTGCTTTATCATCAATATCAAAACCAACAAGAAATGTACTGAATCCATTTTCATTTATTTTATGTGTGATAATATTTTCTGAGTTGAAAGGCGTATTCATATTTCGGTTTAAAATGTTGTCTAACGTGCTTATAGCTGTTGTGGGCGAATTAACAACCATACTTTGTAAATTAATACTATTTTTATTCTTGCCCGAATCTTTTCAAATAAAGCCTAATCCCAAAATATCTACAAACGCATGTTAGCTGTTGTTTTTATTTTTAAACTGGAAAAACATCAAATTGTCGTCAAAAAATTCGACAACTTTAGTCTCTGGATTTATTTTTCCATAAATAGTTTTGTGTTCATTCTCATTTATTGAATTTATTTTTTTTGTCAAGCGATCATTTGGGCAGTTTTCGTAATTTTCAATCACAAATTCCAATATCTGGTCAATCGCATTGTCCCAATCATCTTTATCTAAATTATTATCAAATAAAAGTTTTATGAGTCTGTTGTTTTTTGTCTGAATATTTATAGAAACAGTTATTGACTGATTATAATTTCCAGACAACTTTTGCGTTGATTGGCTCGCTGATATTAATTTGTAATTAAATTGTTTTCCTTTTTCAGCAACTTTTTTCAAAGCTGTTTTCAACAGTATGTAAAAATCTTTTCCCGCTTCTGAAAGAAATGAGTCAAAAAAAGGCTTAAGAATATAAACACCAAAAGCAGTTGGAATAACCCATTCAAAAGCGCTGAAAGGTTCATTTTCAACTTTCTGAATTTTTATGTTTAATCCACTAGAATTTAATTCTATAGTTTCTTCTGATATTAATTCATCTGGAAAATTATATGGATAAATAAAAACGATATCTGGTATTTCTTCTGTATTCATAAGTCTATATTTTAGGCAGTTTTGTAAATTAACAGCTAAAGGCTTGAAGATTTGCGATGGGTGGGCTTTTCACCACTAATGTTTATGTGGAGCACAAAACCTTTAGCTACCACTAAACTGTTTACGGGGCACGAAACTCCGCCTATTGCAAATGTGCTGTTAGTGGTTGCCCTTTCTTCTGTCCAAGTGGTTTCTATGTGTTTCATAATGTGAGCTTACTTTTAAGTAATTACAACTGGAGGTAGAATAATTTCATTCATATCATTTAGTTCAAGTATCACTGGTTGCTTTAGTTTTAGTGCTTTTCCAATTGCTATACAATGTCTCTCTTCAAGTGTCGGCAAAATATTTGAGTAGTCTGAACCTATATAGTTTTCCAAAAATTGTTTCCCTGTGTCGTCAAAAACCCTCATTGCAAAAATGGTGTTACACTGATTTAAAATGCTCTTACTGATATTAGCTGTCCTTTGAGTAACAACGAATGAACCTAAACCATATTTTCTGCCTTGAAGAATAACTTTTGCTGTTCCGTTGGTTGCATTTTTGTCGCCCTCATTTGCAATAGAATTCCATTCTGGCACGAGAGAATGTGCTTCCTCGAACACAATGAGAAATCTTGCTTCTGATGTTTCGCCCAATGAACTTGCTTTAACGATTAGCCTTTCTGAAATCAATCTCACTTTCTCTGCTGGTGTTAAATCAACTTTGTGAGTAATATTAAATTGACTACCTGGCTTTGAAACATTATGCATGTCAGGATTAATGGTAATAACTCTTTTGTCAGACGCTATAAAAGCATCAATTTCTGTAGCAATTGTCGTCTTATACAAAGTTTCGTTTCCCCAAGTTGCTGGATTTGCAGGAACTCCAGTTGCGTTTCCTGTTTTCAATGCTGTTAATGTTGCTGCAATAAAATCAAATTGAATTAAAGTTGGCGAAACATATTTTGGTAATTCCTTTGAATATTGATTTGTCAAATCAATACAGAAGATTTTAACTTCTGTTGTTGAAAGTAACTTTTGAAGTAATTCAAATGTTAGGCATGATTTACCAATGCCGAGAATTCCTAGAATAGCGGTATTGTGAGTTACAAGCTCATGGGGTGATTTAATTGGTATACCATAATTGGTATTTGGTAATTTCCCAATGAAGTTGTTAGTGTTATAAGCAACAGTCAAAGGGTCAAGTAAAAAAATTGGAGTGTAGATTTCAGGCAACCACTTAATAGTATTAAGTTCGTTTGATACTGCAATGTATTTACCTAATTTTTGAGCCGTTCCAATTGTTAAACCATGTGTATCTTTAAATTCTAAACTTTCTTTGTCTGTTTTTGCATCAATTATTTGATACAATACTTCTTCGTTTGCAATTTCAGTTTGAATTATACTTCCTTCGCCAATTCCTCTTTCCTTTTGAAGTTCATCTGAGAAAAGTTTGTTGAATTTTATTTTGTTTATGGTTGAACCCTCCCAAACATTCCCAATTAAATTTTTAAAATTAGCTTTTACTTTATTTGAATTGATTGCCTCTCTTACTTGTTCTTCCAAAGAGTCAATATTCAATAGATATACTGCATTCGTTTTGGAAAAAATAGATTTTTCTCCTGTAAGTGGCATAAATGTCTTAATGTCGAAAGAAATAAGATTTTGATTTTTATCACGTAGGGATAAAATCTCTAACCATTTTTTTCCTAACAATATTCGTTCACTTAAAACAATTCCAGCAACTCCGTTTGTGATATTTTCAAGATAAACCAAACTACCTTTCAATTCTTTTTGTCTAAATGGGTTGTCACTTTGAAGTTCAACTTTGTATAGGTCTGTGCTTTCATGTCCAATTACTTGCCCGATAAATTTTGAAGCATCTGTCGTTGATGTTATGTTTTTGAATTGAGTGAAAATAAAATTCACAAACCAAACAATGGGTTTATTTACTGCAAGCAAAAAGCCAAATCCAATTAGAATGGGATATTCTTTTTGATTGTAATGAAAAAAGGAAATAACAATGTCAAAGTAGAGAAGGGTAAAAACAATTTCAGGTCTTGATATTTTACAAATGAAGTCAACCGCAATTCGTTGCTGTTTCTCAAATTTTTTGAAGCCATGTAAAAATATCAGTAGTAAACCTAATACAGTAAAAACAGCACAAGCAATAAACCAATATAGAGTTAGAGATAAGCACTGCTTGCTGTTTAGCCCGATTAGAAATAGAAATATTGCTACCCACCTTGTAATTACGTCAACAGGCTTTGAAAAGTAAGGTTCGGTTATATAAACACTTAAAATTAACGCAAGTCCTGTTGCAATTAAAACTGCGTTTAAATTGTTGCTTGTGTCAACAAGAAATTGCCAGTCATTGGAAAAGTAGTATCCGATACCTAAAATTAAGGCGATGTAAATTCCGACAACTGAAAACCTCTGTTTGATATTTAACTGCATTTCGCCTGTGTATTAATCATTATACTATTTATTTTGAATTGTCTTTTTTTTCTCGCTTTTCCATTTCTTCATGAATTTCCTTTAACAAAGCAACGTAGTCGGTATTGTCATTTTTGATGTTTTCAAAGAGTTTTTCTGTCTCCTTAGCAGCTTCCTCCATCGCTAAATCAAAATTGGCAAAGTCCTCAGCAGTAAATTCATATTCTTTTACAGGAGGAAATGTTTTCAAGAAGTTGTCAGCTCCTTTTAGGAGATTTTCGACTTCTTCTTTCTTGTAAATTTTACCATACTTTTCTTCATTAAGTCGTTCATTAGCAAAAATGATGAACTGTTCAAGGCTATGTCTTAAAAATTCTCGTCTACGATTATATTTTAGTCTTATTGATTTTTTAGGGTCTTTCGGTTCTTGGTTGAAACTCATATTTTATTTGTCTTTCTTCAGGGTTATCACGAACTTGTTTATATACCCATTTTTTAATCATTTTACTGAGTATGTACATCAATTTATTCTTGTATATACTCAACTCTTGTTAAGTTTTTATTTTTTATAAGTCATCAAAAGGGCTTTTTATTTGTTGTAGCCTTTTCATACTTACATGAGTATAAATTTCTGCTTTTGTACTACTATATATGTGCTAGTAATTCTTGTATATAACGTAAATCTGTACAGCTTCCCAACAAATGCGTTGCATAAATGTGTCTGAGCCAATGTAAAGTTACAGGTTTGCTTATGCCCGCCAATTTAATACTTTTTTTAATGTCTCTTTTAAGCTCCTGTCAGAATATTTAGTATTTTTTTTTTAGCAAACAACTACTGTGACAACAGCAATTAAGATTAGATTATTCTTTTCATTTTAGTGCTTAAGTTTTTACAATAGTCCTGATTTTTTTTGCTTTGTAATAAGTTTGATATTTTAAACCCATTCTTCGGATTTGCCAAATCATTCTGAATGCAAAACCATTTTCAAATTAAGCCTAATTTCCAAATTGCTTGTAGCGTATAGTAGCTGATCTAGTTTTCCGCTCTACTAATTTTATCTACATCATAAATTTTTATTTTAAAGCTTGTCTTAATATCTGAAAGATAGTTTTTGATAATAAAATCACTAACGTGCATTTGAGAAGGAGTGAAATTTAAAAAAAGTCTCAAAAATAAAATTAATATTGATGATTTTTCTTTTGATTCATAGCTAATAAAAGCGCGTTTAGGTATATCCCCTTTAACTTCCTTTTTAAAATATTCAGCTAACCCAGTAAATTCAAAATGTGGAGAATAAGTTATTATACCTTTTTCAAGAGAAACAATGACATCTGGAAACTCTTCAAAGTCAAATTTATTTTCTCGTAATTGTTGAATCATAAACTTTATTGTTTTTTCCAAATCTGAAGATTTAGAAGAAAAGATTACGCTAGGAATTTTGTCGTAATACGCAGGAGGCTTTTTTTCTTCAAAGAGTTCTGAAAAATCAAGTCTTTGAATGTCTCGAATGATATTTTTTACAGATTTAATCTGATTTAGAGCAACATAAAATTCTCCTTTTTCTGTCAGAGTCCTAATATCAGGTTTTACCTCAATTGCCGCAAAAACACCTTCTGCAATGACCACCTCTCTTTTCGGAGTAATTAGTCTTGGATGGTGAGGAGAAAGTACAACGCAATCAATATTATTAGTTTCTTGAGTTCGAGAATAAATTTTACTACGGGTTTTAATTTGATAGTCTGATGGTAGATAACTTCCTATAAATTGATTAACTGTAACTTCCTTTGAATCGGAAGTATTAGTCCTATCTTTTTTAAATGCGTCAACGGTTTCTTCATAAATAATTTCGACCAATTTGAGGTTTTCTAAAATACTTCCGTGAACTGCATTCATAATTTATTGTATTTGATTTTAAAATTTTCTTCTTTTCGGGGCTATATCAGCTAACTAGTATATACTACAGACAACATCAGACTTATCACCTCCAAAATTGAGTAGATATGACAGACAAAGGTCAGGTTATTTTATTATCAAATATATAATAATAAACTTATAAATAATCAAAAGAGCTTTCAATTCGTTGAATGCTTTTGCTACTGAAATGGATATAGAATTCGGGGGACGTGCTGCTTAATTGGATCAACACAAACACGATTAACCAATAGTAATATTAACGTCGAATCAAAAAATTAAGCATCATTTAAAATCTTTAAATCCTCCAATAAAAGGTTCGAATTCTGTACCGTCAAGGTCACTAGAGATTAAAAAAAATACAAATTAATAACGGGTATACTTTTGTTATTAAATGTGACCTTGACGGTACAGAATTCGAACCGCTTAATGGAAGATTTAAAGGTTTTGAATGGAATCTAATTTTCTGATTCGGAGAAAACTTAACCTTGGTTAGAATGAAGTTCCTGCTAAAAAAAGGTTTTAGATTTGTCTAAAGCTCTTGTTTTATTTTTATTTTTCAATTATTTTTTTACGATAGATTGCGGTTGAAAGTTGTTTTACTTCTCTCAGCAATTATTAGGATATAATATAGTAAAACTGCCGAAATTTATACTCATGTCAGTACAAAAAGCATTCAACAAATTAAAAGTCCTTTTGATGATTTATAAGCTTATTATTATATATTTGATAATAAATAAACCCTGAAGTTTATCAGACATATCTACCCAATTTAGGGGTGATTAGTCTAATGTTGCCAGTAGTATATGCTGTTGTGCGAAATTAAAGCGAAAAATCGATGAAATATCCAATATTTGAGTTAAAACCAGAGAAATTCGTACAATTATGTGCTGATTTATTTCAAGCTGAATTCATTTATGATAAACTATTCATTTTTGAAAACAACAATGGAAAAACTGTCGATATTCAAGGCCATAATGGAATAGTCAAAACTGGCATCGAAGTTAAACATAAATTGACATTTAGCGAAAACTCTTTAATAGAACAACTAGAAAATTCTAAAACTCAATTTGAGTTTTATCATAACTTTATTTTTATTGTTTCCGCTAAAATTCCAAGACAAGTTAAAAGTAAATATTCCACCGACAAAATAAGCATTTATGATCAAGAAGAATTATTTAAATTGCTTGATAAACACGGTGACGTGGCAAGACGCTACTTTCAAAACTTAAAAGTCCAAAAAAAGAAAACATCAGCTCTGTTCAATTCATCACTTATCGCGGTAATTACATCGATTGTTGTTTCATCTACATCAATATTTTCATTTTTTGGAAACAAAGAAGAGAAACCTTTAGAAAATAAAATTGAAAATGTTGAACTTGTTTTAAGTGGGATTAAAAATCTTGAAGGAGATCTAAATCGAATTAAAGAAGATATGATTGAAACAGAAATACAAAATAAAAAAATTACATTAGAATACGAGAAACTTAAAGGTGTTGAAGATTTGATAGATAAACGTAAAGAAGAATTGAGTTCAATTGTAAATTATAAGTCTTGGTCAACACGTATTTATGAATTTTTATTTGGAACTTTCTTTGGAGTAGCAACATCAATTTTTAGTAGTATTTTGTATGATAAATGGAAACAGCGAAAAGCATTAGAAGAATAGTAACTTCGCACAACAGTCGTTTGTGTCTATTATGGGATTTAGTGGAATTAGCGTTGTTTATTCAAATTTACGTTAAGCCGAAAACACTCAGTTTCATAAGCCCACAAGAGCCACAAGCGACGGAACGTTATGCGACACAATACCTAAAAAACAGATTCAATGAGTGACCAAAAAACAAATTTTCTATTTAAAGTTGCAAATAACGAACACTTAAAAGATAATCTTTTATCAATAATATTTGCTAAGAATCCAAATGTCGATATTTCAAAAAGAGAATTTTTTTTTGATAACGTCAAACGCTTCTATAATGATTATAAAATTGAAGACCGCATTTTTCATTTAGAATTAATTGATGATAATGAAGTTTCAGAAATTTCTAAGTGGGAAAATAAAGATTTTAGAATTTCAAAAATTACCATAAATAACTTAAGAGCATTTCCAAAATCAGAAATACCCTTTGGGATAAACTTTAAAGAAGATAATGATATTTCAAGTTACATTATTATCGGAAGTAATGGCGTTGGGAAATCCTCTCTTTTTAATGCTTTGGAATATAGCTATACAAAAAGGATTGGAGAAGCTGAATTGCGAACTAATAATGAATTAGAAGATGAAGATAGCTATTTTAAAAGCTATTTACAGCACTATAATAATCCATTTAATGAGTGTCAATTTAATATTTTGACAAAAGAAGGTGAAGATTTTTCACTGAACAAAGATAACATTCCTTTAAAAATCAGAAAATTACTCAATCCTAATAATCATTTTATAAGTGAGTTTGACATAACTACAAATTGTAAATTAAATTTCGAGAGTAGTAATATTGATTCTTTTAATCATTTAATAGCAAAAAATGTTGGTCTATCAGAATTAATTGAATTAGATAAAAATCTCTTTCATTTCATCAAATACAATAGATTAATAGAATCAAATAATGTCAAAAAAGCTAAAAACAACCTTGAAGATTCAAATAAAAAAATTAAATCTTATTCTGAGCAGTTAGTAAATAAGAATGAACTTCTAAACAAATCTAAAGAAGATTTATCTGAAGAACTAAGAATCTCATCACTCAAATCACTTTCATTAGTGAACGAACTAAAGACAAAAGATTATTCTATTAATTATCAATACGAAGATTTAAGAAAAAATATAATTAGATTTAATGAACAAAACCAATCTATGAAGAAATTAAGTTCAAAAATTGGTAATATTTCAGAAATTAATTTCTTAGAGACAGGATTAAAATTATTACAACAAAGTAAAGATTGCCCATTTTGCAAAAATTCAAAATTGTCAAAAACTGAGATTGAAAAAAGTACAGAAAGTATAATTAATGAATATCAATCATATAAGAAAATAAGTGCTGAATTAGAAGGTATATCAATAAATATTCTTGAATCTATAAATTTTATAAATAATACATTTTACAAACTAAGACACCAAGTTGAGCTTGAAATAAAGCAAGCTTCAGAAAATTTTATCTCTGAAGAATATGAAGAGGTAATTTTAAATATTAGAAACACATTAATAAATATAACATCTTCTGATTTAATTATTGATTTAGAAAAAAATAAAGAAAAAATAGAAAATTCAACTGCCAAAACAATTGAGTTCATTCAGTTTTTATTTGAAAAAGGCGAAAATTATATATATGAACGATTACCCTATTTTATAAAAACACTTAATATATTAAACGACAGAAGAAAAGATTCAATACAATATTTCGAAGATAAAGTAAATAGTAATAGAAATATTACTGATAGAATTTTACAAGAATCATTGCTACAAAATGAAATAAAAGAATTGGAAAATCAAATTAATAATTTGAACAATGGATTACAAAATTTTACAAACGAATATGAGATTGCTTTAAGAGAAAACAACTTTTACATCAATGTAAAAAGAGAAGCTACAGAATTATATAGGATAATTCATAAAGAAATCAATAATGAATTAACAGAAATATTTGAACCTTTAAAAGAAATCATTTTAGCTGTGTTAAATGATTATTTAAGGGAATCAAGAAATAATGAAGTAGAATTAATCTTAGAGAATGAACCGGATGAAATTGATAATGAAACCGGTGAAATTTTATCAAATAAAATTGTTGCATATATAAAAGAGGGAAAAGAAAATATCAGAATACCTGTTAACAAATATTTTAATACTTTCCATTATAAATTATTTTGCACAATGGTTGCAATTAGCATTGCAATTGCATCTAGAAAAAAAACGAAAATTAATCTACCTTTAATTTTAGATGATATTTTCTATTCAAGTGATTTCGAAAACAGAGCAACTATTGAGAAATTCATAAAAAAATTATTTAATCTTTTTAATCAATATACTCCTAATATGCCATTGCAATTAATTATGTTCACACATGATAATATGATATTTGACTCAGCGATTCACGCTGTAAATAATTCGGAAGAATATAAAATAAACTTTGCAAAATTGTTTCATCCAAAGGATGCTACAATTGCTAATGATTATAAAAATATTATTTCAAAAATACCATCGCAATTACCATTCAAAATTTTATCTAAAGTTTACGCATAATGTCAGAAGTAGTTCAAAACAAAAACAAATGGTACAAATGCCATTATAGAATAATCGGAGTTTCATTAATTGTTATTCTTTTATTACTTCTAATCGGTCATATCATAACATATAACCTCATTAATAACCACAAAGAAAAAAGCAAAGATGTAATATCTCAAATATTAATCAATGCATCAAAAGAAAAATCTTTGATTCCAGATTTAATTCTGATTGAGGCAAATGGTTCGGTACAAAATAAAAAAGAATTAAACGATTCTTTAAAAATTGCTATTGTAGATTATATATCAACTAAATACAGTCAGGAAAATAGTCAAAATAGTGTTTTTAATATTTCTCCTTACATATTAAACAATGAAATTAAAAGTGAAGAAAAAATAATTAAACATATAGAATTCTTGAATTCAACTGTTACTAAGGCAGTAGAAGATTCTAAAAATCAAATAGATACTGAGATATCAAAAATAAATACTTGGATTTCAATATGGATTGGTGTAATTGGATTTTTAGGTATTTTTTTTCCATTAATTATTAATATTAGAAGTTTAGATGAACTTAAAGAATTGAAAGAAATATTATCATCCTCTAAGGCGAAAGTTGATTCTATTAATGATACAATTACAGGTCACGAAACAACATTAATAACTTTAAATTCTAAAACCCAAAACATAGAAAACATTGTAAAAGCAATAAAACTTATATCTAAACTCAAAGACATTGATGATAAATTTATAATATATAACAAGGCTCCAAATAAATTTGTAGCAAAAACACTTGAAGAACTTAAAAAAGAATTAGATAGTATTAAATTTACAGAAAATGAACTAGTTATTAAAGATGTTTTACATCAACTGAGTTATAGATTATACACACTTTCGACATATTCTTTTGTGCAGAAAAATACAATGGACGAAATGCTTAGCATATCTGATTATATTATTTCTACACTTGATAAACTTTCCGAAACAGAATATAATGAAATACTAAAAAGAGTAATGTGCTTAACAGAAAAACTAGATCAAAATGGCGTCGCATAGCAACCGTTACACGAGATTTGGGCATTTGGCTGAATTTAAAGATGGTTTTGTACTTGGCAAATTTGTTCATAATGGAAAACTCGCATCTTTAATCCCAAACCTCTTGTAGTGCCAGAACGCCAGTTGGGATATGTGAACAAAAAATGGAGATAAGTTAAGTGATTATATTATTCGAGAAAAAAATACTCATCTATAAATTGAAGAGCCCTAACGGGACAACTCTCGAACCATTTTGAAGATGATTTAAAGAAGATTAATAACATTTTATAATATATTTTCAAGTGGGAAGTATATGTAAATCTACAATAAGACCGTCTTTAATCCAATATAAAAATGAAAGCATAGTAAATGAATTAGCAAAAGTTTTTTGGCTATTTTTATACTCAGTTAGATTGTAAATAGCAACATTATTTACTTTAATAGAACTATCTTAAACCGCTTCCAAATCAAAAAAATGTTCAATAATTTGATGAGTAGAATATTTATGAGGTCTTAATGTTATGCGGTTAGTTTTTTTGATCTCACTATCGTATAAAGCAAGTAAGCCATATTTTTAAATTAAAAGTTAATTATTAATTGTTATTTAAGTAATGCAATCAGTGAAACAATTAATGCGATGATCGAAAGAATAAGAGGTAACCATTTTGTTCTATATAGCCAATCATTTAATTTTGTTGAAGATTCTAAATTTTTGACTTCTGCTTCATATTTAAATTGTTCCTTTTTGTCTTCGTTTTCAAGCCATTTTATGTATTTATAATGACCTCCTAGTCGTTTTACCTCTTTGCCAAAATCTGAGAGTGTAATGTTTGATAATAAATTAATAATTTGTGTAATTTCAATATATCCCAAATTATACATTCCACTTCTAACTTTATCAGCCAAATATTTTTTATCTGGTAAATTTAAATCTTCTTCGATAATTGTTCCAATGTAAAAAACTGTATGTTCAGGACATTGGAGAATAACAAGGTCTATTAAATCTAATACTTCTTTATCATTTTCACTTAGAGCCATAATTTTTTTAATATTTATAAGCGTCTTGCTTCGTACTTTCGGATCTGCCAATCTAAAATCAAAAACATTTGCTATTGAGCAATTGCCCAAATCCGTTTTAAAAGTTATTTGTTGTTAGTATTCTCCACCTTGATCATCATCATCATCATCATCATCATCTTCGGCATCTAGAAAATCTGGCCAATCGGGAAATGGATCATCCACAACTATTGGAGTATTAATTGTAAACTCTGTTTTTAACTGAAGATTTAGATCATAAAATGAAATGTTATAGTGGTTGAGAATATTAAAAAAATCATTTGAGCTTAAAATGTTTCTACCTTTAAAGTCAAGCCAATTTTTTATATATGCTTCATAAGCAAAAATCCAATGTTCGTCAAAAAGAGATTGAGAAGTTACAGATTTTGCAAGTTCAGTTAATGTGGGCTTTTTGCCAAAGAATAGCTTAGAATCAATTAAATCTAAAGCAATTAACTTTGAGATTTCGTCATGCGATTTTAATACAGATGAAATTGTATCACTTTTGCATTTCATATTAAATGACTTATAAAACCAAAGCGACCACGATACTTCAAAAGAATGATTAAGACTTATATGTTCGTTTATAATTTTGTCTAATACCGATATAATTCTTTCCTTGGATTTAGGATTTACATAGATTTTATATGATAATATTATTTTGAATATCTGCTTGATATTACTTGGATCAATGAGTATAGTTTGTAAAAGGAATGATAGAAATATTTGCCAATTATCTTTTTTTATCTTTACATTTCCGTATTCAAAACGCGTCAATCCATAGTTTATAATCCAAGATGAATTTGCTTTATTACTATCAACAATAGAATACAGAATTGTAAAATAATTTCTAAGCTCGTATTTATCATTATTTTGAAACTTAAAATTAGATAATGTAATTGACCAATTTTCGATATATCGTAATGGAATTTCCTTGATGCCAACTTTATTTTCATTTGTTTCTAGTTGAAATTCATATAAAATTCGTTGAACAATTTTTAAAATGTTTTCAGCCTCTCCTTGTGTATCTACATAAAAAAAATAATCGTCATAATATCGAATACATTCGTGAGAAATTTTTTTAATTTTATTATGGATCTCGAAGTCAATCCTGCATCCTATTAATTCAGCTAGTAAAAATGAAGTATCCGGTCCAATAGGAATACCTATACTTTGTCTTTCATTACAATTCCGAACTAATGTATCAATAAAATCTGCAACCCTATATGTTTTAGCTTTTGAATCGGTAGCTAACAATGTAGCCCATTGAGCGGGCTTAGAATTTTTAATTTTGAAATACTTTTTCGCATCCACTTTTCCAAGTAAGCCCCAAGGTATTGAATGAGTATATATAGTCGGATAAAAATTTGAAATATCAATTTTAAGTTCCACTTTTCTATTAAATGATTTTTCAATAAGTTCAAATTTAAAGTTATTCCAAGATTTACTTTTTGTTCTTATGGAGCGCTTTGCTTTGTGTAAAACAGGTTTACTTTCAGAGTATGAACTTATTTTATATGTTTCATTAATAATTTTCCAATTATCAACGATGGCTTGTGCTAAATCAAGATATTGTTTAGGGTTTGGAATTTCAAGTTTTCTTCTAGAATAAACACCTTTAGAAATACTGTATTCAATCAATTTTGAACTTCCATATTTTTGAGTAAAATTTTCATTAAATCTATTTTTTGCATCTTTTGGGACTTCACCAGATTTTGGTAATTGCTCATCAGCTAATAATTTTTGCCATTTTGAAATTACAAATCTTGATTTTTCTCCGAAGGATTTTGTATGAAAAGGAGGTGGAAGTTCTTTTGGAAAATAACCATCTTGTAACAGTTTTTTTAATTTCATAGTGAGTTCTTATCTAAAGATGCATATCTACATTCTAGTGCATTTTTCTACCACATTTTAACAAATTAACTCAAAAAGAATATGATGTTATTGCGGAAAACCATAATATTTTAGTAATGAGTGTCTATAACAATGTATTGAATATAAAAGTAACTACCATTTTACAATGATAAAATAAAATCAAAGTTTATAATACTGTTCTCTAATGTAAAATATTTAAGGATTAGCTTTCGGGAAAAAATGATCAAACATTTTATATAATGTTCCTGCCAAGATTGCCTCAATTATACCCAATGGAATTTTACTTTCCAAATTGCATTCGCTATTAAAAAACATATAGAGGATGGTAACAAAAACGCCCAACGAGACTATTGTTACTATAAATTTCAGTATTATATTACTTAAAATAACATACGTATCGGCTTGTCTTTTAGATAAATTCATTTGGATATTAATTGATAGAACTCTATAATTTCTACTTCATATTTGTTAAAAATATAATGCTCTTTTTCTTTTGCTTCGCATATATAGCATTCAATTTGATCTGGCACATCTTCTGTTGTGTCGTAGATATTTATTATTCTTCTACAGTCATCATTTTTGCAATAGATGCCATATTTTCTTCGAAAATAATTTTGCCTAACAGCCATATCACACAGCTTTTTTGCAATATTATAAGGTAAATTGAAAAAGCTCCTGATATTTTCTACATATATTCTATCGGGATCAGTTCTTTCAATTATTTCTGCTTTTCTTTTAAAATATTTTTTAAACATGTTAATTTTTGCTTAAAATTAAATCAACGAGGCTAGGGATTGAATCTAATGTTTCGGGAAATTTTGTAAAAGACAATTTTCCTATACCAGGCTCTGTAGTAAAATGAGATATTATAACATCACTCCCAAGTATTTTAAGCACATTTTTTTGTAGTGGCTCGTTCACTAGTCGTTGGTATTCTTCTGGTGATTTAACCTTAAGAGTAAAATTTTCATCCATTGATTCAGTTGACGTCGATGAGGCTTTTTTAAATTGAACAAATGCAGCATCAACAAAATCTTCTTCCCATAATTGTTTAATGCCCCTATTGATATCTGTCTTTACAAGATTAGCAGTTAATGGCATTTTTGAAATAATATGAGTTAGAATATCATGATCAGACATGTCTTTTTTTATTAAAAAACTTCTAGTAGGGAATAAATTCGCAGTGTCTCTTTCTTGAATATTTATGCTAATTATTAATTTATTATTTATTATTCTAATTTGGACAGGCTTATAAAACAATACATCTATTAGGCCATTTGTTTCGGTGCTAAACACTTGGTATGTGGCTTTGAAAAATAAGTTTAATGTCTTGTTACTGTTGTTGACAATATTTTGATTGTAAAGTAACTCTTCGTCGCAAATCCAATCATTATTCATTGTGCCATTAATGTCGTAAACATAAATATGCTGTCTTAAAAAAGAAAAATTAGTAAAAATGAAGGTTTTTATAATTTCATGGCTGTTAGAGATTAATATTTCATCAATAACATTTTTTTGATTTAAACCTCTGATATCAAATACTTCCTTTAATACTTTAATAGGATATGATTTTAAAAGTCTTTTTAATAAGTTAGTTTCGCTATTCATAAATTTTTTTTTAAGACAAATTTGATATTGTTTTTAAGATAAATAGTTTAACTACATCTTTTGATATTTCTTTTAAATACAGATTGGATGTGCTAACGAAATTTGGAGACAAAGTTAAGGGTGTAATTTTACACCCTTAACTATTTTAAATGCCCTTATAAAGCCTCTTTTTCTTCTTTTGTTTAAACTGTTTTGAAACATACTCATCTGCTTTTTCACCACGAAGCAGAATTTCGACCAGATTTTCTTTTATAGACTCTCGTGATTTGAGGTCATGAAATTTCTCTGAACTAGTTGAAATAGAGTTTTGATGCTTTCTTTCGAGAGCAAGAATTTTCTTGGCACAGCTTTCCTGAATTCCTTTTGCACTGAATTCTTTCCCCAGACTGCTTCCGTTGAAAACGGATCTGGTTTTATGGTCAACGTAAGTTATTCCGTAAAGCTGTCCTTCATTGCTTTTTCTTAGTATCATATGAATGCTTTCTCTTTCCAATATCTTGGATAATTTTTCGGGAGAAAATATGTCTTCACGAAAGAAAGCCAGTTTTATGGCATTTTTTACATATTTTTTACAAGACTCTTTCTCTGCGTCATTAGTTTTAAATTTCTCTTCCAGAAATTTTAAAGTAGGTCTGCTGTAGAATTCGCTGGCTTTTATCGGCACGCCTATCGGTTTTAAATTTTGGTCAAGTATCTTGTAAAGCAATCCATTATTTTTAAAAACTCTAGATTCCTCGCTTCCTCTGTCTGCATGAACATTGTAGAGGTTTAAAACCGCGTTGAGTTCAGGCAGGCTTGAATATTTATAGTCAAACAATACCTGATTTAAAACTGAATTGATTGCCTTTCTGGACTCTGCTTTTCCGTATTGGACTCTGCCGACATCTATCGGATTTAATGAAAATTGTTCTTTCTGTTTTCTTCCTTCGGCTTTTACAAGCCCGAACATTTCTTCAATTTCTTTTCGGGCAGGTTCTGATTTTCTGATTCCCAGTAAATGCAGATCGATTCTTTTTCCGTCTCTCTGAATGTTGTTTGTCACTATATGGCAGTGCGGATGCCCTGCATCATGATGCTGGTATACTAGATAAGGCTGTCTGCCGAATCCCAGTTTTTCCATATAGGTGTCTGCAATTTCAGCCAGTTTTTCTTTCGAATGATTCTCCGATGGATCGAAGTTGAGCGAGATGTGCACTGTGTTTCGCTTCGCATTTGTATTGAGTTCTGCCAGTTTTAGGAAGCGGTTTAATTTTGAAGTGAAATTCAGTTTTTCCAATTTCAATGGATAATTCACAGCACTTATACATTCAGCCTTTCCGATCTCAACTTTATTTTCGTTGTAATTCAGAATACCTCTTATGGACGAGCTTGTTTTTATCACTGCAACCATTTTTCTGCGATTTTCTGGGTGTGGACAGAAACCTCCTCCATTTTATCAAAAAGCCTTTCTCTTTGGATTTCGAACAGATAAAGATGTCCTTTGAATTCGGGAACTGTTTTGAGCGTGTTTATCTTTTTGGCAATCTGATTGATATTATTGCCTATTGCCCTTAATTCGGAAGTAAGTAAAGCTGTCTCTTCCATCAGTTCGTCTAAAGACTGGTTTCTGTAAGTGGCTACAATTGGTTTGTTGAATAAGTGGCTTCTGATGTGGTCACTTAATTTTCGGCAGGTGCTTGCTCTGAATCTTTTTTCCAGTTCGGCATACTCCAATGGAGTGAATCGCAGTCCCACGATTCGTGTTCTGTTTGATTTTTCTCTTTTCATCATCTTTCATTTTCATTGTTATCAAACTCTTATCTTTTAAGTTTCTCCACCGCCGAGTTCCGAGGCAATGGGTGGCAAGATAGGCGGTTGTTAAACAACCGTTCATCTTGCTGATTGCAGGAACGTGGCAATCTTTGGAGATTTTTAAAAGCAGGCTTGTAATTTAAAGAAAATATTTGAATGTATCATGCGCAAAATATGGTCATGATAGCTGTAGGCTGTTACAATGGATAAATGCTTAAAAAAAGAAAAAGGGAAAAAAGAAAGCAGTCTTCAATTGGACAGTCAGACAGGTGAAGTGCTATAAGTCCCGAAGGGCATTTTTTGAGGGACGAAGAAAAATGTTATGTGCACTTCTCTGGCTGTGTCCAATACCTTGCTTTGCTTTTTTTCTTTAGAATTACTGTCATATATTAACCAACTTCGAGATTATAGCCCTTTAATTGATTGTATTTATTGAATCAAAAAATCAATATATTTGATAATAAGATAATTGGCGAATAGATGCCCGATTTTATGTTGTTACAACTTTTGTTTTTATAATAAGTACGATTCAATAGCAAATTAAAGAATACTAACATTTAACTATAATATTATGGCAATCACTAAAACTATTATTCAATGTCAAAATATTGCACCAATATTAAATCTATCAAAAGAAATTAGTTCAAACTCGCTGAAAATTGGTGTATTCGCAAATAATGGAAGTGGAAAAACCTTTATCAGCAGATTGTTTAGATTAACAGAGAAAGGCACGGAGCTTAGTTTCGAAGGTAAATGTTTGACGGATAGAATAGTTTCGCTTGGGAAGAATGATTGTAGTTTCTCTTTTAAAATAATAGATAGTACAGGCACTGTTAAAGAAAATTTTAAAATTGAAATAAGAAAAGGTCAGATTCCTTTAATTCCTAAAACCGAATACATATATCACACTTTTAATCAAGATTACGTTGAAGATAATATTAAAGCATTAAGTTATGATAAAAATAGCGAAATAGAGGGGTTTATTTTAGGGAAAGTGAATATTGATCTAAAGGAAGAAGAAGAAGAGCTTGAAAGAATAATAAAGGAAGGAAAAGTTTTAGCTACACAAATTGAAAAAGAAATTAATGATTATGTCAAAGCAAATATTAGTAATATTCAGGATATAAAGAGACTTAATGAATATAAAAATCTAGAATATCTAAATATTCTTGGAAACGTCGACAAAGAAAAGTATGATTTATCAGCCACTTTTGAAGACTTAATAGATAACTATAATAAAATTAAATCAGTTCCTGAGAATTTGGAAAATATCAAATTCATTGAAATTCCAAAAGTTGATTTCAGTATAATAGCGGAAATAAAAAATAATTGTAGTAAAGAATATAGCCTTAGTTCGTTAGCTGAAGACTTTAAAAACAAACTAAAAAATAAACAAGATTTTATTGAATTAGGAATGGAACTACTTAATGAAAATGAAAAATCAAAATGCCCATTCTGTGAACAGAAAATTCAAGACAAGTCATTGGAACTGATAGATCAATACACTAAATATTTAAATGATACTGAAGCAAAAACAATTAAGCAATTTAGAACTTATATTGAAATTTTAGAAAAATATATTGAAAACGTTAAATATGTAGAAAACCTAAATTCAAAAAGAGTTAATGAATTTAATATTTATAAAACTAAATATATACCGTCAAGCGTAAGTATTGAACTAGATCTGTTAGATACAAATAAAATAATAGATGCGTTATCAGAATTAATTTCGCTTAATCTTAAGAAGCTGGAAAGTATTGATAAAAAAATTGTAATTGAAGATCAACTGATTCAATCATTAGAAAATTATACAACTTCCTTAAAACACATGATTGAATTGAATAATAAAGAAATAGAGAATATTAATAATAAAAAGAATAAAATTGGAGAAGAGAGTAAAGCAGTAAGAAAGGATATCTGTAAAAGTGCCTATAATTATTTGCTTGATACTCATTCAGCAAATATTAAAACTGTTTTAAAACTACGTGAGGATTATAAAAAGCTTAGTGAAGATATAAAAAAGAAAAAAGAGCAACAAAAAGTTAGTAAGCGAGCTAAAGTTGCTTCAACAATTAAAACAGTATTAAATTATTTTTTTGCAGATAAGTACTCTCTTGATGAAGAATCTTTTAGACTCATATTTTATAAAAATACTTTGGAAAAGAATCAAGCCAGAGATATTTTAAGTGAGGGTGAAAAAAACATAGTAGCGTTTGCATATTATATTGGAGATACTCATTTAAAAGTTGAAACTGAAGATGACTACAAGAAAATATTTTTTATTATTGATGATCCTATTTCAAGCATGGACTTTTCGCATGTTTATACTTTATGTGGTGTAATTAGGGATATCAGTAAAATAATAGATAAACTTGAAAGAGAGAGACTTTTAATCTTTACACATAACAATGATTTTATGAGAGTACTTGCAACAAATAATATCGTTGACAAACGTTTACTGTTAAAAAATAGTGAACTAAAGGAGTTTAATAATAATCTAACAGTTCCATACATAATTCATCTTATTGATATTTATAAAATAGCTCGATTAAATGATTCGCCTACTCATACAACTGCTAATTCAATACGTCATATCATCGAAACATTAACAAAATTCGAAAAGATTGACATTTCGACAGACAGTATTGCTGAATATATAAGAGAGAATATTCCTGACGATAAAAAATCTTATACATTAATAAATGATTTATCGCACGGGGGATGGAGAACAGAGCAGGCACCAATTAATGATGATGAATATGCAGAAGTATGTGAAGCCTTAGTTAAACATATTGAATACAAATTCAAAGGGCAGGTTGAGCATTGTAAAAAAATATGTGTTTAAAACTTTTTGTTATAATTTGTAATATTATTTAAAATATTTTCTAACATTTTTTAGGATGTTATAAAACTGAAAAGAGACTCTAAAGTCTCTTTTTGGGAATTAATATGTTTTTATAAAAGTTTATTTGGTTTTAAGTAGCTTTTCCAAATATTCGATTTTATCCTGTTCAGATTTCAATAATCTTTCGTAAAGTTTTTTATTTTCTTCGTAAACTTCAACTAGTTTGTCAAGTGGATTGAAATTACAACTGTATGCATTTCCATTAACAACATTACTATCATTGTAAGTATTTCCGATTATATTTAACACTGCTTCTTCTGAAAAATTTTTAATTGCTTCGACAGTAACTCCTAAGGCTTTTGCGACTTCTGCTAATTTTTCATCATCAATATCTTCACTATTTTCTAATATCGAAACAGTCTGCTGGTTTGTTCCCATAGCCTGTGCCAATGCTTCCTGTTTCATGTCTTTCAGTTCACGGATACGGCTGATTTTGCGCCCCATGTGGTTTGGTTTTGTTAATGTACTCATAGCTCAAAGATAATAATTAAGAATAAAAAAGCGAGATTCATGTATGATACAAAAAATCTCATGTACGGTACGGTAAAATTTGATACGGTACGGTACCAGTAATTGCTTACTTGCCTGTGTATTAAACAAAAATACAATTTTTCAGACAAGTATTAACTAAAATGAGTAAAATTATGAAAGCAATTCAAAACACCAAATCAGATTTAATTTATCGAGTTATTTCCCAAAACATCGATCCGATAGGCATTTACTGTTTTGCAGAGAAGAAAAGCAGTTATACTTTTAATGAGCCTTTTCAAAAGCCCGTTAAAAAAGAGAAGCATGTTCATCTTTATCTGCTGGTCATAGCGGAAGAGTTCGAGGATAACATAGGAAATGACCTTACCGATAAAATAAAAAGCAGATCAAAAGGTCTAATAACGGTAACTATTCTCATGCACAGCCTGCGAAATATTGTGAAATTATACGGCGACCAGCAGTTATTCTTATGTAATATTATTAAGAACTCTCAGGCTCTGTTTATTGATCCCGAAAAGCATCCCAAACTTGGAGTTAATTCTGGGATACGCCATGTAAAAAGTACCACATTATATGCTGGAGACCGAAGCAGTGTTTCTGCATCGATCTGGGATCTTATTTACAATAATGACCAGTATTTTTCCTATGAAGTCAGAATGAGCTCCCTTCATCAGATCGTAGAGCAGACGTGCCTTTCACTCATAAGGGTATTTCTGGGGTACACACCTAACCGTTTTTCTATGGGCTACTTATTTGAACTATGCGAATACTTTACGTGCATAACTTCTGATTACTTCCCTCGAAACAGCAGGGATGAAAAAAATATGTTCAGACTTCTGAAAAAGAATCCAAACACTCTTCGATTCAGCAGAACAAACAGCTCTGATTATCTGTACTATCAGCTCATGGAAGACCGATGCCGTGATTTTATGAAAGAGGCAGAAGCTATGATTGAGAAGGAACTTGCGAGACTTGCGGAAATTCATCAGGATCTGACTTTATCAGCATAAAAAAAATGAAGTTATGGAAACCGATGAAATCAAAAAACTGGAAACTATCAAAGAATTAAGTGCAAGACTTCGTACTGCTTTGAAACCAGCTAACGATAAAAGAGGAATGTATAATGCAGAGATAAGAGTTTATGATTATTATGAGCTTGCTTCAATTATAAGAAACCTGATAAAACTCTGCATTATCGCCTTAGATCAGGACAGCGCAGAAGTTCCGCCCACGATTGAAAATCAATACATTGATGTTGGGCTTATACTGGGGATTGCACTTCAGCTTTTTCCAGTTGACGAATTAGAATTTTTAAATGAGATTACTGATCTGTTTTCAGAAAGTAAAGAAGAAACAGAATAGCACAGATTAAGATTTAATATTTTAAAATTATGGAAACTGACAAAATAAAAACACTGGATGAATTTAAGGATTTTGCATCGTTTCATTTCAAGCTTCTGAAACCTGCTCTGGACAAGAGAGGGGAATCAATATGTGAGATAAGATTTTACGGATACACTGATATGACGTGTCTTGGAGTGAATCTTATCCGAATGTGCCTGCACATCATTTATTCAGACGAGCTGGATAACAGAGAAATATACATAGGTTCTGTTCTGGAACTTGCCCTTCAGCTGATTCCAAGTGCAGAAATTGAGGTTCTGGATGAAATATACAGGATGCTCAATAAGCAGAGGGAAGATAAATGAACACTGGGCTTATCAATAATTCCAATACCGTTTTCATGAACATATTATGTCCATGAGATTGAGAGAAAAGCATTTTATCTTTGTCAGAATCAAAAATTTGATTGAGTGATGATAAGTAAATTTTACTTATGATCCTTAGTTGGTTAGGTTTTATATTTGTGTTATCCTACCCAAATTTTGCGCAGGATAAAAAGAGAAAAGTGTTTTAACTTTATAGCGATGAATGATTGTGGAACAAAAAAGACCGAGACTCGGTCTTTTTTTAATGAAGAGGAATTGTGAAATGAGAAATGAAGATGAGAATGAAAGAGGAAAAATGACGGCAGAGCAAGCCATGAAAATGCTGAAAGATGAGAATGTAGATGTAACGCTTGAACAGGCAGGTAGAGTATTAGATTTTTTACGACTGCTTGCCAAAGTAACGGTTTTAAACTATTTAAAGAAGAAGAGGGATGAAAAAGACAGCAGATTTATACGTGAGAGTGAGTACGGACGAGCAGGCGGAAAAAGGTTACTCTCAAAGAAACCAAGAGGAAATGCTAAGAAAGTATTGTGAGATTAATTCCATTCATATAAGGGATATTATTTATGAAGATCATTCTGCAAAAACATTTAATAGACCCAAATGGAAACTTTATCTGGCAACAATTAAAAAGTACAAAAACAAAACCGATTTGATCTTGTTCACCAAATGGGACAGGTTCAGCAGAAATGCAGGTGATGCATACCAGATGATTAATACACTGAGAAGACTTGGTGTCGAGCCTCAGGCAATAGAACAGCCTTTGGATTTGTCTATTCCAGAAAATAAAATGATGCTTGCTTTTTATCTGGCAGCTCCTGAAGTAGAAAATGACAGACGGGCTTTAAACACTTTTCATGGTATGCGAAGAGCAAGAAAGGAGGGGCGTTACATGGGACTGGCTCCGTCTGGTTATATAAATAAAATTACCGAAGATGGTAAGAAATATATAACGTTCGACCAGCCTGAAGCATCTATCTTAAAATGGTGTTTTGAAGAAATTGCAAAAGATATTTTTAATACGGAACAGATTTTTCTTCAGGCAAAAAGGAAAGGTCTTAAAACGAGTAAAAATAATTTTTGGAGACAGATCCGCAATCCTGTTTACTGCGGAAAAATATTAATTCCCAAATATAAGGATGAGGAAGCAAAATATGTAATGGGATCGCATGAGCCGTTAATTTCTGAAGGGCTGTTTTATCTTGTTCAGGATGTTTTAGACGGACGAAGAAAGAATTTCAGGGCTAAGTCGGTAACCTCCGAACCGTTTCCGCTTCGAGGCTTAATTAAATGCCCTTTATGCGATAAAATTTTAACTGCAAGCATATCTAAAGGCAGAAATAGTCATTATTCATATTATCATTGCTATAAAGGCTGTAATTACAGAATCAGATCATGTGAGGTTAACCGCATTTTCTATGATCAGTTACGAAAGTATATTCCAAAACCTGAAACAGAAAAGATTTACATTACAGCTGTCAAAGAATATTTTAATGATTTCAACAAGGAGGCAGTGGCAGAAAAGAACAGAGTCATTTCTCAGCTGAAAGAATTCGAACAGAAAATTTCTTATATTAGAGATTTGCTGGCTTCAAGAAAGATTGAAGTGAAAGATTACACTGAGATGAAAACTGATTATGACAATAAAATTCATCGTCTTGAAATTAAATTAGCCGATTTATCTCAGGAGAATATCAGTATTTCGGATTTATCAAAAACTGGAATTAAAAATTTAATGAAACTCAACGAATGCTGTAGTGAAGCGGATTTAACTCACTTTCGCAATATTATCGGTTCAATATATCCTGAAAAATTCACAATCGAAGAAAAGCAGTTTCGAACCGCAAGAGTTAATGAGGTTGTTCAGATAGTTTACTTAATTAATGAGGAATTAGACCCAAAGAATAACGGGACAAAGAAGAAAAAATCTTCTTTGTCCCGTCAAGTGACCGCGGAGGGGTTCGAACCATAGTTATATTGATTTTTTTCTTTTGACTGTACAAAAGGTAAATTATTATAATATCTTATTTAATTTCGTCACAAAGTTCGGGAATCACCTGCGGGCGCTTGCAAAAAATTCCCCCATAAATGCAGGATAAAAATCCTGCTTTATTGCGTTGCTTTTTGCACTTGCTGGATGATTTCCAATTGATGTTCCATAATTAATCTAAAATTTAAAAATTATGGAAACTTTAAATCAGAAATGGCAGATTGTATCGGAAATTGAATTAATCTACAAATCAAAAATTAAAACCTCTGAAAGACCTCAGATCAAATCATCTAAAGACGCCTACTTACTTTTGAAATCCTCATGGGATCAAGGCAAGATAGATTACTTTGAACAATTCAAGATCTTGTTTCTGAATCATTCATTCAAAGCCTTAGGACTTTACGAAATGTCCTCGGGAGGAATAACGGGAACTATAGTAGATCTTCGCATGATATTTTCGGCAGCCCTGAAAGCAAATGCCACAAATATTATGATTACACATAATCATCCCTCAGGAAATACAAGCCCCTCAGAAGCAGATAAACATATGACTGCAAAGATCAGGCAGGCAGGCGAACTGCTTGATATAAAACTACTGGATCATCTAATCATAACCTCGGAGACTTATTACTCCTTTGCGGATGAAGGCGTCTTGTAGGCGCCTTTTACCATTTTTTATACTGTCGTACTCTGCAAATATATCTTTGAATGCAAGGCTTTGTCTTTCCATACTTTATCATCTTTCGAATATCACCAACACATCTGACACATTACCCATAATCTGTAACACTACCTAAACAAATGCCCAGTATCATCACAATGATATTCGATAGATATATTTTATTTGTAAGATTTTATTTAGTTTTTTTTCAAAGCTTACTGCAAAGGGGTATCACGCTACCTATGGCTGAGATTAAAAATGCCTAATATTTGGGTTAAAAACTTTTTGTGTTGGCATTGGGAATCCCTAGTTTGGAAAGTTTTTTTCACATTCAATTAATGATTTTGTCAGATAGTCCAAACTTGAATTTTTTAGGCTTTTGATTTTTCTTTTTTTTGTTGGCTTGTCAATTGCTTCTCTAAGTTTAATTATAAATTCTTTCTCGGGATAAATTTTTTCGTAAATCTGTACACGATATCTATCTTGAAAATAGTGTCCTAATTCCCAAATTTGTTTGTTTTCTAAATTGATTATTGTTTTAACTACCTTGTTTAAATTAAAATCTAACCAAAATGGTGTAAATCGGTATTCGTTATTTGATTCAGAAACCATTTCTAAAAAGCTGCTGTAGTTTGATTGAAATTTTGAAAATAAATCATCTAAGTCTTTTTGTTTATTATCAATTTTTAAAGAATTATTTACATCAATACAGAATTCAATTATTTCAACCACGTCATCTTTAAACTCCGTATTATTGTCTACTGACATATGGAAACTGAGATGATTTTGATAATTGTAGTTAATTTTCCCTACTATAATACCCTTTTTAAATCTCTTTTTAAGAGATGAAAAATTGAATTTAAGCAAATTGTTGAAACGTGTTGCATAATGGAATACTGTAGCATATTGTCGAAGCTGAAATTTACCTTCGTCTACAAAATCAAGCATTTTAGAGGTTAGTTGTTTGTATTCTTTGTCAGTTAAATCAAGACATTCTAAATATGCTAAGTCATTTAACACTTTATCATGCTCAGGAATTTTACCGTCCTTAATAATAAAGTAGTCCATCAATTCTAATTTAAGCATTTCGATACAAAATGATTTAGCACCTGTTACGTAATCAAAAATAGATTTAAAGAAATAATACTTTTTATTTGAAAAATATTTAATTCTAAATGTTTCTATGTAGGTAGGTGGTGTTTCTTCTTTATTATTCGTTTTCTTGAGAAATGAGCTAAAATCAAACTTAGAAAAGGCATCTGTGCCTAATTCTTTAACATCTTTGAAATTGGTTGAGTTTATTAGCCCAAGTTTATATTCAATTGTAATTGCTAAAGTGAAATCAAGTACTGATTTAAGCTTATTGTCTTTTAAAATATTAAAATCCTTATCAGTCTCAAATTCATTTTCTAAGGGATAATATATTGTCCTGAAGTGCTCAAGAAAAAAAATCAAATTTCGCAAGTTGTTTTGATTGATTTGAATTATTTCAATAATTCGCGAAGAATTATTTTCTAGAAAAGTATAAAACAACTTTGAAGAAGATGAATATCTCGATTCTATAATTTGCTTATAAACTACTGCTATTTCTGGCTCAAATTGAACTGAAACACCTATTACCTTTTCTCTTAGATTTGAAGAATAATTCTCGTCATTAATGAGCTGTTCTTCATTAGCAATAATTATAATTTTCGCTCCTTGATTTTCGACTAATGAATTTATAAAACCGAAAACATCACGCAAATCTAAACTTTCACTTTTTCTGTCAAGGTCATCAAAGCAAATAACTAGTTCGTCGTATTTTAACCAATTGTCTGCATCTTGGCTTATATCACCGATATATTTGTCTATATCGCCTGCCCCTTTTATTTGAGCTATTCCTCTAATCAAAGATTTTCCTATACCTGCAGCTAATTTTAACCCTTTATTTTTCAAAATTGGATAAAGCTCAACAAAAATTGCTGTCTGAATTTCTTCTAAATTTTTAAACCCGAAAAGTGAAATATGTATCGGAGTGAATTTTTTTCTTTCATCTTTAAGAAGCGATACTTCTTTGATTTTAGGTGATAAGTAGTTTTTATAAAAATGAGTTTTGCCAACCCCGTACTGTCCGTTTATGATTACAGCATAGTTTGTTTCAATATTTAGATATTGTTTTATTATCTCTACTTGTTCGGTGTTCATTTGTATCATTATTGCCAATGTCTAGTGGTTTTGTGAAGTTTCGGTTTGTTTGACGTTACCCATCTATTTGGACTTAAGCCAAATGTAGAAAAAGATTATCCTATTAAACATCCAAATCTAAATTTGTAAAAACCAATGTAATAACTCATTTCTATTAGTCGTATTTGTTAAGATCTGAGATTAATTCAACTCCAAGATCATCTTCTTCAAGTTTACTTATTGCAGTTTTATCTAAAGCTTCCATTTGGCTTAGTAATTGTTCTTTTTGGTCTGGTTCTAAGAAACTTGAGGCAATTATTAATGATTCCTTTTCCTCAATTCTTCCAAATACCCTCCTTCTTTCTAAAGGATAATTTAGATACGGAGTACATCCTATTGCAGTAAATCCACCAGTTGTAGAATTATATTTTAGCGTATATATACCGCGCTCAGCAATAAAATTTCTAATTAATCGATCATATGATGAGTAGTGAAAACCTGCATTCTCGAATTTTTGATTAAGTCTTTGGATTTTTATTTCTTGACCACTATACTCCTCAGATGAGCCATATATTAATATGTATTTTGATGTAATTGCTTGAGAACCGTTATAAATCCCTATGTCACTAAAACAAGATGTTATCATTTTTCGTGTCATTTCATTGGCATTCGTTGGAAATAATCTTTTCCAGTCTTCTAATTGGGTAAATGAATGATTAAAGTCAGCTGTGAAATCATTTTGATTTGTAAATATCTTTCTGTTAGGGGCTTCAATCTCAATCAAATTAAAAGTAATTTCTAGTGAATTGTAAGTTATTATTATAAAATCAGGTATTCGTGTTTCCCAATTTCCTATTGAGATTTTTGAAAAAATTGAATCCCCATATAAATAATAACCATCTACTTTCCCATTCATCACTGTTCCCAACAGACAAGTTGGATTTTCACAAATAAACTGGTGAATGGTTTGCTCCCCATATGAGGATGATTTTTTTTCACGATTTATTAATTCCCTAAATTGACTATTTATTGTTTCGTAGTAATTTTTAATCATATTATAAATGTTTTAAAATGAATTATAACTTATTTCTATATGTTACATAACTATACAAAACTATCTAAATTCATATAGATAAGCGAGGAAAATTCACATATTTTTAATTTTCACAAAGTCACTAGAACTATCAAAAAGGCTTTAAATTTGATTATTTTTTTTCACTTAATACAATTCATATGTAAACAAAAGTGGAGAAAAAAAACACGCAAGATAAAATACTGTAAAAATCTCAAAAAGGCTACATAATTGAATCATTCGCACTATTAACAAGTCTCATAAGAACGTCGTTATTAAGTCTTTTTTAGTAATCGGAAAATGACAGATACTATTTGAAAATAGAGAAGCCTTTATTTAATAACCATTAAGTTTAAAACAACGCTTTTAAACGCAGAAAACTGATCTTGAATTTATATTTATTCTTTTCAAATCATCTTGAAAATGGTTCGAGAATTGTCCCGTTAGGGCTACTAAGAAAAATTAAAAGCCGAGAAACCTAGATTTCTCGGCTTTTTTTGTGGTTCGAAAAATCTTGTTTCAATTTTTTAAAATTTGAAACTCCCGTATTTTCAAGAGAATTTGGTTCGAGTCCCGTTAAGTTAAAAATTTTAAAATATTTGAAAATTTATTTTCATTACCGCTCCCAACCTTTTAGATCAAATAATCATCTATCTAAATAGAAACTGGAAACAAAACAATTATTCCTTCTTCTAAAAAAATGCTATCTTTCTCCAATTAAATTGATTATTTGATGATTGCAAAATACCCTAAGAAACTACTTTTTATTTTTGTTCTCCTAGCTCAGGTTTGTTCTGGACAAAAAGTTTTTAAAATTAAAGAAGGACAACTTGAATTTATAAATCTTGAAAAAGGGATTTTCATAAAAAAAGGAAATTCATATTATGAAATAAGGTTACAGAAAATTAAGGATTATGACAAGTTTGCCAGAGATTCTAAATACGAGGTACAAAGTGTGACAATAGAAGAAATAGAAGCTGTAAAAAGAGATGGTTCAACTATTGCTTCACCTGACATCGCAACTTATGACTTTAAAAATTTTGAAACCAAAAAATTCACAACGATTAATCATGATGGTAATTATCAATTCTATAAGTACAATAAAAATTTCTTCGGAATAGATTTTATAAAAGATTCTAAACAGAAACCCATAAAAGCAAATATTTTTCATTACTGCATTTTAGATTTTGGCAATAACAAGAAAATTATTTATCACGAAGGAGGGTTTATTATTCCGACAAAAGAAAAAATTATTTTTTTGTTTAAAGAAAATGACTTAACTACATCTTTTAGAAATTACAGAATTTCAGAGCTTAAAAACTTAACAACAGCAGAAGTTTTTTCGTTACAGGTAGAAAAATTAAGACTTAATGAAAATTTCTATAAAATTGACAGCTTAAAAAACAAACGCGTAAAAATTCTAGATGTCTATAACCAGAGAGCTGTCAATAAAACATTTGATTCAATTATTTTTAATGACTACTTTGTAATAGCGTATCAAAAAGCAAAAATTAATCTTTATAATTATACATTTCAGGAGCTAAAAATTGCAAATTTAAAAGCAGTTGGTCAAGAAAGATTTTATCCGGTTTTACAGATTATTGAAGGCAATTCAATAAGAAGAATAAACTTAATTGGAGAAAATTTTAATGCTGGAGATATAAAATACATTCCCGACTTTTCAAATTATTTTGATTCTTCTAGAGTTGAATTTAAAATCACTAAGGAAAATGATCATTTTTATCTGTATACAGATAATATTTTTTCGCTTGTTCCGAGTTTAGTAAGTTTTGAAAATCATTTTAAGCTATTCAATGCTGATGAATACGAAACAATTGAATTTTTAGATGAAAATACGTCTATAACATTAAATTCTGAAATGATGGATTTTAGTGTAAATTTTCCAATTATGATTTATGCAAAACTCAAAAACGGAAAATATAATTTGAACACAATTGAATATTTAGGGACAGAAAATCCCAATAATGAAATTGTAACATTTAATACTAAATTACCCAAAAACTTAGATGATATTAAATTAATATCTCCTCAAACTTATTTTATTGAAAAAGATGGATTATGTACTCTTTACCCAATAATGAAAAAGATTAAATATAAAAAGTTGGAGAGTTTCCAAAAGAATTTTGCTCGTTTTGAGCTGCCAAATGGACAAAAAGGCTGGTTGGATTTAAAAGGAAATGAATATTTAGATGACTAAATTAGAAAAAAACACAATTAACTATGAAAAAGCTATTTCGGCTATTATATTCTCTGCTGTTTGTTTCCTGTATTTCAGAAAATAAACCGCTTGAAATTGAAACTAAAAATCCTATTGGAATTGGAATATTGGAAATTAACTCCCATGAAGGACTACCTATATATTTATCTAAAACCCTTGAGGAAGTAATCGATACCATAACCTTTGACCGGGTTTATCTGGGAAAAAACAGTGGGCGCCTCGAAATTAACTCAAGTGTTTTAAAAACAAAATTCAAACCTTATGCTATATCTGCCAGTTCAGGCACAGCCGAAAGTAAAGGCCTCATCAATTCAGGTTTAACTAGTTATGGAACTAGTTTAAAATTTACGGTAATTGAATCGAATCCTAAATATTTTAAAGTCATCTTAAATGAAACCACTAAAAAAATCGGATACATTAAACCAATAAAAAACATTAAAAAGCAGTACGATTATAAAAGCTGGAAAAGTTATCTGCAAAGTGCCCAGATGATAAATCTTTTTAATAAAGAAGTACTTTATGACAAACCTAAGGGATCAAAAACTATTATACTTGATGATCATTGTGCTTTCAGAGTAATAGATGTTCAAAATGAATGGGCAGAAATTAAACCTGTTGATTATATTGTTGGAAATGAAAAGTGCAAAGATATTCAAGGCTGGATAAAATGGCGAAATAATGATAAAATTACGGTTAAAATAATCATGCAAATTATAGACTAAAAGAATACAAATGTAGGCTTCAAATATTATAAATCAATTTCAAAAGTATTTATGAAAAAAATTATATCTCTATTTTTCTGTCATCTGGCTATTTTATCATTTGGACAGGAAGTAGTGACAAAAAGCAAATTAATCCGAGGATTTGTTTTTGATAACTCCTATTTTTCAAGCATTCCTCTTCCCGTTAGTGATGCTGATATTGAAGTAGTAGGAACGGAAAGAAAAACAAAAACCGACAATGATGGCAAATTTGAAATTGAAGTAAGAGAAGACGAGGAATTAATTGTCAAGCTATTGTTTATTAAGCCCAAAAAGATATTAATTACTGATAAAAACTGCTACGAAATTAATTTAGGTACAGTTAAATTAGATGACTTAATTTATTTTCAAAGTAAAAAAGCAGCGAGAAAAAATAGCAGATACTATCGTAAACTCGTAAAGAAATTGAAAGAAAAGATTGAAAGCGGTTTTTATGATTGTCTTGATTAAGAAAAATAACATCATACGCTCAATTCAATAGATTTGAGCAATAATCTTAAATAACGATAATGAAAAAATCAATTTATTTAGTAATTATAATATTTGGTCTCTTATCTTGTAAGGATAGAAAAGCAATTCATTCTGAAAAATTGACCTCAAAATCTCTGGAAAAATTTGATTTAAAAAGATTCGATGAAAACAAAAAAGATAGTACTTATGAATATCTTCTAAAGGACACTATTGTCAAATTATATGAAGATAAAAATTATTATAAAAAAGTATTGATAGCTAATAATTATAGTTTCAAGCACGAGTTTGTTTATAGTAAAACTACAAATTCATTAGTAAATGAATTATGCCATTTTTACGGAATGCCTATTGGTGTTTGGAAAAGCTATGAGGAAAATGGTACTTTAAAAAACTTGACAAATTATGATGAAGGATTTGATTTTACCATAAAGGATTTAATTTCAATGTTCAAAAAAGAGCTTCAAATTGATTTAATTAATGATAGTAATTATAAATCATTAGTAATAGAAAGATCGTTTTACAAGCGATTCTATTTTATAACTAGTTATTGTTATTCAATACAAATAGCTACAATGGCAGGAACTAGAACAATCAAAATTGATGGTAAAACAGGAGAAATTATAAATGATATTACCGCGTATATTGAAGAATAAACTTCCTGCAATAGATATTTTTGCAGCAATTATAAACCCGATTGATCAGGTAATATTCTTAATGTGATAGATATTAATTATGAGAAACTATATTTACATACTTCTATTTATTCAATCTTTTTTTTTGCTTTGCTCAAGAACCACCAGCTATTTTTAAATTAAAATATAGCTTGTTAGAAAAAGATTCAATTAAGATTAAACACCATTTTAAAATAGACTCTCCTTCTTTAGAATATTATAAGAAATCAAAAAATACTTATCTTACAGATGAATACTGGAAGAATTATAGAGATAGAATTCGGACTGATACGGAATTCATGTACATCTATATGGGGAATCCTTATCCACGAAAAAACGATATTATTATTTTGAATATCATTAAAAACGATAAATCCACAATGAGTATTTTAATAAAAATAAATTTTAATTTAGATTACGGAGAGAAATTATATCTAAAAGAGATTTATTTTGCAAAGGGAATTTATTTTATTGATTTGTCTCATATAAAAAAAGAAACTAGCAATACTTATTTATACGATTACAATAAAGAAATCGACTGTAGTAAAATTAAAAAGTATAGAATTACTCAGAAAAAACTAAATAAAAAAATTGAATGATCAACATTCTAAATTGATCTTGCTTAAAAATGGGCAAAAAGTAAGATGTCTGTTTTCTACACCTGTTAAAACAAATTAATCTCTTTATCATTGAATTATATTTATTCTTTTTAAATCATCTACAAAATGGTTCGAAAATTGTCCCGTTAGGGCTACTAAAAAAAAAGCTTCAGATTTCTCTGAAGCTTTTTTTGTTTTTACCCTTTCCTGATTCTCTTTATGGGCACAGATTGCAAATCTGCGCTATCGTTGTCTACATATCGGAGCGATCGGAAGTTTTTATTTCGTCCGTTTTGCTTCTATCTTTTTTCCATTCTGTAATAAAAATAAATTTGAAATTTCTCCTTTTTCGTTCTTTTCAAACTGAATTTGTGCATCTACTACTTTGTAGAAAAATAACATTTCACTTTCTACAAATATTCGGAACGCATCTTGTCCTGTCAATTGTGAAAATAGTTGGTCTTTATCTAATGAAATTTTGATTTCAAAATCTTTTTCAACTTCATAAGTCCCAACAAACTTTTGAAGTTCTTCAGTAGTAATACTAATTTCTTTTCTGATTTTTTGCACAGGCAATGGTTTATTATATAGAATACTTCTAATTGCTTTAGAAGGAATTGAAACGTTGCTGTGATTTTGAAGTATTATTATTGTTTTATCATTTGTGATATGTCTATCGATAAAAGTTACATAACCTGGCCAACCCCCATCATGGTTTGCAATTTTTCCAAAATCAGCATTTTCTTCAATTCCCCAACCAAAACCATAATTCCTTTTAGCTCCGTCTTTCAAAGTTGCTAATTCAAAAACTGATTTCATTCCCTCTTTTGTGAGTAATTTATTGGCATATAATGCTCTATCCCAAATCAATAAATCGTTTACAGTTGAATTAACTGTTCCGTCTCCAACAATACCATCAAGCCAAATAACAAATTTAGTTTCTTTCAATTCGTCTGGTAAAACATATTTTTTCAAACTATCTGAGTAAACATAACCAAAAGCATAATTTTCAATTTTCTTTGGCGATAATCTACGATTGTAAACAAAGGTGTTTTTCATTTTCAACGGTTGGAAAATAGCTTTGTTTAGATAGTCAGCGTATGTCATACCCGATGCTTTCTCAATTATTGAAGCCAATAGTGCATAGCCCGTGTTGCTATATTCCCATTTAGTATTTGGCTCAAATAATATTTTTGGTTGATGTTTACTAAATATATTGATTATGTCTTTGTTAGTAGCAATTTTAGATTTGTCAAATAAACTATCCATAAGCTGCATATAGTCTGGCAGACCTCCAGTATGATTCAATAAGTTTCTTACAGTTACACCTTTATAAAAAGAAAGTTCGGGTAAGTATTTTGCGATATCATCGTCCAAATTCAACTTCCCTTTTTCTTTAAGTATCATTATCCCCATAGCTGTGAACTGCTTTGAACAAGATGCCAATTCAAAAATCGAATTTTCGTTCAATTTTTCTTTTGTTGCTTCGTTTGCAAGTCCAAAACTATGGTTATAAATAACTTTCCCTTTTTCTGCAATTAGAAAATTTCCATTGATTTTCTCTTTTGAATAAAGAGAATTGAGTAAACTGTCAATTTTTTGAATTCTGTCTTGTCCAAATGTAAGATGTGCAATTAAAAGAAGTCCGATTGTAATTGTTAATTTCATTTTTTATTTCTTGTTAATTAATGTAGGTGAGATGTCTTGCAAAATTGCCATCAACTTATTTATATGTGTGACAAAACCATACAAAGTCATCCAAATTTGGTTAGATATCTGTGATAAATTTCACACATGATTTATTTTCAAATATATAATTTTTCCACTACAAACTGTCAAAAGAACTTTAACTTTGATTGATACTTTTTGGGACTTATATGAGTGGCTATGCAAACAAAAGCATAGAAAAAATAAGATGCGAATGCTAAAACATTTTAATAATTTAAGACAATCTAGTTAGATATTTGAATGCTTCCGCTGCTAAGACCAAAAGCTTCAGGGAAATCTGGAGCTTTTTTTGTTTTGCATTATCAATTCTAATAATAAATCAGTAGACTTTTAGCACATTTACAATTTCTAAATAACAAAAAGTGCGCAAAGTCAGAGACATTTATGCAATTTTTCAGTTGAACTCTTCGGAGAGCGGGGAGGCTTACTTAAATGTTGGGCATAGTCCAACATTTAATGTAAAATCCAATAGAAAAATGGATAGAAGCTTTAGAGGAAATTAAACGTTTAAATTTGGAACTTTTGAAAACCAAAGATGAACATATTAAAGTTTTAGAGAAATTATTAAAGGATAAACAAACTTTATAAAAAGATATTAATTCAAGTAAAATTTGAATTGAGTATTAAACATAGATATAACAAATATAAAAGCTTCAGATTTCTCTGAAGCTTTTTTTGTTTTGACCTATCCTAAAACCCCTCTTTGTCAACATCTCGTTGTGCTCACGTGCGGGATGCTTGCGCCAGCAGAGAGATTAGCTTGTATAATAGACATTAGAAAATCTAATAGTCCATTTTCCGTCTTTCGAGAGATAAACATAAATTATCTTATATCTTTTGTCTATTCGTATATCAAAACAAGTTTTTTTTGTTTCGGAAATTACTTTCAAAATAGGAATCTCTGAATCTTTCGAATAATTATAACCAAAATATTCCTCCAAAGTATCTGAACTTCCAGATAGGTTTAATTTTTTTTCATATTTCAACTCATTATTAACAAATCCTTTGATATCATCATTAAACTCATACAAAAAATAAACTGTAAATGCTTTCAAATTTTGATTCGACACAATACCTGATTTTTTCGGCTTCAATCTATCATATTGGACAGAAACATTTCCTCCACAAGAAATATTTTTAACGATTTTTTCTTTTGAAGAACAACTAAGAACAATTATTGATAATAAAATTCCTGTTATTTTTTTCATTTGACTTATTGTTTTTGTTGTTTATTTATTAATTCATCCATGCTTTTAAGTTGTCCAGCAGTTGCATTTGTTCCAGAATGGGATGGATTAATTTTATTTTGATCAGAATTCATCACGTTATCCTTTACAGTTTTTGCTGAAACACCTTCAGCATCCTGTCTAATATCATTTACAGGATTTGTAGATTGTGAAGGATGTTGTAGGCCTGCCGTGTGACCAGCTTCGTGGGATACCGTCCTAGACATATCTGAGTTACTTACTTTTACTCCATCAACCGTGGCAGCTACTTCAAAGGCATTTTTTTGCGTATTTCCTAATTCTCCTGTTTTACCAGCTGTAACAGCAGTTCCAATAATCTCACCATTACTATCATAGAGAGTATTAGAAATTTTATCAACCAAAGTAACTAAGAAGTCTCCTTTAGCTTCGGAAACATTGTTTACAACTAATTGAGCAGAAGCACCCTCGCCACTATATGTTTTTGCAAAGTCAGCCTTCATTGTTTCTGTTGCTTTAGCAACTTGTTTATCAGACAATGAAGAATTATTATACATTTGAATTGTCAATTGTCGAGTAGTAGTCCCATCATTATTTTTAATATTGGCCCATTCTAAACCTTCCAGCTCTCTACCATCAATAACTCGATTTTCAGCAAAGTTATATGGAGATTGATAGCTATATTTTTCGCTTAAAGGGTCAATACACATAAATCTACCAATTGCAGGATCATAGTTTCTCCACTTAAAACTGTCCCATCCCAATCCCAGCTCATCTTGACGCTCTTGACCTTGGAACTTATACTTATTCTCTACACCAATTTTAATATTATTATATCCTTCCTGTTTCAAACCAAATGGATAAAAATTACTTTCTTCTTTGATAGCAAGCGTCTTATCATAACTCACACGAATGTTTCCTAAATGATCTTTGTACTGATAGATATATTTATAAGAACTTCCGGCTGGTTCAACATAACCTTCTGCAGTTGGAAAAAACTTTAGTGTACTGACACTGTTTACAATATCATATTGATATCCTCCCAGATAATCTGTAATTACTGTAGGGTTCCCTGTTTCATTTACAATTTTCTGCACCTTTTGTCCTGAAGCATTGTAAAGGTATACAATCTTTCCGGTTGCAGCAAAAGTTATTTTTGTAGGTAGGTTTAAATGGTTGTAAGTAATTAACGTGATGTTTTTGTTGTTGTCTTTGATCATATTACCGTTGGCATCATAACTGTAATCGTCTACCGTATTTGTCGCACTGTCAACAAACCCTAAAGTTTTATTACTGCTGTCTGCCACTTTCATCAATTGATTGGTACTGTTATTATTGGCATAACTGTAGACTAAATTATCTATTGGAACTGCCGTTACATCGCTTCCCCCATTACGTAAAAGTGTTATGATATTTCCGTTTTTATCATAAGTCAGTGTTTCATTGTAAGCATTATTTGCTACAGCAGTACCTCTTTTAAATACAGCATTTTTAAGGCGGTTTAAGTCATCATACTGATAACCGTATGCACGAGTTACCGGTGTAGCTTCAGAAGCACTTGTCCAAAAAGTTTCTGAAATATTTCCATTATATAATGATTTTGCGCCGGTAATTACTGTTGTTGGCATATTGTAATTTATCTTAAAAGCAAATAGATCTTTTGGATCTCCCGCTTTCGCCAAAGCACTGATATCATTAATCCCCGTCATCCATCCTCTGATGTTATAGGTATAATTTATGTTTTGAGTTGGAGCTGCCGCAGTATTTCCTACTTTTTTAGAAATTAACTGTCCTAATTCATCATAGGTATTACTTAGAATAAGCTCGGCTGGCAAAGCTCCATTTATTTGATGTGTCTGTGTTAGTAAACGATCCTGATCAGAATAGCTAAATGTCTCTTTTGTAATAAGGTCAGCCGTATCTAAAGAGGATCTTCGGTGTTTTGTTATAGTATATTCCAATCGTCCAGAGAAATCCTTTAACTTGCTGTCAGTGCAAATATAACCTCCCAGATAATTTATAGTATAGTTACGAATAGGCCTTGCCTTTGCATCATAAAATATAGCATTGGTTTCTCCTAATATTGCTGTGCTGGTAGTAGGTACTCTTGTCCAGGACGCAGTTGCCAGTCCTTTTACCTGCGCAGTCGTCAACACAGCTTGCACCTCTACTTCTGTAGGTATTACAATTGTTGGGTTACTTGGAAAAGTATAATTATCATAGTAATTAACGGTAAGAAGTTTAAAAGAAGTTGGGGCTACAATGTTACTGTAATAGGCATCAATACCATCTATTGTTCCACTTGTTTGCTTAGTTTCATTAAGTACGGTAAGTGCAGCGCTATTCTGAGCATCCTGCAATGCTTTTCTTCCTAGATTTGTTGCTGAAGTAGAAGTCATCCACCCTGTATAAACCGGGCGGCTAAAAGCATCATATTTAGTTATGAGCCATCCTGTAGTACTCAAATCTGAAAATGGAGAATTAGCAGGTCCTGTAGCTACCAGCCTGTCTAATTTATCATATACAATAAATTCCCATTGTTTACCCGGCAGCTTTTTCTCAACCAGCCTATTACGCGAATCATACTTGTATTGGTAACATAAATTATCCAAAATGGTTTGATTGGTGTTATCGATAACCGCACTAAAAGTACTTCCGACTGTTGCATTAAAGCCCGGTAATAATCTAATAGAATTGCTTGCTGTTAAGTTTAAAGGACCACTTGTCGTAGTTACAACTGCCGTGGATGTTACATCGGCCTGAATACCAGTGGATGTCCCTATAAGATCCAAAGCTTTTGGAGGAATCACATAAGTTAGATTTCCGTAAATATCATACACATAATAGGTATCATGTTTCTCATTCACTGTACCTGTTCCAACAGCTCCATATGTTCTTTTAAGAATAACCTGCCCTTCTTTATTTTTAAACTCTATTGTTGATCCATTTATTTCAGATGGTGTAGCAGCAGTGTTTTCATCATAAGTAATGGTTTTATAAAGTTGATTAGGAAAATAATAACCGCTATTTAAAAAAGTAATTGTGTACAATCCTGCTGTTGCATCCCAATTGGTATTGGCAGTAAAAAGTTTTACTTCTTCTAAACCATTGGTTTGGTAATCCATTTTTATTTCATGCCCTACCCCTGATTTCCAGTCGTTTCCAGGAGCCGCTTGTTTTAGTACCCGATTAAGTGGAGAAGCTTCAAGTTCTTTTCTGCTAAAAGGATTCGTTGTGGCTTCCATTGATGGATTTCCAGTGATGGTAAGTATAGGATTTGCATAATATGCCAATACGTTTGCCTCAGCAGTCTGATCAAAGGCCATATTCGTATTAGAAGATTTGAAAGGAAGATATTCTTCTACCTGTCTTCCAAAACCATCATATTTGATATGGGTAATGATATCTTTTCCCGATGCAGACTGCTGCCCTTCAATTTGCTGAATAGGTCTTCCTAGTCCATCATAATAAGTAATCGTCTGTGATGCCTGTAAAATAGTAGGTGCAGCTATTTTTACGGTACTTGCTGTCTTGTAAGTAACGGTTTTAATATAATTTTCAGATTGAGTTTGCGCTTGTAATGTCATTTGAAAAACCATAACAAGGCAACAAATGATGGTTATTTTTTTAATCATTGGTTTTATTTTGGAAATGATGCATTAATTAGGGATATAGTAGTTTTCCAGTCCGTTGACATTACTCCTGAAAAATATAATAGTTTTAATGAAATGGCTCCTGACGTTTCTACAGTAAATTCCCATTGTCTATATGGAGATGTAGATTCTACATAATTAAAGCGTCTTTGAACAGTAGGATTACAACCAGAAGTAATATTCCCTAAAGATATGCTGGCATAGTTTTGTAAATTTATAGTTTGTGATGCGTTTGGTGTAAATACAAATGAAAATGAAACCGTTGAATCTGTAAAGCCAATTGTGGAGGTTGTAAAAGTTGGAATTGAGGCAGATTGAGTAAATGAACAACTATTTGAAGTTGTGCATGAGCCATTTATATTAGCATAATTTTGTCCATTCGTATCCATATCGTTCTGTGCTAACTGATCAGCTAGTGATTGAGAACTTGCTACATATTTTCCTGCTGGAATATTATATGTAACTGTTCCACCTGTTGTACCAGCTCCACAATTATTCCTAGTAAAAGATTTACTAATGGTTGAATTACCAAATTGTTGAACAGCTGTTTTGTAGTTATAAGCAAATTCCTTTAATATGTTGTTTTTAGAATCTTTAATCAATTCTAATCTGCCAAAAGAATCATATTCATATGTAACTGTATCATTTTTAGGATCAGTAATAGTGCTTACTCCAACAAGGGGTTTGTGGGTATAGGTTGTTATCATACTGTTGGCAAAAGAAATATCACCTCGCAAAGCATTAATTGCTGATAAGTTGCTTTCGTTTAGGGTATTCACATCAGAAACTCTCAATGCGGTGGCTATTTGTGCATTTGTAGCATTTTCTATCTTCGCAATGAGCTGCGCTTTATTGTAACCCCAGATTAAACTTACTGGAATTCCGCTTTCAAGGGTATACTGTTGAATATTTCCATTGGAATCATATTGATTGTATGTGATTTTCTTTTCCAGAGTCCCAATATCAGTAATGTTAGGTAAATTATTAGGGAATTTAGCAGCATACTCGTACTTAGGTAATAGTAATCCTGCTGTTGTGGCGTCATTAACATAAATTGTTTTATTTTCAGATAACTTTGATCCATTTCTATAAGTTTCTGTATCTATTGGTTTTGAAATCCTATTAGCTGCAACTAAATTAGAACTCACAGGATCTGCCGAATCAACTGGATAATAATATTTTTTTTCTAAATTTTCATTTTTAGAGTTAGTTGTCAATTCATTTTTTAATAATAATAAATCTCCAGTAAAATTATAATTATAGCTAGTAGTATTTATTAGTGCAGCTCCATTAAAATATTCCGTTATCGTTTTTGTTTTAGGCAAACTAAATCCTTGAAAATGCTTAAAATAGGGCAATTTTTTAAAAACACTAGCATACTCATAAGTATAAAATATAGAATATAAGCAATCATCTCCTTGGGTTATAATCATATCATTAATTGCCAAATCATTTCTTATTTCATCTACGCTTTCTATTATACTAGGTTTATTAAAAAAATATTCATATTCTTCTTTAACTAAAGGATTTAAAGCATCTGTTGAATTATAAATTCTCTTAGCCTTTAATGATTTATTAACCCAGTCGAAAGTATTTATAAATGAATAAGGATTTGCATTAAATGAAGTATAATTATTATCACTAGATAGTGTAGACAAATAATATTCATAAACTGTTTTTCCTAAATAAGAATTACCAGTCCCATAAATCTGTTCTTCTATATATTGATAAGCGACATTACTCCCATTGGATGTATTAAAGATACCATCTGAACTATAAGACCAATAACGATCTGCAATATATCCACATGGTAACCCACATTGATCATCAACATAACGATTGTATTTCACTCTTCTTTGCGAAAAAGAGGGAACAAAATAAGCCAAACCACTTTCTGAAAAATCATCTGAATATTTATAACCTCTTTTTTTGATTATAGAATTTTTATCAATTACATTTATTTCTTTAATTCTTGCGCCGCCTATTAAGTAAACATTATCATTGTTTAACTGATTGAAGTCTCTTTTAACATCATCTAAATTATAATTAAAATTAAAAGGTCTATTACTAAGTTGCGGAGTCAATAGTTTGTTATAAATAAATGAGATTTCTATTTCAAAAGTATCATAATTATCATTTAATAAGTTTGTCGCATAATATGAAATATATTTTTCATTATTATTAGGTAAACTTGTATTCATAGGACCAGGACCAGATATTAGGGTTTTTACACCATTTTTTATTAAATATCTTTTTTCTTCAATACCCATGTTTAATTGACTTGCATTTGTTACACCAAGTACTGTTTTATCAAAATTATGAGACAGATTATTTGTGTATAACATACCTATACTCTTTACGTTTGAGATATTAATTGGAAAGCTTGTTCTAAAAATATATTTTTTTTCGTATTGATTTAGAGTAATTATTTCTGAAGGCTGAGGAGATCCGAAGTAAATACCGTCTGCATAAGTTTGACTAAAAAGCCCAGAAATGTTAATGTTACAATTTTGCAGTTTTTGATTAACAGGCAGATACTTGTTAGCTAAACAAAAAAATGTTTGATCTTTATTGTTAGAAAGTTTTCCAAAATTGTTTTCATATACATATTCTTGTTTTCCACCAGTTGGATAGGTGATGCTTTTTAATAAAAATGTATTAAAAGTTTGAGTATTTATATTTTTATCAGCCCCAGAATAATAGCCACTCATTATATCTGGATTTTCTTGACCAGTAGTAATATTAGTAGCGTATTTTACGCGAGAAGGCACACCACTTTGAATAGTTCCATTGTAATAACCCCAATAATCACTACCACCTTTTAATCTATCTGGAATATTAGCATCGTAATAAGAAAAAGAATAGGATTGTTTTTCTGTATTTATATTATTTAATATATCAATACTATCTAATTTTAATCTTTTTCCACTGTTTTCAGTAAAATTATCACTTGAAGCATTTGGCAAAGTGTTTACAAAATAAGAATAATTAAAGATTATAGTTTTAATTACTTGATTAGCTTTATTTCTAAAAATAATAGAGTTCAATTTTGGAAATTGTTTTAAATCCTGTCTATTTGTCTGAGCAATAAATTCTATTTTACCTTCTGAATAATTTATTTCAGAAATATAACTTGATTCTAAATTGATTAGTTGATCATTACTTATTGTAGTCGAAAGGTTATCCATTAAAACTACTGGTCTTTCGTAGTTTTGTAAACTATATAAGTTATATGAAAAAGAAATTACTTGGTTTTTAATATTTTCAATTTTGCTTATGTTCCATGAATTATAAAAATTATGAGCTATTGGATTTGTTCTTTCTTTTGCATTTGAATCTATACCATAAAAATATTTAACACCACTATCATCAGTGATTTTAACATTATTGATTTTACTTAACTGATAATCAACCTCTATTTTATCCATATTCGAAGGAAAAGCAACAAATTTTTGTTTTAGCTGTGAAAACAAAAATTTAGCATTTGAACTAGGGGTTGAATAATTAAATTCATCAGGGCGATAATCAGAATTAGTATTCTCTTTTTTTAACGCTGTAGATACAGTCATAGAGTTTGGTATGGTCTGAGGATTATTGTCAGAAAAATTTTTAATTCCCTGTATTGAATTAAGTGAGTTTGGATCGAGTTGAAAAAACAATCGGCTCTCATCAGGAATACCATTTTCTTTTCGAGATACCTTATATCCCGCATTTAAACTCCAACCTAAACCCACCCATGTTGCTTTTTCATCAACTTTTATACCATCTGAATGATAACTTAATGAAATAGGGACAGAAACGCCATCAATATTGATTTCTCCCAAATTAATGTCAATATTAGGCATTCCAGTATTGTATCCAACTGGAGTATCTACAAACTGATTGAATTTAGATGTTTCTGGAGAAGAAGGAATATTAAGTTTAGGTACATATGTAGATGAAACTTGAGTAAAGCCATTTAATGAAATTAAAAATAATAACGTAAAAAATAGTACTTGTTTTGTTTGTATGTTTTTCATTATAAAATATAAATTGATTTTTGAGAGTATAAAATATGATTTACTAAAGAATTGTACGTTTTATTTTTTCTCTACACTTTCATGAAACATTTAAATCATCAAAGAAAGTCTCCCTTAGATTATTCATTTCTTATCTTAACAAAGCATAGATATTAAAAGGTATTGAATTTGTTAAACACATTACATATTTTACAAAAATAAATCTTGTTCATACTCATGTTTTCAATATAATTGTAGTCAATGCAGTTTAAGATTATTTTCCTTCCACGACTTCCAATCTTATGGTTAATGCTTCAATAATTTTTGTTAGTTTTTCACTGTTTTTTGCTGCTCAATTGTGTATAAGGTCAATTCTTCAATTTTCTGCAAAAGTTTTATATTCATTTCAGATAAATTGATTCCCTCCTTTTTCATTTCATCAGCAGAAGCGATTTCTGGTAAATGTTTGTTTTCTTTTAGATATTTTTCAAGAGCATATAGAGATGTTAAATTGTAGTTGTTTTCAAAAACGAAATCTGCTCCAGCATCAACAGTTACTTTAACTTCTCGAGAATTTATGTTACCAGCAACAGTAAGTTTGGAAGTTGGATTGATAGTTCCTACACCTACATTTCCAGAAGTAATGTAAACATCAGGAGTAGTCCCTGATAATTGTGCGCTAATCAATAACGGTTTTGGATTACCTGGAGCAACTGCTGTTGACTTAAATCTATTATATGTTGCATTTGATCCATCAAAGAAAACTCCTCCATTTGTGTCAACGATATGAAATTTTGCTATTGGCGATGCAGTTCCAATTCCAACATTTCCATTTCTTAAAATTTCAACTAGTGGAGTACTGAATCTAGAGAATCTAAATGCTGGACTTGTGAGAGCTGCGAAATCAGTACCATCTTCCTCCATTACTACAAATCTCATATCTGGATTTATATTTGCATCATTTGTGCCTGCGAAAATTGAGAATCCTATTGAGTTGCTGCTTTTACTAAAGATAGTAGGAACTGCTGTACTTAAACCATTATTTGCAAATGAAATCATACCAGTAGGTAATGATGCTATTGTTGTGGGAACACCATTAATACCGGTAAAAATATCTAATTTTCCGGTTGGTGCATTTTGAGAGCCTATACCAACGTTTCCTCCTAAACCTTGTAAAGTAAAACTTCCTGCCCCTGTTCCTGCTAGAATTCCTTGAATATTTGGCATTGAAGCATCAATAGTTGGTGTTAATGTTATAAGTCTATTTCCCACTACAGTGCCTAACCCAACAGTAAGTGTTGTAGATACCAATTACATCTAATTTAGTTACAGGAGCATTAGTTCCAATACCTACATTATCATTTGTTGACGCTCCTTGAATTGTACTCTGTGGTGTATAAATTTGAGCATTTATAGAAATTACAGAAAGAAGAAAAAATAAGCATAGTGTTTTAATTTTCATAAATAATTTTTGTTCAAGTTTTTTAAAAGTTTTACATTGATTTCAGTAACAAAAGCAATTTCATACAAATGCTTATTTTCTTTGATGTATTTGTCAACATCATCCAGAAAGCGCAAATTATAATTGTTAAAAAACAAAACCAACCGACATCTATGATTTCTTAACATTCAAAGGCTAATTCCACCTCATCTAAAGTATAAACAATAATTACAAGTTAAGAAATGTCGAAAGTTTTTAATTTAAATATAGATTTATTTTTAGTGTACGAAACTAAGCATTTAATTTATCAAATAATTATGCTCTTCTACATTTAGCTTTAATACTAAAAAATAACAAAACAGCAAATAAAATAGTAAAGATTTCTAAATTAATTTTTATTATTAGGGCTTATTTAACCTTATCTTTTGAAAATTCTGTAAGACCTCTCTTTTTTTTGAAATCTTATTTTTTATTTAAAAGAGAAAACAAAACATCCTAATATTTTATTGAAACAACTAAAAATGGTTTGAGAATTATCTCGTTTGGACTCTAGAAAACCTTCATTATATCTCGTTGTTTACGATCGGAACAATTGCAACAGCAGTAAGAAATTTGAAATTTTATAATAAAAAAGAGAGGAAATAAGTTCCTCTCTTCTTAAAAAAATATAAATATTGAAGATAGTATATCATTATACAATCAACAAAGTAAGAGCATTAGTTTAAGTTTTTTGTTTGAAAATTTAACTGCCTTTGTATGGGGTAGCTTAACCTCTTAAATTTTCCATGTCTTACAATAAATATTTTTTTGTGAAATTAATTATTAATCTGCGAAGCAACATCCTCCACCCTCTAGAGGATAATTTGGAGGACATGGTCCAGTTTTTAAAATGGCCAGTCCACTTGCAATCCCTTTAACGCAAATTTCTGTTATTCCACCATTTACCGCTTTTAGCTCATCTTTAGATAATTCTTGAGCTCCGTTTAATTTTAAAATTTTTTTTAACATAATCTAAGGTTTTAAAAATTTAGTTAATACCCCAATCATTTAAAGACACTTGGGATTTTTGTCTATCCTCGCGCAAGAATTTTTTCTATATTTTATAAATTGAACTAAATCTCTTCTCAAATGCTTCTTCTTCTGAAAAATCATTTAGAAAATATTTTAATTCAGTCATGGTTATTTCTTAGGGAAAACTTACATTGTACGAATATATCTTATCTAAATATTGATTTTTTACGGACTTACCTCATTTTGCAGCTTTTGTTCAATTATTTAAATCAAAATACATTCTAAGAATACATTCTTTCAAATGGATAAAGTATTACAGATTTGGTTATAATATCTGACAAAAGGAATATTTACGGGATATTTTTTTATCTTTGAAACTCAGGATTTTTAATCTGAAACGGCTTTGTCTTTGAGCCTTTAGAAAAATTGACACTCATTATGGAACAGAAAATACATCAGGGAAGAAACGTAAAACGTTTCAGAGAAATGCTTAACATAAAACAGGAAGGATTAGCTTATGATTTGGGCGAAGAATGGAACCAAAAGAAAATTTCTTTACTGGAGCAGAAAGATGTAATTGAAGAAAATCTGCTGAAACAAATCTCTGCAGTTTTAAAAATTCCTGTTGAAGCTTTTCAGAATTTTGATGAAGAACAGGCGATTAATATTATTTCAAATACATTTGATAATGGAGCTTATTTGAATGCAGGGCATAGTCCAACATTTAATGTAAATCCAATAGAAAAATGGATCGAAGCTTTAGAGGAAATTAAACGTTTAAATTTGGAGCTTTTGAAAACCAAAGATGAACATATTAAGGTTTTAGAGAAATTATTAAAGGATAAATAAACTTTATAAAAAGATATTAATTCAAGTAAAATTTGAGTTTAGTATCACACATATGACTAGTCCTAAATAATCGATACAGATTTAATTAGACAAAAATATTTAATTAAG